>CAZMXY010000457.1:0-1505 GCA_964570345.1 uncultured Rhodothermales bacterium | reverse complement strand
TGATATCATTCTGACCGGCCGGATGGCACAAATTATCGTTCGCAACCTGAACGACGACGTCGTGGAAACGCTCAAACAGCGGGCGGAGCGCAACAACCGGTCCCTCGAAGCTGAGGTGCGCCACATTCTCGAACAGGCGTCGACACAGCTCAGTTGGGACGAGGCGTGGGAACACATCGACGCCTTTCGCGAGGAAATGAAAAAGAGTGGCCGTACGTTCAGCGATACGGGCGAGATGTTGGGCCGCATCCGTGAGGCTGAATGACGACGCCCTATGTCGTGGACGCGAGTGTGGCTGCCAAGTGGTTTCTCGTCGAGGACTATGTGGACGCGGCCAGGCGTTTGCACCACATCCGACCGGCGTTACACGTACCTGCATTCTTCTTTCTCGAGTTTGGACATGTCGTCTGCAAAAAGCATCGAAGAAAGGAGATCAGCCTCGATGAGGGTCTGCAGATGATCCAGGACCTGCGACGCGTTCCGATGCAGCGGCATGAGAACGAGGGACTGTTCGCAGCCGCTTTGCAACATGCCCTTGCGATGCCGGCCGGCCTGTATGATTGTCTCTATCTCTCACTCGCGACGCGGCTGGATTGCCAATTCGTCACGGCCGACCGGCGCTTTCTCCGGTCGATCGCCGACACCGAGTACGCCGACCATGCCCTCTGGATCGAAGACCTTCCTGCGGCCTGAACTGCGCGAGCTCGTGGAGCGCGTGACCGACTGGCCGCGATGGGAGCGTCTGATCGCCGAACACGGCATCACGATCGACCGGCCGCGGGGCTCGCGCCATCCCGAGCATCCGTCCATCATCTACCCGATCGACTACGGCTACGTGAACGGCACCGTCGCCACGGACGGGCACGAGCTCGACGTGTTCGTCGGAACGGCTTCCACGGGACTCCTGGGCGCCCTGGCCACGATCGACCATCGCAAGGGTGACACCGAGATCAAGCTGATCTACGACTGCACGCCTGAGGAGGTCTACCTCGTCAACGGCTTCATCAACTTCGACCGGACGCTCATGGAGGGGGTCTTAGTGCTGCGCCGGCGGATGGAAACCCTCTGGACGATGGCGGGCCCCGACGCGTCACCCTGATCCTTCCGAAAGGGAGCGACGTTGTTATAGCATACCCGGGCGTAACTTCGCGAAATTCGGCAGCGCGAACGCGCCGAGATGCAACCCGGCATTGTAATACCTGAGCAGCGCCGCGAACGGTGCCGTTCGCTCGGCCGTGCGCCCCGGGTCGAAGTCGTTGATCGGATGGAGCCCCTTCGTCGCCATCGTGAACGACCACGTGCCGGTCGGATACGTCGGGACGTGCACGAGGTAGACGTGCGTCTGCTCGAACAGGCGTCCGAGCACCTCGCGCGCCCGCCCGATCGACGCCTGAAAGGTCGGGTCGAACGGGGATTCGCTCTGCGAGACGAGAATCCCGTCTTCGGCGAGTATGCGTGCGCAGTCCGCGTAGTAATCCTCCCCGAAAAGGCCTTCGGCGAACCCG
>CAZMXY010000456.1:0-1523 GCA_964570345.1 uncultured Rhodothermales bacterium | reverse complement strand
GCCTACCGGAATGCGGACGGCGTCATCGCGGTGTCGGAGTCGATGAAGCGCGACGTGGTGGAGCTCTACGACGTGCCCGACGAGCGGGTCACCGTCATTCCCAACGGGATCGATCCGGACGAGTACCGTCCGACGGACAGGCCCGACGTCCTTCGCCGCCTCGGCGTCGACGTCGAGTGGCCGTACGTGCTCTTCGTCGGACGGATCACGCGCCAGAAGGGCATCATCCACCTCGTGAACGCCATTCCATCGTTCGACGAGGGCACGCAGGTCGTCCTGTGCGCCGGCGCGCCCGACACCGAAGAGATCGCCCTCGAGATGGAGAAAGCCGTGGAAGAAGCCCGGAAGGCGGGCAACCACGACGTCGTTTGGATCGCGGAGATGCTTCCGCGCGACGAAGTGATCGCACTGTACAGCGGTGCGGCCGTCTTCGTCTGTCCCTCGGTCTACGAGCCCTTCGGGATCATCAACCTGGAAGCCATGGCCTGCGAGACGGCGGTCGTGGCGTCGGCCGTGGGTGGGATTCCCAGTATCGTGGTCGACAAATCGACGGGCTTGCTCGTGCCGTTCGAAGCTCGGGGTCCGGCCGATTTCGAGCCTCGCGACACCGCCCTGTTTTCTCGGGACCTGGCCGCCGCCGTGAACGCGCTGATGCGCGACACAGCACGACGGGAAGAGATGGGCCGGCTGGGACGCCGGCGCGTGTTGGAATCGTATAGCTGGCGCGCCATCGCCCGGCAGACGCTCGAATTCTACCAGCGCCTGACGTCCTGACGGCTCCAGCGCGCTCAACGACCGGCCACGTCGCTGCCGGCCGGAGTCATCCGGCTGCGGTAACGGGCTGCGGTGTCGACCCGCTTCCCTGTAACCCGACGGGCGGGCCGACGCCGGAACTGCGGTGTTCCGGCGCCGCCCGCCTCCTCGGGAAGGTGCATCAACGGTGGATTAACGGTGCGGACGTCGGATCTAGAAGTCCATGTCGTCCATTCCCGACGGCATGGACGGTGTCTTCTTCCTCTCGGGCTTGTCGGCGACGACGGCTTCGGTCGTCAGCAGCAGGCCGGCCACTGACGCGGCGTTCTCGAGCGCGGTGCGTGCGACCTTGGTCGGGTCGATGACGCCCTGCTTTACGAGCCTGCCGTACTCCTCCGTCTGCGCGTTGAAGCCGAAGTCGTCCTTCCCCTCCTTGACCTTCTGCACGACGATCGAGCCTTCGACGCCCGCGTTCTCCGCGATCTGGCGGAGGGGCTCTTCGAGCGCGCGCCGGATGATGTCGACCCCGATGCGCTGGTCGTCGTTCTCGGTTTCGACGCCGTCCAGTTTGTCAAGGGCGCGGATGTAGGCCACGCCTCCGCCCGGGATGATCCCTTCCTCGATCGCCGCACGCGTCGCGTGCAGGGCGTCCTCTACGCGCGCCTTCTTATCCTTCATCTCCGGCTCCGTCGCGGCGCCGATCTTGAGCACGGCGACGCCGCCGGAGAGCTTCGCCAGGCGCTCCTGGAGCTTCTCGGTGTCGTAGTCGC
>CAZMXY010000455.1:0-1526 GCA_964570345.1 uncultured Rhodothermales bacterium | reverse complement strand
ACACTACGGCCAAACGGGGCTCTACATGAGGGCCTACACGGCGGCCGTTCTTCGACCACTTTCGCGCCAGTACATCAGCGTGTAATACGCCGCGGCGAGCGCAACGACGAACTGAAGGATGCCCGTCGCTTCGAACACTACGTCATCCGGCATCTCGTACCGGGGAGCAGGAAAGAGCCGCCCGAGCACGGCCGGGCTGGCTCCACCAAAATACAGGACGTTCTTTACCAGATGGTTGTATCCGCCTTCGAAGAGGCCGATCAGAGCGACCGAGAAGACGGCGGTCAGCACGACGAAGACGTACATCGACGCGCGGCCGACCCGCGTTCGCCCGCGGCGCTCGTGAACGCCGTACGATACGATCAACGTCGCGAGAACCGGGAGGGCGATCAGGGCCAGGTGATGCCTCCACGGCGTCGCGTACAAAATGGCGCCGTAGAAATGATGCAGGAGTGTGGCAATCATGACTCCGCCCGACGTCACGAGCGCCCTCAAGGGTCTATTCACGTTCGGCTCCGGATAGTGATAGATGCTGACGATTAAGGAGCCGATACGTACGTAGTTTGGTACGGTTACCAGTACGGATCATCGCTTTCGATTGGCCGAAGGGTTGACTTTCATCCGGCCGTGTCCGATTTCTCCATCTACACGTTCGTGACACAGAGGGCGCCGAAGGCATGGATGTCACTATCACCCAATCCGTCGGATTCGACGCATCGAACGACGCCGATGACGTCAAAACGGTGCAGGCCGCCCTCAAAGAAGCCGCCCGGCTGACGCTGGACCCCAGGCTTGATCCGGGTCCGGTGGACGGTCGCTGCGACGACGGCACGGAAGGCGCCATCGAACGCTTTCAGCGGCGGATCGGCATGCGGCGGCCCGATGCAAGGGTCGATCCGAACGGGCGGACGCTCAAACGTCTCGATGCGCTGCTTGCGATCGACGGCGTCCGGCCTACGTTTCCCTTCGCTCGCTTCTCCGAGTTCGCCTTCTTCGGTGCCGGCGCCGGCATGCGTGCCTTCGGCTCGCGCCGGAGCGGAGGGGCGCGTGTGCATGCGGGCATCGACCTCTACTTTCCGGACTTCACGGCGATCCGCGCCATGGCCGACGGCGTCGTGACCCGCGGTCCGTATCCTTTTTACCTGCGGACGTTCGCCCTCGAAATAGATCACGGCCCCTTCGTGGCACGCTACGGCGAGCTCGCTCCCGAAAGCGTCTGGTTCGTGGAGGAAGGCGACGAGGTGGAGCGCGGTCGGCAGCTCGGACGCGTAGGCGTTCTGATGCGCGATGGCGGCGTCCGTCTGGGCGTGCCGTCGATGATGCTGCATCTCGAGATGTACGACAAGACGGAGTCCGGAAGGCTCACGCGCGCGGCGGGGACGTCGGCCAGGGACGACGCGGGCCGGCCCTTTTTCCGTCGCCGCGACCTCGTCGATCCCTCCGGGTTCGTGCACCGCGCTGGTCTGTTTGGCTAGCGGCAGGGGCATCTGGAACGGCATTACGCAGGACGGCTCGATGGCGGACGA
>CAZMXY010000454.1:0-1538 GCA_964570345.1 uncultured Rhodothermales bacterium | reverse complement strand
GGGGTGATGTCGTTGATGCGCATGTACGTGACGAGGTTGCCGTAATGCTCGTAATTGTGTGTCGAGTTAAAGGCCAGAATGGCCGACCCGGCCAGCTTCATTCCAAAGAAATCCTTCACCTCCGCGCCCGCTTCGTCCGTCATTCCGTCGTAGACGTCGACGCAGTAGTCGAAGCCGGACGTAAGTGCACTGAGAATGTCCGCTTTGGTGGTGGCTGTTTCCTCGAAATTCACTTTCGACGGATTCTCCTCGCCGGCGGCAGCCGAGCAGAACGCGAACTGGGAGCTGGCAACGTGCGCGAGGATCTGGCCGGCCGACCGCACGTCTTCGGTGGGGCGGAACTCGTACATGGCGTCGTCGAGCATCTCGGCCGTCTTCATGACGTTGCCGGCTGTAATGTCGTGCAGTTGCTTCAACGACATGGAGACCGGATTCGATGAGCCGTGATGGCTCTGGGCGAACGCCAGACCCGGAAGGCCCGCCAGGAGAATGACGGACAGGATGAGTGTGGGAGCTGTTTTCATGACGTGGATTCCTCTATTCGGGCTTGTTCGTTGGCGGACGTCGCGCTGATCACCGTCGCGCGGTGTTGCTTTTCGCGTGTGGTATCCCGACCGGTGGGCGAATTGCGGCTCAGCGCCCCCCAACACCGGCTACGGAAGCGAGCCGGACAGACCAGATATACGTAAAGACCCGATCATTTCCAACGGCACATTAATCCACCTTGCGGATCAGGCGACGCGGTGTCGTGAATCCCTGTCGGCAAGCGAGCTGAGCTGCCGGAATCGTAACCTTTTGCTTGACTATGTCGTAGATCTACATAACTTATGTAGTATGGCAACATAGTCACCCACGTGATCCGGTCAGCCTCAATGGTTTCCAGAGCCCTCGTCGCGGCCTCGCTCAAACCCTTTATCCTGTCTATTCTTGCGGAGGGTGAGAGCTACGGCTACGAGATCATCCAGCGGGTCCACGATCTGACGGACGGCCACCTCCAATGGACTACGGGCACGCTGTATCCGCTCTTGCACAGTCTTGAAAACCAGGGCAAGCTCGAGGCCGTCTGGCGCGACGCCGAGAGTGGACCGCGGCGTAAGTATTATCGGCTCACGCCGAAGGGTGAGAAGGCACTCGCCGCGGAAAAACTGCAGTGGCTGCGCGTGCACGAGGCACTGCTCGATCTCTGGGGACCCACCCCGTCACCAACCCCCAGCCGATAACGGCCATGTTCGACCTGGAAACCGCTATGGCCGCCTGGCGGCACAGCCTCGAGCACAACCGCGCGTTTGACGTGGACGACGTCGACGAGCTGGAGCGTCACGTGCGCGATCAGGTAGCCGCGCTCGTACGGCAGGGCCGCTCGGAGCACGACGCATTCACGCGTGCCTTGAGCGAGTTGGGTCCTCACGGCGAGTTCGAAGACGAATACCGCAAAGTGTACTGGGGAAAACGGCGTCGCCGACGCGAGGTGTTCCGCGAAGTTGCCTTGCGAATCGCAATGCTTAAGAACTACCTCAAGATCGCCCTGCGCACGCTGC
>CAZMXY010000453.1:0-1547 GCA_964570345.1 uncultured Rhodothermales bacterium | reverse complement strand
ACGCCCGACGAAGTCTACCTCATCAACGGCTTCATCAATTTCGATGGCAGGTTGATGCAGGGCGAGCCGGCGCTGCGATGGGAGATGGAAGAAATCTGGAGGATGGCGAGCGGATCGGGCGACGGATGAGGGCCGTTGCACATCTGCGACCAGCGGGGGGTCGCCAGGTTCGCTCATTTCGCGAAATTCGGCAGCGCGAACGCGCCGAGATGCAGGCCCGCATTATAATACCTGAGCTCCTCTGCAAACGGCGCCGTTCGCTCGGCCGTGCGCGCCGGGTCGAAGTCATTGATCGGATGGAGCCCTTTCGTCGCCATCGTGAACGACCACGTGCCGGTCGGATACGTCGGGACGTGCGCAAGGTAGACGTGGGTCTGCTCAAACAGGCGTCCGAGCACCTCGCGCGCGCGTCCGATCGACGACTGAAAGGTCTCGTCGAACGGCGATTCGCTCTGGGAGACGAGAATCCCGTCTTCGGCGAGCACGCGTGCGCAATCCACGTAGAAATCCTCCCCGAAGAGGCCTTCGGCGAACCCGACGGGGTCCGTGGAATCCACGATCACGAGGTCATAGGCCCCATCCGGCGTTTGGCGGACGAACTCGATGCCGTCACGCACGTGGACTGTCAGCCGCGGATCGTCGAGGGCGCTGCTGACGTCCGGGAAGAATTCGCGCGATACGCGGATCACTTCGCCGTCGATCTCGACGAGGTCGACCCGCTCGACCTCGGCATAGCGGAGCACTTCTCTTGCCGTGCCGCCGTCGCCGCCGCCGACTATGAGCACGCCGCGCGGATTCGCGAGCAGGTTCAAGGCCGGGTGGGCGATCATCTCGTGGTAGACGAACTCGTCGCGTTCGGTCATCATCACGAGCCCGTCGAGCGTGAGCAGCTTGCCGTAGGCGTCGGTTTGCAGCACCTGAATGCTCTGGTATTCGCTACGCACCGAATAGAGGAGCTCCTCGATGCCGATCGTGAGTCCGGTTCGGCGCTCCCAGAATTCCGTGTACTGGAAATGGTGCGTTTTTTCCTCGGACATGCCTGCTCGTCGTTCGAAAAAAGTCGTGCAAAAAAAGAGCGCGCGGCATCCCCGGACCGTCCGGATCGAAACCGCGCGCTTCTGATTTATCGTTTCGCCGTACTCCTCAGACCAGTGCCTCCTCCAGCATCGGCTTGTGGCGTACTTTTTCGGGGAACAGGCCGCGCTTCATCTCCATGCTGGACACGTTGCCGGCCTCGAATTCCGTCTCGAGATACTTCTGGATGACCCAGGGGTCGATCGTCTCGCCGCACGTGAAGACGTCGACGGCGGCATAGCCGTGTTCGGGCCACGTGTGGATGGCCACGTGCGATTCGGCGATCACGACGACGCCGCTGACGCCGTGCGGGCTGAACGTATGGAACGTGTCCGATACGATGGTGGCGCCGGATCTCCGGACTCCTTCGAGAAGGATGTCTCGGATCAGGTCTTCGCCGTTCAGTATGTCGCGATTGCAGTCATAAAACTCGACAAGAATTTGTCTTCCGAGTGCTTGCATGTACTACCCTC
>CAZMXY010000452.1:0-1568 GCA_964570345.1 uncultured Rhodothermales bacterium | reverse complement strand
GATGGGTAAAATGCCGAACTGCGCCACGGCGTGCGCGCAGACGGGCATCCCGGTCGGCATTCTTGAAGGCGGTAACGAGGACGGACAGGTCTACATTCTGGTCACGCCCGCTACGCAGCTGGCCGAACATGCTTCTAAGGATGCACGGGTCACCGGCGACCTGGCGTATCCGGGAGGCATCATCCCGACGAAGCTTGAAGTGAAGAACGCCGAGGGCAATTGGGAGGAAGTGAAGCTCGCCACGATGATGTAGGGGAACGTCGGTCGGCGAGGCGTGCGCCTCGCGCCGCCTCGCCGGCATTCCAATCCGTAGCCCGATCATGCTTTATCGACTGCTCTCGATCGTGATTTTTGGCGGCGTGCTGCTGGCCGGCTGCACGGCCGAGGACGCATCGCCGCAGCGAGGCGAGACCGCGCCCGACCACGCGGACCACGACGCGTCGGGCGCCCAGGGCGCCCGCGCATACGAGCTCGCGCCGGGCGACACGACCACGATTTCAGGCACCCTCATCGACACGCACTGTTACGCCGACGATCACGCTAACGTCAGCACCGACCACGAACGGCCACAGGGACTCGTCCCGGGCTGCGCCGCCCTCTGTGCGCGGCAGGGTTTTCCAGTAGGCGTTCTGGTGGACGGCGCCCCGGACGAAGCCGTCTGGGTGCTCGTAACGGCCCCGGCCGTGCTCGCTGATTACATGGCCGAAACCGTCCGTGTGACGGGCGAAGTCCGCTCCCAGGGCGTCCTGATCCCCCATCGCATCGCACTCCAGCGGGGCGACGAGTGGACGTTTATCCTTTAAGGCCTTTAAGGCGATTTAGCATGTACTCGGTGGCTCGATCACGTCTGACTTCCACAACGCTATTCGCCGTCCTTTTGGCCGGTCTTCTCGTCGCGACGGCGGCCTGTGATGCCGAACCGAAGACGACCGCGCCAACGACGATCGACAATGCACCTTCCAATGCCGGGACGGCGCCGGTCTCGGAAGGTAGCGTGACCGAGGATCCGCGGAGCTATGACGTGACGGGGGTCGTTCGATCCATCACGCCAAGCGGAAGCCATCTCGTGGTCGAGCACGAAGCCATCGCCGGTTACATGCATGCCATGACGATGCCGTTCGGCGTGAGCGACACGGCATCCATCGACGATATTGCGATCGGTGATCGTGTTCAGTTCGTACTCACGGCGACGTCCGACGGCATCACGATCCATTCCATCTCGAAGCGTCCCTGAACCCGACCACCTCTTACGGCGTCCGTTTCTCCGCCAGGAGATCAGCGAGGATGGGCCGGAGCGTTTCCTCGTTCACCATTCCGATGAACCGCTGTCGGATTAGCCCTTCGCGATCGATTACGTAGCTCGTCGGCAGTCCCATGATGCCACCGAAATCAGCCGCAAGCGAGTCGTCTCCGATCACGAGCGGATACGTGATGCGCATTTCTTCTGCGTACGGGCGGACGACGTCGAAGCCCTCCTCATCGAGCGAAACGCCGATGAACTGCACTCCGTCCAACTCCCGCTGCATCCTAATGAATTCGGGAATCTCAACGCGGCAGGGCGTACACCA
>CAZMXY010000451.1:0-1598 GCA_964570345.1 uncultured Rhodothermales bacterium | reverse complement strand
GGATATTTGCGGCGCCGTGCATCGGGCCGCCGGTCATCGCGCTGCTCGCCTTCGTGGGCGCGAAAGGCGACCCGCTCTTCGGGTCGGCGGCGTTTCTCACGCTGTCGCTGGGTCTCGGCTTCCCGTACCTGATTCTAGGTACCTTCAGCAGCCTTCTCACTCGACTGCCTCGTTCCGGAGTGTGGATGGTGTGGGTGAAGTGGGTATTCGCCGTGGTCCTGATCGGCGCGGGGCTGTTTTACCTGGGGCTCGCCTTTGCACCGGCCCACGCGATGCTGGCCGTGCCGATTACGCTCATCGGCACAGGGTTTTTCCTGGCGTTGCGGAGCGTCGTGACATCCCGGGTCGACCTCTCACGGCGCGTAAGCTGGGTTCTCGGCGCGGTCCTCGTCCTGGCCGGCATCCTCGCTTTCCGTAGCCTTCACCGGCCGAGCGCCGAATGGGAGCCCTACTCACCGGAGCTCGTCCAGGGTGCAGCGGAAGCCGGCCGGCCCGTGCTGCTCGACTTCTATGCCGACTGGTGCATCCCCTGTCTGGAGCTCGACCGTATTACGTTCACGGACGAGGACGTAATCGATGAGGCGAACGGCTTCACGATGCTCAAAGTCGACCTGACTCACTTCGACTCCCCGGAGGCCGAGCGACTCCGGCGGCAGTTCGACGTCGCGGGCGTGCCTACGCTCGTGCTGCTGGATGCATCCGGTCGAGAGGTGCGGGAAGAACGAACGGTCGGATTTGTACCGCCGGAGGTGATGCTGATGCGTATGCGCCGCGTAGCGAACGCGTCGATGCCGCAGGGAAACGTAAATTCACAAGAGCCAGACTAAACCGAAGCACAGGACATGAAACGCACATCAGCACTCTTACTCGTCCTGGGATTTCTCGTCGGATGCACCGGACAGAGCGACTCCAGGTCCGAAATTGATAATGAAGCCGTTCAGGTCGTCATGAGCGATTACATCGATCAGACGACGGACGCCGACGGGCGATTGGACATTCAAGGCACGGCCGTGGTTTTCGACTACTTGCACGAAGGTGTGACGACGAATGACGGCATGTATGTGTCGTGCGCCGACTTCAAATCTGAAAGCGGCGAAGTGTACGACATCGACTACTACGTAGACTCGACGGATACCGGACTTGAAGTGGAGCGCGTCGTCTTTCACAAAAGAGGCGACGAGGAAGTGAACGAAGTACTATGGTCCAGGGGAAGCTGAGCGCGGAGTCCGAGCCATATAGGTGCGCTGTGGTGTTCGATCGGGAGCTACGCGGCATGCGTATAATGCGCGGCTCCGTTCGCCGTGTCGCCGGGATCCTCTCAGCAGCGGCACGCGGGCGATCCTGCACCGGGCCTCGAGTGATGACCATCTGAAGTATCATGATTCGAGCTGCGATAACGTGGAGCACCGATCCTGTCGTGTTCCAGTGGGGCCCGGTCGCCGTTCGGTGGTACGGGCTTCTGTTCGCGCTCGGATTTGTGATCGGCCTGCATCTGATGCACCGGATATATGAACGAGAGGGAAAGCCCGAAGGCGATATGGGTCGGCCCCCTGCAGCCAGCCCCGGGAATCGATGCTACCCCGACTACTGAAGTTTTT
>CAZMXY010000450.1:0-1612 GCA_964570345.1 uncultured Rhodothermales bacterium | reverse complement strand
TGCGCATCAGCCTCGGACGATTCACGACCGACGAAATGGTCGACCATGCGATCGAGCGGCTGACCGACGCCGTGTCGACGGTCCGAAGTAAGACGGCGGTGGCAACGCCGTAGCCGCAAGAGTCTTTCGAGATCCTGATGCGACACGTCTTCGTTTCGGTGCTCCCGAAGCTCTGGGAGACGATCCGCTACAGCTACTGGCTCATTCCTACGCTGATGGCGCTGGGTGCGCTCGGTCTCGCGCTCGGACTGCTCGAGCTGGATCGCGTCGAAGCGGACGGCCTCGTTTCGAGATTGTCGTGGGTTTACGCGGGCGGTTCGGACGGCGCGCGAGAGGTCCTTTCGGTGATCGCGGGTTCGATGATCACGGTAGCGGGCGTCGTGTTCTCCATCACGATGGTCGCGCTCACGTTGGCCTCGTCGCAGTTCGGTCCGCGCGTACTGCGTAATTTCATGCAGGATCGGGGGAATCAATTCGTCCTGGGTACCTTCATCGCGACGCTCGTCTATAGCCTTATCGTATTGCGAACGATCGAAGGCGGGGACGAGAGCTACGTCCCCCAGCTCTCCGTAACGACGAGCGTCGTAATGGCTCTGGGTAGTCTCGGCGTGCTCATCTATTTCATCCACCACGTGGCCCTCTCGATTCAGGCGTCCAAAATCGTGGCCACGATCGGTAGAGAATTGTTCGCCTCAATCGACCGCGTTTTTCCGGAGCGGAAGGACGAACGGGATCCCTCGACGCCGGCCACTTCCACCGAACCCCCCAAAGAGGAAGCGCACGTGATCATGTCGAAGTCGACCGGCTACCTCCAGACGATCGACCGCGACTCGCTCGTCAGCGACGCCCGCGAGGCCGAGGTCGTGCTGCAGGTCGTGTGCCGTCCCGGCGATTTCATCTCGCCGTACAAGCCGCTTCTCCTCTGCCGGCCTGCGACCCGATGCGGGACCGAACTTTCGGATCGCCTGCTGGACGCCTTCACGACGGGAAAGGAGCGTTCGCATACGCAGGACGTGCTCTTCGCCGTCGATCAGCTCGTCGAAGTGGCCGTTCGCGCCCTCTCGCCCGGAATAAATGACCCCTTCACGGCGCTGCGCTGTCTCGATTGGCTCGGCGCCGGCTTATCCCGTTGTTTGACGCGGGACACGGCCCCTTCGTCCCAGAACGATGAAGAGGAGACGCTTCGTCTGATCTGGTCTCCGGTGACGTTCGAGGACATGACGCAGGCCGCCCTCCAGCAAATCCAGGACTACGGCAGCCGCAGTGCGTCCGTCACGCTCCACGTTCTGGAAGTCATCCGCGACCTGGGTCGGCACGCGCGCTCGGAGGCAGATCGCGCCGTGTTGCGCCGGCATGCAAGGCAGATCCTCCGAAACAGCGAGAGCGCGGTTTTTCAGAATCAAGATCGAGAGCGCGTGGAGGCGCTGTATGAGGTCGTGCTGCAGGTCGTAAACGGCGAAAAAGGATCTATCCTGGACGAGGCGAGCGAAAGCCCGCCGCGTGACGGGCGCGCCTCCGTCGACGAACCTGCTCCGGGCAGCGAAGAGTAGGTCCGCTCGCGAGCCGGGCGGATCTCCCGATCCGGCGTATTGTAAGAGAGGTGACCGTAAAC
>CAZMXY010000449.1:0-1624 GCA_964570345.1 uncultured Rhodothermales bacterium | reverse complement strand
AGCTGGTCGGCTGAGAGCAGGACTTCTGCGCGCTCGGAATGAATGCACATGCCGGTCGCCTCGAGGCGATCGAGGATGTCGCGACCGTAGTAGCGCACATGATCGTGCTGTCCGAAGCGGGCTTCACGTTCGGCTACGTCGGTAACGCTCGGATCCTCATCGGTCACCTCGTCATCATGGAACGGCACCATGATGATGGCCGTCCCGTTCTGCTTTAGAACGCGCGCAATCTCGTGCATCGCCGCAAGATCGTCGGGCACATGCTCCAATACGTGACTGCACACTATTACGTCGAACGTCTGATCCGAATACGGCATGTCCGTGATGTCCACTCTGTCGTCGGCGTGCGGATCGTGCAGGTCGGCGGTTGTGTATGCGAGCGTGCTGCGACGTCGGAGCACGCGCTCAAGTCCGGGTTCGGGCGCAATGTGAAGAACGCGTCCGTACACTCCGTCGAACATGTCGGTCCCCTGCAACACATGCCACAGCAGCCGATGCCGGCTCATGGAAGCGCAGATCGGGCACCACTCATTATCGATCAGGCCAAACGGTAGAAATCGGCGAAGATTGTTGCTGCATACGGGGCAATAGTGTTGCGATCCTCGGTAAAGCGCGAGCCTGAGGGGTACCGGCAGGCTCTGCAGGAGGCGCATACAGGCACGTGAAAAAAGCGTCGCCCGGTAGCGAGGGAGGCGGATGCGTGCAATATCTTCGACGACGTTCATGGCTTCCGGTCGGCGAGTAGTCCGAACGGATCGTAGAAATCAGAGCTGATAGTTCCGCGAGGCAAGTTCTATTTAATTCACCCGAACGTCCGCTCGACGAACTTCACGTTCGCGACGGTGTCTTCGACCTCGCGACCGTCGCGTCCACCTGTTTCCAGGACGAACCAGCCGTCGTAGCCGATGTCACGCACGACCGCCGCCACCGCTTTAAAATCGACGCCGCCCTCGGCCGGACCCGCAAGCACTGGGCTCATCGGATCGCGCAGTGAGAGGGTCTCTTTTATGTGCATCTCGCAGATCATCTCGCTGCCCAGAAGGCTGATCTCGCCGGGCACGTCGTACCCGTACGCCTGCGAGTTGCCGACGTCATAGTAGACCCGCACGTGGTCGGAGCCGATGCGGTCGATGACGTCGAGGTTTTGCCGGGCCGTAAGCGTGTTCTCCAGGCCGAGGACGACGCCCGCATCCTGAGCACGGGGCGCAATCTGTCGGAGAGCGTCGACGACGCGCGTCACGCCCTCCGTGTCGATCTCGTATTCCGCGAATGATCCACCGCTGACGTTGCGAAAGGCGCCCGTCGCGTCGCGCAGGCGCAACTCTCCGTCGCTGAAGAAAGCGAGCAGGACGTTCTCCGCCCCCAGCGCCGCGGCAGCCTCGATGGCGTCGATTACGTAGACGGCCGCCTGCGGCTCGGACTTGAGCGGGATGTCATTCAGGATGCTACCGGCCGCGACCGATGGGAAGCGGACGCCGTGATCGGTCGCCAGATCGAGATAGGTGCGCCGGACGGCAGGATCGCGCAGCGGAATGCTATCGGGCGCGGTGCCGACGCTGACCTGCACCCCGTCGAGTCCAAGCTGCGCAGCCGCGGCGATGGCGGCCGGATCGGCCGAGCGTCC
>CAZMXY010000448.1:0-1635 GCA_964570345.1 uncultured Rhodothermales bacterium | reverse complement strand
CTGTGACAATCTCGCGGCGCCGGGAGACTCGCGGCCTCTCGCCCGTATCTACGCGAGCAATCCTGCACCGAAACCACTCACCAGACGAGATTCTATGGCTCAGCAACAGTGGAACAGTCCTCCCGCGATGCAAGTCGATGCGCAGAAGACCTACCGAGCGAGTGTTGAAATGGACAGGGGCACCATTGCGGTCGAACTCTACCCGGAACATGCGCCGAAGACCGTTTCAACAACTTTGTATTCCTCGCGCGGGAGGGCTTCTACGATCAGGTGACCTTCCACCGCGTCATCGACAACTTCATGATCCAGGGCGGCGACCCGACCGGCACCGGGCGCGGTGGCCCGGGCTATCAGTTCGAGGACGAGGTCCGTGGCAATCCCCTGAAGCACGAGACGGGCGTGATCTCGATGGCGAATGCCGGCCCGAACACGAATGGCAGCCAGTTCTTCATCACGCAGTCACCGCAACCTCACCTGAACGGCCGCCATACCGTCTTCGGCAAGGTCGTCGAAGGCCAGGACGTCGTCGACTCCATCGAGCAAGGCGACCGCATCCTGCGCGTCGAGGTGGAGGAGCGTTGATCGGCATCCCCCGCTACCGCCCCGGCGTCAACACCACGGCCGACGTGCGTCCTGCTGACTCGGATAATCGGCGCGGGCCCGCGGAGCAAAGCCGCGTAGCAAACCGACGAAGCACGCCATCGCCGGACGCTCTAAAACTTCGACGCGTTGTGGATCGTAGCCGATTAATCCGCATTGTGGATCGTGGCTCATCGATAGGATGTATGCGTCCTGAACGTCCGTGCTTCTACCCCATCATCCTTCCCGGGATTCCATGGCGACATCTGACGAATCGATACGAGCATACGCCTCACGGCCCTGGGCCGAGGTCGAGCGTCTCAAGCTGCGCTACTGGGCGGAGACCGACATGACGCCCGCAGAATTGCTACGGCACGCCGACGAGCTCAGGCGGTACACGTTATCGGTACGTTCCGACTGGCCGGACGAGGCGGCACGGCGAGCTGATCTCGAAGTCCATATTCGCATGGCGCGCCAACTCTTTGAGACCGGTAATGCACGGCGTCAGTGACGTACTGGCCGAACTACGCGAGTTTCTTGACGAACGCGGTACCGCCTGGTACGTCTTCGGTGCACAGGCGGTCGTTATCTTCGGAAGACCGCGGCAGACACTGGACGTCGACGTCACGATCGATGCCGACGTGGACGATGTCTCGCATCTAGCGCCTGCTCTCGAGAAAGCCGGCTTCGCTGCCCGCGTCGACGAGATAGATACCTTTGTGCGCCGTACACGCGTCATGCCGGTTGTGCACCTGTCGAGCGGCATCCCTGTCGATCTGATCCTCGCAGGTCCCGGTCTGGAGCAAGAATTTCTAAAACGTGTGGTTCACGTCGATGTCGACTCGGCCCGTATTCCGTTCATGAGTCCGGAAGACCTGGTTGCAAGCAAGATTTTAGCAGGTCGCCCGAAAGACTTCGAGGACATCCGCGGAATTCTGGAAAAGAGCGGCCCTTCGCTCGACGAGGCGAGAGTTCGAGACGTGCTGAACAGGCTTGAGCATGCGCTCGATGTATCGGATCTCGTGGAACGATTTGAGGCGATTCGACGAGAGTAAG
>CAZMXY010000447.1:0-1642 GCA_964570345.1 uncultured Rhodothermales bacterium | reverse complement strand
CCGGCGAGCATCCGCGTAAACGGGAGCGTCGCGTTGTGGCGCGACCATGCCTGCATGCTCCGCCGCTCCATTCCGGAGATCGCCTCACGGTTCATCTCGTTCGGCCAGGTACGCGATTCGCCGGTCGGCTTGTTTGCCCCGTGGAAGTTGACCATGATCTCAAACTCCGCCGCATCGCGCAGAAGCGCATGATAGAGGTCGACGACCTCCCGAGCTTCGTGGTCGAAGAAATCGAGCTTGGCGCCGACGGCCCCGACCCGCCGGCACAATGAAAAGAACGCTCGCCGCGCCTCAGGGTCACGCATGTCCCTGGTATGCTTCCAGAGCCAGACGCCGACGTCGTAACTCCTCGAGTAGTCCACGAGCTCGCGGAGCTCGCTTTCGCTCCATCGCTGCCAGAATCCTTCGATGACGTTGTATTCGAAGCCAAGCTCACCGGCGAGCTTGGAGAAGGTCTTCATCTCGTCCAGCGTGTTCTCGCCGCCGTCCAGGTATTTCCAGACGCACCGACCGGGCCTGACCCAATCCGTATGAAGGCCGTCGGGGAAGAGTTGCGGATCTGCCGCCGGAGAGAGGTTGTGCAGTACGTCGCTGTTCACCAGTGTGTTGAGATCGCGACCGATCATCACGACGCGCCAGGGCGTGGTGATCGGCCCGGCGATCGCGGCCGGCTGCGAGAGCCGCTCCGCTTCCTCGTCGCCGTACCTGAGGGTGAACGGATAGCTCGGAGGGTGGGCGTGACCGAGGACGGCGCGGAACCCACCCTGCCCGTCCGCCTGAAGCCCCAGCCCGCTGTAGTTGACGAGGGCCGCCTCCGTAATCGACGCGTACCCTCGTCCGCTGGGGAGCTTGAACGTCACCGGCGGCGCCGCCCACTCACCCGCTTCTGTCTCGGTGATCTCTTTGGCGACGTGCGATCCTTCATAATGCCCTTCGAAGTCATGATACCAGACGGTGCTTCCGGCGGGAATGGCGAAGGAGGAGCCGTCGTCCGGAATCCGGGTGCCTTCACCAGGGACGACGTGGCGAAAGGCGACCGCGTCGTCGAACACACGGATTTCCAGCGTATAGTCGGTCCCGCTTTCGACGTGGCGGACTGCGACGGTGGCGCCGTTGCAATGGTTGCGGGCCTCCGAATGAACGCCGCGCCACGCATACGTTTCATCCGTCCGGTAATGCGCCGTCTCGCCGAGATGCGTACCCTGGCCGAGATCCACGCCGTCGATCACGATGCTTACCCTCGACGTGTCGATCACCGGCTCGCCATCCATCGTCACCCGATAGCTCAAGCGACCCCCGTCACTCGGATGCAATTCGAGCTGCAGTCTGCCGTCCGGTCCGGTGAATCGGTCGCTGTGGGAATGGATGGGCGGCAGCGGCCGTGCGTGGCCACGCCTCCGGACGAGCGCTGCATAGGCATCCGCCGCCACGACCGGCGCGGCGAAGGCCGTCGAAATAAAGTCGCGTCGTGAAAAGCGTTTGTCGTTCAGACCGATCTTACCCTCCGTGTGATTCGATTGTGTTTCGGATAGCGCCATGCCCGCAGGAGCGATCAGTATCGGTAGCGAGCGCCGACGTCCATCGTCCAGCCATAGAATTGCTGCGACGTCGGAAATCCGATCCCGATCGAGGAAATGTCGGG
>CAZMXY010000446.1:0-1654 GCA_964570345.1 uncultured Rhodothermales bacterium | reverse complement strand
CTTTTGTCTCCGGCAGCGTACGTGTTCGCGCAGGAACCGTCCGCCGTCGTTACGGGCACCGTCACCGACAGCGAAACGGGGACGTCGCTTCCTGATGCGCATGTCTTCATCGCCGTCTCGATGAACGGCAGCGTAACTGACGACGCTGGCGCCTACCGCCTGGTTAACGTTCCGCTAGGCGCCCACCGTCTGTACGTGTCGATCGTCGGCTACGAGCCGCAGGCGCTCGACGTATTCCTGCGAGAGCCGCGCGTCCACTCGTACGATTTTTCTCTCCAGCGTGCCGTCATCGAAGTCGGAGAAGTGGAAGTCACCGCCGAGCGCGACGAGCGCTGGCAGCGACGGCTGGAGAAGTTCATCCGGCTCTTTATCGGCGAGACGCCGAACGCCGAGCATACGGAGATTCTCAACCCGGAAGTGTTGGACTTCACGGACAAGATGGGCCGGTTTACGGCGCGAGCGAGCGAGACGCTCGTCATCGAAAACCGGGCGTTGGGATATCGGATTCATTACTTCCTGAAGGAGTTCGCCGCGACGCCGACGCGGACGATGTACGACGGTGAGCCGCTTTTTGAAGAAATGGAACCATCGAGCCTCGATGAGGAGGGGCGATGGCAGCAAAATAGGTCGGAGGCATTTCACGGCTCGTTCCGCCACTTCATGCTGGCCTTGCTTAGCGATCGAGTCGAAGAATCCGGATTCATAACCTACCACCGCCCCGCCTCGCGCGAAAATCTGTCCGGCAGCGCGACGCCCTCCGGCCAGCGCTTTCCCCTTGACGTCGCCACCATTCTGAAAGAAGGCGACGACGCCCAGGAACGGATCCTGGATTTCCACGGTTTCGTCGAGATCGTTTACACGCAGGAAGTCGAAGACGAAGCCTACCTGGCCTGGCAAGGTCGCCGCGGGCGCCCAAAGTACCGCTCGTCCATGATCCTCGTGGAAAAAGGGCCCACCGTCGTCGACCTGAAAGGCGATGCACTCGACCCCTATGGCGTGACGTTTTACGGCTACCTCGCCTTCGAACGTGTTGCCGACGAGGTGCCGAAAGAATACCGGCCCTGGCACTGACGTCTCTATTCGACCGTCATCCCCGCTCAAGCGGAGTCTATAGAAACAAAATGCGGCCTCGACCAGCTCCGAATCGTCCCGGACGGGCGAGGTAAGCAGCGGCTCCGGCGCCAGATGCATTACCGAGTGAAGACGAGAACGCTGTTTGCCGGCAGCACGAGTGCGGCGGAATGGCTCAGGTCGTGCAGCGGATGCGCTTCAGCAAACACGCGACCCCCGTTGCCTGCGACGTCCGGATTGACCCAATTCTCGTAGACGTCGCTGTTGAAGACTTCACGCCATTCTCCTCCGGTTGGAAACCCGATCCAATAGTCGAAGCGATTGAACGTCGAGAGGTGCACCACCACGATCACGTCGTGACCTTCGCCCTCCACCCAGCGCTGGAAGGCGAGCACGCGGTTCCGATCATGGACGTGGACGACCCGGAATCCTTGCCCGCGCAAGGCGGGATGCCGCCGGCGCAGGCCGACGAGTTCACGCGTAAACCGCACATGATCGAGCATCTGCTTGTCGCCATTGTCGAGTCCGGCCCAATGGAGCAACAGGTCTTTGTGGAATTCGAAGTTGTCGGACCACGGTTTGT
>CAZMXY010000445.1:0-1656 GCA_964570345.1 uncultured Rhodothermales bacterium | reverse complement strand
GCTTCATCCGATACGACGTCGCGACGTCCGTGACGAGGCCCGAAATTCCCTTCATGGATTCGCTGCTCATGCCTCACTCGCTCCGGCCATCTCAACAAACGCTCGCAAACGATCTGTCAGGATCTTTTTCTTTTCGACCTTCTCCTTAAATGCGCCAAAGAAGACCGTTTCCGTACATGATCCGACGTCAATAAGTTGACGTCCATCGGATCCCATCGTACGTTTCGAGTCAAGAAGCTCGACACAATCCATTCTCTTAGAATTGACTCTATCCACAGAAAATTTCACGACCTGGTTAGACGAGAACACGAGTCTCACGCCGAGGTCTCGAAGCGACGTCGTTTCGAGAGTGAAGCGGCTAATGCAATACCTGGACCCGCTGGAGCCGAAGAGCGACGACGAACTCGAGCTCAGGATCAAGCAGGTCGGTCGGCTCGCCGATCTGTCCGTCGCCGTCCGATCCCAGGTCAAGCGGGCATCCGTACTTTACCGTGAATTCGCCGGCGATGCAAATCTATTGGTAGCCGAGCCGGACGACACGGCTCCGACCTTCATTGATCTGTTCGCCGGCGCCGGCGGACTCAGCCTCGGCCTGGTCCAGGCCGGATGGAAGCCCCTCCTTGCGATCGACAATTGGGAGGACGCCGTCAGGACGTATCGAAAGAATTTCCAGTGTCATCCTATGCTTTCGATCGACGTCAGCGAAGTGGATGGGGAGCGGCTCGTCGACCTGGCCGGAGAGCGACCTTCGTGGCTCGTAGGCGGGCCTCCGTGTCAGGGATTCTCGACGGTCGGCAAGCGAATTCGCAAGGACCCCCGCAACCAGCTGATCGACGAATTCTTGCGGCTTGTGGAGGAGGTTGAGCCGGAGGGCGTGCTGATCGAGAACGTGCTCGGCTTGCGGGACATGAAGTTCGTTTCGTCGATTTCGTCGCACTTCTTTTCAATCGGATATCGCGTCACTCCCATTATCCTGAAAGCCGCCGATCACGGTGTGCCTCAGCTGAGGCGGAGAATTCTCTTCGTAGCGCACCAGTCCGGGCGCCTGTTCATTCCGCCTCGGCCGTCTCATCAACCTGATGAGTACGTTACCGTCGGGGACGCTATCGGTGATTTGCCCCCTCTGCGTCCGGGTGAAGCCGCCCATCGATACGACGCACCACCTCAGACGGATTATCAGGAAGCCATGCGCATGGGCTCGAAAGTTCTTCAAGGACACCAGGCTAGCAGGCACCCGAAGCGGCTCGTTAAGGCGATATCGCACATTCCGGACGGAGGTAATCGCCGCTCGATCCCGGACGAGTATCAACCCAAGAGCGGGTTTCACAATTCCTATTCCCGGCTTCATAGCGGTTCACCTGCCGTAGCCGTTACTCAGAACATGGGCAAGCCGTCCGGTACACGATGCATCCATCCGTCTCAGCACAGAGGATTGACGGCCCGCGAGGGCGCACGATTGCAAGGTTTCCCCGACACATATCATTTTGAAGGCGGCATAACGTCACAGAGACTGCAAATCGCGAATGCCGTGCCGCCGGTTCTCGCTCGCAGACTGGCGTGGGCTATTGCGGACGAGAGAAATTGGTCGGAGTCGGATTGCGTTCTCGCGGAAAACGACTTCTTCTCGGGACAACTCGCGCTTCCCCTGGAAGAACT
>CAZMXY010000444.1:0-1663 GCA_964570345.1 uncultured Rhodothermales bacterium | reverse complement strand
CGACGGCCTCCGAGAGTTTTCCTTCCTCCCACTGCACGTCCACCTCAAACCTGCCGCGCGCTCTCAGGCCCGAGATGCGTCCGGCAGGCCAGGCGGTCGGTAGGGCCGGAAGCAGCTCGATCATCCCGCGGTGGCTCTGAATCAGCATCTCCGCGATGCCGGCCGTCCCACCGAAATTGCCGTCGATCTGGAAGGGCGGATGGTCGTCGAAAAGGTTGGACAGCGTCGATTTGGCGAGGAGGGCCTGAACGTTTTCATGGGCTCGTTCACCATCTCGAAGGCGGGCAAAGAAATTGATGATCCAGGCACGGCTCCAGCCGGTATGGCCCCCGCCGTGGGCCAGGCGCCGATCGATCGTCCGTCGCGCCGCCTCGAACAGTTCCGGCGTGTCGGGACCGATCGTCGTGCCGGGATGCAGGCCGAAAAGATGGGAGACGTGCCGGTGCCCGGGGTCCTGCTCTTCATAGTCTTCGATCCATTCCTGAAGCGTCGAATCACGGCCCACTCTCACGGGCGGTAGACGCTCCAGCACGATTCGAAGCGAATCCCGCAATGCCTCGTCTACGTCGAGAAGCTCGGACGCCCGCATCGTGTTCTGAAACAACTCATGGATGATCTGAACGTCCATCGTGGGGGCATAGGTGATCCGCACCGGCCCACCGGTCGACGGTTGCAGGAAGGTGTTTTCGGGCGAATAGGAGGGCGAAGTCACCAGATAGCCGTTCGGGTCCTCTACGAGAAAATCCAGCACGAATTCCGCCGATCCCTTCATGATCGGATAAGCGGTCTTCGCCAGATACCCGCGGTCGGCCGTAAATTCATAATGCCGCCATATCGGGAGCGTCATCCACGGCCCTCCCATCGGAAACGTCCCGTAGCGGATGGCGGCCTGAAGACCGGTACGCCCGAAGACGTCGGTCGCGTGGTGGATCGTCCAGCCCTGCGCACCGTACATCTCCTTTGCCGTCACTTGCCCCGGGACGGTCAGCGCACGAACGAAGCGGACCAGCGGCTGGAGCGTCTCCGATAGGTTCGTAACCTCCGCCGGCCAGTAGTTCATCTGCAAGTTGATGTTCGTGTGGTAGTCGCTCCCCCACGGCGCGTCGATGTGCTCGTTCCAGATCCCCTGAAGATTCGCGGGCAGCCGGCCGGGCGCACGGGAGCTGCCGAGCAGCAGGTATCTACCGTACTGAAAGTACAGTTCGACAAGGTGAGGATCGGATGCGCCGCCTTGAACGGCGGCAAGGCGCTCGTCCGTCGGGAGCGGATGAACCGAGCCGGGCGTCAAATCGAGCGTGACTCGTTCCATGTGCCGCCGGTGATCGGCGACGTGGCGTTCACGCAGGACGTCGTAAGGTTCGCCGTCCACCGCCGCGGCCGTCTCTCGGATTACCTGCTGCGGGTCGATGCTCGGGTCTATCGCGAGCCGGTCGACATCGTAATCGGTGGCCATCGCAACGATCAACGTCACCGCCGACGCGCCGCTTACGTTCAGAACGGGCGCGGCGTGCTCCGTCTCGATCTGAGCCCGGCCTTCCGCCGGTGTCGTGCCGGAACCGTTCTGAGCCGGCTCGGATCGCGACGTGCGAACGCTGTCTACACGCACGGAACCGCCCTCCGGAATCACGCGCACGAGTCCGGCGAAATGCATGCCCGGTCCACC
>CAZMXY010000443.1:0-1673 GCA_964570345.1 uncultured Rhodothermales bacterium | reverse complement strand
CTCAAACCGACGGAATGATGGCGAAGATCAACGATCAACTAAAAGTCGACATCACTTATGAATCGTCGGAGTGGTCGGATGAGCTGCGGCGTCGTCGGGGTGCGGAAGCAGCCGACTCATAGGACGATGGGAAGCGGCACGTATTTCTACCGCCAGGAGGCCGGGACAAGCACCGACACGCGCATGATGACACAACCGGTGCGGTCCGGACCTCACACGGCAGAGGGACCTAAAACACTCTCGTGATGCCGTATACTGCGACGAGGACGATCGAAGCGATGCTGATCCACAAGACGGAGTCGTAGAGGCGGCCGGGGCGCAGCTCTTCCGGGACGCGGCGATACCGAAAGTGGATCACGGCGAAGACGACGATCAGGAGGATGACGGTTGTCGCCACGCCGCCGACGGCCACCATGAAGGCCGGCGTCTGCATCACGAGGAAGAGCACAGCCCAGATCAGCGGAATGCACCACGCGAGCCAGGCGATCAACCGTCGGCGCTGGTCGACGTTCTTAAAGTCAAGCCAGCCGATCTCGCTGAAGGCATCCGAGAACAGGCGCGTCCAGATGGCGAGCGCACCGAAGAGCGTCGAGTAGAGTACCGTGAAGGCGCCGACAAGGAAGAGCGTGCCGGCCCAGTCCCCGAGGCTGCGCGTGTAGAGCTGCGAGAGCGTTTCCACGAGCTGCATCCCTTCCGGAAAAATACCCTGACGGTGCAGGATCGTCGCACCCAGCAGGTAAAAGGCCGCCGTCATGGCGGTGTAGACGACCATGGCCGCCACGGCGTCCAGGTACATCACACGGATCCAGCCTTTGGCGCGATCGCGCCATTCGTTCGTCGCCTCGTACGGCCCGGTGTAGGCCGCGTAGCCCTTCTCGATCAGCCAGTAGTTGTACGCCATGATCTCGTCGCCGCCGACCCCCGTGATGCCGAACGCGCCGATCGCAACGAAGACGGCTTCGGGCGGAAGCTCAAAAGTGAGTCCGCTCAGGAATTCCTCCGCGGTAAACGCAAACGGCGTGAACTGCACGGCGACCACGGAGAAGAGGGTCACCACCGTGAAGATGGCGATGAGCACCAGCGAAAGTTTTTCGATAGGCGCATACTTGCCCCGGTAGATGATCAGCGAGACCGAGGCGGCCGTCGCGAAGCACCATATCGCCAGGGGCACCTGCGGGAAGACGAGGACGAGGACGAGTGCCGCTCCGCCGACGATGCCCCCGACCTGGATCATCTTGAAAATCATCAGGGCGAGCCACGTCCAGATCGTCCAGTTCGCCTTTCCGAGACGCGGACCGGGGAGCCCGTTCAGCCCCTCCATCGTGGTTTCGCCCGAGTAGATGGCCTGCTTACCGAACTCGACCTGTACGGCCACCTTGACGAGACAGCTCACCAGGATCACCCAGAAAGTGACAAACCCCGCCTCGGCGCCGAGGCTGGTCGTCGCGATCAGCTCGCCGGAGCCGACGATTGAAGCGGAGAGAATGAAACCGGGGCCTAGAAATCGCAGGCGATCGCGAAAGGCGCCCGGAGGCACACGTACCTTTTCCGAGGTGAGCTCATACGGGTTCTCCTTCAGGACGGGAAGTGTAGGCATGCCGGTCGCTACTGCCCGAGGGAAAGAACATTGGCGAAGATCCGGTATACGCCGGGTACGGCGCAGGGAAGTTGTC
>CAZMXY010000442.1:0-1717 GCA_964570345.1 uncultured Rhodothermales bacterium | reverse complement strand
TGGTGGGCCGTTGTCGGAAGTCTCATCCATGCGGAGATTCAGGGAGGCTGGTGGAGCATTCTGGCGTTCGCGCTCCTCTCCGTCTTTCCATTGGCGGTTATGGTCGCAGGATTTCGCGGAGCGCTTTACCCTTCGGCGTTTACCCGCGTCTGGATCATCCGTCCGTTCTGGTACGTCCAGCTGATCCTCCCGCTGCTGGGGATCGGAGGCCTGATCGGGATGTTGATCGGTCTGCCGTTCGGCACCGCCGGACCGATCGGACGGTTTGGTATGGCCCTACTCGGAGTGCTCTTTCTGGTCGCCGCGGTGTGGGGTTACGCGGGCTCGCGCAAGCTGGAGGTGCGCCACCTCGACATCCGGTTGCCGACGCTTCCATCCGGTCTTGACGGCATGCGAATCGCACAGCTTTCGGACGTGCACGTAGGGCCGCACACGTCCCGAACTCACATCCGGCGCATAATCACGGCCGTTCGCGAAGCGGAGCCCGACCTGATCGCGATCACCGGGGATCAGGTCGATGACTATGCACGCGACGTCGAGATTTTTGCCGACGCCTTTCGTGATCTAACCGCACCACTCGGTCTGTACGCCGTTCCCGGCAACCATGACGTCTATGCCGGATGGAATGCCGTTCGGCGTGGAATGCAGCAGATGGGCATAACCGTGCTGGTGAACGGCGCCGTTCCGCTGCGCCGGAATGGATCCGAGTTCTGGGTGGCCGGCACGGGGGATCCTGCCGGGCGGGCATGGGAACGAGGTGGCGGAAAGTCGGCGGCACCTGTCATAGAGCGAATATTGGCGGCCTTACCTCCGGACGCTTTCGTCCTTGCCCTTGCGCACAATCCGGCGCTCTGGCCGGCACTCGCCGCGCGGGGCATAGCGATCACGCTAAGCGGGCACACGCATCATGGTCAGATCTCCATTCCCCGGCTCGGATGGAGCCTCGCCTCGCCGTTCTTAAAGTACTCGATGGGCCTATACCGGGACGGCACGTCCGTCCTTTACGTCAGCCCGGGCACCAACTTCTGGGGCGTTCCGTTGCGGATAGGATCGCTGCCGGAAGTCACCGTCATCACGCTTCGTTTAGGCTCTTTGTAAGGCCGCGCCCTGCGTTGCGTTTGTAGAACGGAGCCGCCGCTCCGCGCTTTTGGGCTTCGATGGAAGGATTTTTCCAGTACCCATAATGTGTTTTCAAAATATATGCGCAGCCAAATTGTATCGTTGCGAATACAAGTTGTTAAAACACTATGTGTTGCCACGCATACTTCCGACCCATGGGTCAGGAGGCGACCTTTTTCTTCGCGATCCCCCGCCGACCGAATCTTCGACTCTCGCCGACCGAATCTTCGACGCCCGCCCGCCAGACGAAATCTCGTGAAGACATGAACGGACCAGATGCGACCGGCTTCAGCCTTCTCGCGCCTCGCTCCCGGTCCTAGTCAGTCAATCGGAAATTCGATATCCTGTATCACGCCGCGGGCGACGGTCCGATGACCGCTCCACTTCCCACACTCGCGAAACGACGAAAGCGTGATCGACCCCTCAATCGTCATTGCGTTGCTTCTGACGCTGGCCGCCGGCGGAGAGGAGGATCTGGACGATCGAGAGTTGGCGCGCCGAATCCGAGACGGCGATCGCGCCGCCTTCCGAGCCTTCTTCGACCGCTACCACGGCCTGCTCTACGGATATCTCCGCCGGCGCGGGGCCGACCCGGCCG
>CAZMXY010000441.1:0-1752 GCA_964570345.1 uncultured Rhodothermales bacterium | reverse complement strand
TCGTTGATTAATACGAAAGACTTCGTATATTAGTGGCCGACGGGCACTTCGTGCCTTCCGGTTAACGAGAGACGCCAAACCATGCCTAAGCCGCCACCATCATCCGAACCGCAACCCACGGACGCGGAGCTCGAAATACTTCGAGTACTGTGGGAGCGGGGTTCGTCAACGGTTCGAGAGGTGCATACGGTCTTGCACAGGCGCCGAGACACCGGCTACACGACCGTGCTCAAGCTCCTTCAGATCATGCACGAGAAGAGCCTCGTGAGCCGGGATGAATCGAGCCGTGCCCACGTATATAGCGCGAACGTCTCCAGGGAAGCCACGCAGGCGGGTCTCATCGAGACGCTCGTCGACAAGGCCTTCGAAGGATCGGCCTCGAAGCTCGTGCTGCGCGCCCTTGCCGCACGGCAAACATCGCCGAAAGAACTCGCTGAAATTCGCGCTCTGATCAACAAGCTCGAAGAAGAAGACGGATGAACACACTTGAATTACTCCGGAACGCACCCTTGATCGAGACGGTCGGCTGGACGCTCGTACATTTCATATGGCAAGGATTCCTGGCTGCACTCGTCCTACGGGCGACGCTTAAGATGCTTGGGCCAAAGGATGCGAACAAGCGCTATCTCGCTGCGACCTGCGCCATGCTCGCCCTGATGATTGTGCCGTTCGTCACGCTTTTCTCGATCCACCACACGACCGGCGTCAAGTCTTCGATCGCGACGGAGAACGCCGTCATGACAACCCCCTGGACGACTGCCGGACCAGGCGCCACCGGAGCGTACTCCGGCACGTCCGAAATGAAGACATTGACGGATGGGATGTCGCAGGACACCGCCGGCGAAACTTTTTGGAGCACCACTTCCGTCTTGCCGGCACGAGTCGCGACGTATCTGCGGACCACGCTTCCATGGATTGTCGTCGGCTGGCTCGCGGGCGTCATGTTCTTGTCATTGCGGTTCACCGCCGGCTGGTGCTACACGCATCGACTCAAGTCGCGGATGGTATCGCCCGTCGGAGAGACGCTGCAACGACGATTTGAGAGACTGCTGGAAAAGGTCGGCGTGACGCGCTCCGTAGAATTCCTTTGTTCCACACTCGTCAAGGTGCCGAGTGTCGTCGGATATCTGAAGCCGGTCGTACTGATTCCGGCCAGCGCCGTTTCAGGGCTCTCGATGGTGCAGCTGGAGGCGATCCTGGCACATGAGCTGGCGCACGTGAAGCGGCACGACCAGCTCGTGAACGTTTTGCAGACGATCACCGAGGCCGTGTTTTTTTATCACCCGGCCGTCTGGTGGGTATCGGATCAAATCCGTGCGGAGCGTGAAAACTGCTGCGATGACGTCGCCGTCGCGGTGAGCGGGAGCCTGCGGACCTACGTACGCGCTTTAACGCACCTCGAAGAGAATCGATACACGCCGACGCGCATGGCGCTGGCAGCCTCGGATGCATCCCTGCTGTCCCGCGTGCGGCGTTTGCTTGACGTTTCGACCGATGCGCGGTCATCGGACCGACCCAGCTGGGTGGGAGGGTTCGCAACGCTCTTGGTCATCATGGCAGTGATAGTCGGTACCCAGACTTCGCTGCCCGACTTCGCTTCGGCGAGGCCGGCAGATCCGGCAAGTGCATCGGCGGTCGATACGATGTCCACGAGCGAATCGGCGTCGAGTCGTGACGAGGCATTCGCCAACATCGGGGCGCACCCGCGCGACGCGTCGGTGCACGGCCGAGAGACGGCAGATCCGAGCGTGA
>CAZMXY010000440.1:0-1753 GCA_964570345.1 uncultured Rhodothermales bacterium | reverse complement strand
ACGCCGCCGGAGAGCTTCGCCAGGCGCTCCTGGAGCTTCTCGGTGTCGTAGTCGCTGGTCGTGTTCTCGATCTGCTGCTTGATCTGATTGGCCCGGGCCTTGATGTCCTCGGGCTTGCCGGCGCCGTCGACGACGGTCGTGTTGTCCTTGTTGATCACGATGCGCTTGGCGCGGCCGAGGTACTCGAGCGTGGCGTTCTCGAGACGGTAGCCTTTCTCCTCCGAGATGACCGTTCCGCCGGTGAGCACCGCGATGTCTTCGAGCATGGCTTTCCGCCGATCTCCGAAGCCCGGGGCCTTCACGGCGGCGACCTTCAGCGTGCCGCGCAGCTTGTTCACGACGAGCGTCGCCAGCGCCTCGCCCTCGACGTCCTCCGCGATGACGAGCAGCGGCTTGCCGAGCTGCACCGTCTTCTCGAGGATCGGAAGCAGGTCTTTCATCGCCGAGATCTTCTTGTCATGGATCAGGATGTAGGCATCCTCGAGGACGGCCTCCATCGAGTCCGGATCGGTGATGAAGTACGGCGAGAGATAGCCGCGATCGAACTGCATGCCCTCGACGACGTCGAGCGTCGTCTCGGTGCCCTTGGCCTCCTCGACCGTAATGACGCCGTCCTTGCCGACGCGGTCGAACGCGTCGGCGATCAGCTCGCCGACGGCCGGGTCGTTGTTCGCCGAGATCGAGGCCACCTGCGAGATCTCGCCTTTGCCCTCGATGTCGCGGCTCTGCTCGCGGAGCTGCTCGACGACCGTGGCGACCGCCTTGTCGACGCCGCGCTTCAGGTCCATCGGATTCGCGCCGGCGGTGACGTTCTTAAGGCCGGCGGTCATGATCGCCTGGGCGAGCACGGTGGCCGTCGTGGTCCCGTCGCCCGCCACGTCGCTGGTCTTCGAGGCGACCTCCTTGACCATCTGGGCGCCTACGTTTTCGAGCTTGTCTTCCAGCTCGATCTCCTTCGCCACGGTGACGCCGTCCTTCGTGACGGTCGGTGTGCCGTAGCTCTTCTCGATGATCACGTTGCGGCCTTTCGGGCCGAGGGTGACCTTCACGGCGTTTGCGAGCGCGTCGACGCCGCGTTTGAGGGCGTTGCGCGCCTCGGAATCGAATATAATCTTCTTAGCCATAGTCTTTCATTCGCTTTTGAGGTGGGACTGACGTCGTCGTGTCGGCGAGCGTGTCGGCCGGTGCCTTGCGAGGCCGCGGCCCCGCGGCCCGCCGCGACGAGCCTACTTCTCGTCGATGACGCCGAGGATGTCGTTTTCACGCATGATGAGCACCTCCTCGCCGTCCAACGTGATTTCCGAACCCGAATATTTGCCGTAGAGCACCGAATCGCCGGCCTTCACGGTCATATCCACCTTCTTGCCGTCCTGCACGGCGCCGGGCCCGACGAAGAGCACCTTGCCGCGCTGCGGCTTCTCTTTTGCGGTATCCGGGATGTACAGTCCGCTCGAAGTCTTCTCTTCCGCCGCCTCGGGCTTGACGACGACTCGGTCACCGATGGGTTTGATGGACGTCATGTGTTGATCCTCCCGGCCATCCGGCCGGACGTTGTTGATTGGTTGATGATCAGGTTTGAAAACGTACGTGCGTGGCGCCCGCTCGACGCCGCCGCACGCCAAGGTTCGATAGGTTCGACTCGTTCCGTTAGACTCCGCGGGACGAATGATAGACTTAGCACTCTCGCATGAAGGGTGCTAATCGACTCCGAATTTCGTGCTTTTCAAACGATGTACCAAATGAAGATTCTGCC
>CAZMXY010000439.1:0-1765 GCA_964570345.1 uncultured Rhodothermales bacterium | reverse complement strand
CGCCGGATCACCACGGTATGGTTCTCGAGCAGCCCGGGCTCGGCCATGGTGAGGATGTCCGCCCCCACGATCACGTACGCCGGCTCCTCGGCCGGCGTCTGCGCGGCACCCGCGGAAGCGAACAAAAGCGCAGCGATCAACGAGAGCGTGGAAGTCCGGATCACCGAAGTCCTCCGGTACGAGCGGCGGCGGCTTCGTCTCCTGACTTGGACGCGCTCGGTGTGCGAGGGGTTGGGACCGCGCTATTGCTAATCCTGATCCTGAGTTCCAGCCGGCATTCCGACCTCCTCGGACCTCGCTTGCCCTTCCGCCGCCGACTTCCGGTAACCGCCGGCAGAGGAATGTAGGCGCTTGCCGAAGGCGCGCACCCCCGTGACCCACGGCAGGTAGTACCGGGAACTATCGTCGATTGCCAAACGGGACAGTAGCTTATCATTCCAAAGCATGTATGGACGGCCTAACAGCGCAACTGCGAGGTCCTCATCGATAAGATTCTGGCCGCAATATTGCTCCAAGCTCTCGAAGAAGTGCACGACGGCTGAGACGCTCTCGTCCCAATGTTTGTCGAATAGTTCTCGGACGGTTATTCGATGCGGGAGATCGGCCATCTCGATCTTCTTCCAAGCATCATATCTGTGACGGAACATCGCCGGGCTGTCGAATTGCTGCTGAAGATTCAGGCAGAGCTTCCGCTTCTCGTTCCGATCTTGTGATCGAGCCAAGCGGAGCGACGTTATGGACGCCGCAGCCGCGGTGATGAAGGCGCCCAAGAGGCTGACCCCAGCGGCAATAATGGCGACAGTGGATTCGTCCATGTTGTCTAACCTGTTCGAGAGCGGTTCAATGTACCGGAGACCGATTATGCCGATCGATCGTGTTAGTCCCGTCCCGCTAGCCGCGCACCGTTTCGTGCCTACGGTATCCACTTGACGCCGAAGCGGAGCACGACCGGATTCTCCGAAAACTCGCCGGGAAGCTGCGTCGTGGATTCCAGCTCTCCGTCTGCGTACGTCTCTACCACGTCCGTGAAGGGTACGTCGAACCACCAGCGCTCCACGTCGACCTCTCCGGCGATGCGTGCCCCACCGAAGCCGATTCCCAGTCCCGCCAGCAAGACGCCGATGTCCTTGGAGGGCATCCAGCCGCCTCCGGCGGTGAGACGACCCCAAACGGAACGGCGGTATTCCGGCGTATGCACTACCAGTCGGCCTTCCGGTGTGGCGTAGGGATAGCCACGGACGCGCTCACCCAGCCTACGGATCGTACGCTCCCCGTTCTCGGGAGGCGGGGGAAGCAGACCGATCGTGCATAGATCATGGTCCTCCTGGTGCACGGAGAACGCTCCTTCTACGCTCAGGAAGCGCATGAGCCGATAACCCAGGCGCCCTCCTACGAAAAATGTCGTCTCGGACGGACAGCTTTCCGAGAACGAAGTCGCCGCATCGAACATGGGCCCACCGTAAGCCCCGAGGTACCACGCCTGGCTCCCCGCGTGTCCAGTCTGCGCATTCAGCGGCGACGTGGCCGCGATCACTCCCAACCACAGAACTGCATAGACGCTGGCGTGTAGACTCAATGCCCGTCGACTTTTCATCGGTCGCACCATTGCCGCCCAGAGGGGCATTGAATCATCTCATGAAGGGGCCTGTGCGACGCCAGATCCTATGGCCATGCTACCTCGCGGGATTGGCGCTGGTCGCGTGCTCGGACTTCTTGGCGACCGGCGAAGAACCGGTGGAGCTCCAGCCCGATCCGTGGCTCTTGG
>CAZMXY010000438.1:0-1825 GCA_964570345.1 uncultured Rhodothermales bacterium | reverse complement strand
CGCGACGAGAACTGCCGTGACGTCACGGGAGCGCTGCTGACGGATTGGGTCCGCCGGGTCGCCGTCGAGCGGTCGCGGCCGGCCGTGTTTCAGCGCGCTAACGAGCTCTTCGTCCGGTTTACACGCGGCACGCTCCGCCTCGAAATGGACGATCGATCCACTCCGCCGGCGTTCGTGGCACGGTCGGGCGATCTGCCTGCGCAGTCGCTGAACGAGCTCTCCGACGGCGAGCGGATTCAGCTGATGGCGGCCGTCCGCCTCGCGTTTCTGGAACAGGATGAAGCGAAGCCGCTGCCCCTCCTGGTCGACGAAGTGCTGGGAACGAGCGACGACGAACGCAGCGGCGTCATCATCGACACGATGATCGAGGTGGCACGCGAGGGACGTCAGGTCTTCTACTGCACGGCACAGCACGACGAGGTCGGCAAGTGGATCGCCCGCCTCGAATCTGAACACATCGACTACAAGATGTTCGATCTGGCGGAGATCCGGCGACTTTCGGCCGCGCGTCGGAATCCGCTCGAGATCGTGCCGATCAAGAAAGCCGCGCCGCCGCACCCGAATGGCATGAGCTACAAGTCCTACGGCGTGAAGCTGAGCGTGCCGGGATTCGATCCACTCGAGGGGACAATCGACCGCGTTCACCTCTGGCACCTGCTCGATGATACCAAGACCCTGTACGACCTGCTATGCAAGGGCATTTTGACGTGGGGACAGCTGCGCACGCTCATTGAGCACGGCGGCACCGATTTGATCGATGCCTTCGACGGCTCGCCCGTCCGCGCGAGCGCCGCGGCGAAGGCGATCGACACCGCCTGCGAAGCCTATCGCATCGGCCGCGGCAGGCCAGTCGACCGGGCCGTGCTGATGGATTCCGGCGCCGTCACCGGTAATAAAATCGATGAAGTCGCAGACCTGTGTTACCGTCTCGACGGCGATGCGCAGGCCCTTATCGACGCGCTGGAGAAGGGCGAGGTATCGCGTTTCCAGTCACGTATGACCGAGAAGCTTCGAGACTATCTCGAGGACAATGGGTATCTCCCACTCAATGAGCCGCTCACCACGGAGCAGCTGCGCGTGCAGGTGATGGCGGCAGTATCGGAAGAACTCAAGGAAGGCCTGATCGAAGTCTCCGTCGTTGATCGACTGGTCGCGAGTCTCGCTTAAAGCACCTGCGGTATGCGAGCCGCGAAGGCGCCCTCAGCGACGAAGTCGGAAAAATCTGAAACTCGAGCAAACCGCGGGTCGTAGGGACCGATACACAGCCGGTCACCGTAGCGGGACCGGCTCCTATTCCCATAGCCGGAGATCGTATTGGTACGGATCGCTCTTCTCACGTTCCTCGGTCTTTCCTGCTCCTTCCTTCCCACCGACGCGCGCGCCCAGTCCTTCGAGTCGAATGTCGCGGCGTTCGACGCTCGGCTCCAGCAGCTCCGCGGGGAGCACCACCTCCCGGGGCTCGCCGCGGCCATCGTGAAGGATCAGAAGCTCGCCTGGTCGAGCGCGTACGGGCAGGCGTTCGACGAGGTGCCGGTCACCACCGACAGCCCGTTCTGGATCGCCTCGCTAACCAAGCCCTTCATGGGCCCGCTCTTCCTGCAACTGGACGCGGACGGGTCGATCGACCTCGATGCCCCCGTGAACGTCGAGCCGAGCTACGACGACTTCTGCGCCTGGCTCGCCTCCTCGGGGCTCCCCTTCGGGCGTGACCTGCGCTGCGACGTCCCGATCACCCTCGACCAGGTTCTGCACCACACAGTGAACGGGGAGCCGGGCACGCGCTTCCTCTACAACCCGTTCATGTACTCCCGCCTCTCGCGCTACA
>CAZMXY010000437.1:0-1827 GCA_964570345.1 uncultured Rhodothermales bacterium | reverse complement strand
CGAGTCGTTTCGTCACCGTAAGTCCGAGTCCGCAGCCTTCGTAGGAGCGCGAGAGTCCTTCACTTTCCTGTACGAAGGCATCGTAGACTCGCGGCACGAATTCGGCGTGCATCCCGATGCCGGTATCTTCCACCCGAACGTACGCGTCGTTGCCGCTGCGGCCGACGTCGATCGTGACGCTGCCCTCCCTGGTGAATTTCACGGCGTTGTCGACGAGGTTTGAAACGATCTCGCTTAGCGCCGCGCGATCGAGCTCGACGCCCAGGTCGTCGTCGCCGGCAATCTCGATCGAGAGCGCAATCTGCTTTGCGGCAGCCGGCGGCCGGAATCTCTCGGCTACGGCGCTGACGATCACGGCCATGTCGACCCTCTCGCTCGTCGACTCCAGCACCTCGGCCTCGATGATCTGTGAGAAGCCCATGATTGCCGTGAGCGGCGTCCTGAACTCGTGGCTAAGATTGTTGAGGATGTTCGACTTGAGGCGATCGGAGGCTTCGGCTCGTTCCTTCGCCCCGATGAGTTCCTGTTCGTAGCGGTGGCGTTCGTCCACCAGGAGCTGAAATTGTTCTTGTACCTTGTCTTCGAGATCGTCGTTGAGCTCCTTCAATTCCTTCTCCTTCTCACGCAGATTCAGAAGGTTTTTTACGCGGACCCGGAGCTCCTGGATGTTGAAGGGCTTCGAGAGGTAGTCGTCGGCGCCCACCTCGAGACCTTCCAACTTGAGGCTATGCGTCGCCCGTGCCGTGAGCAGGATCACCGGAATGTGGTTCAGTTCGGATGAGGTCTTGATGCGGCGGCAGAATTCGTTCCCGTCCATTTTCGGCATCATCACGTCGCTCAGAATGAGGTCCGGAACGAGCTCATTCGCCTTCTCGAGGGCGACCTCACCGTCTTCGGCGACGGCGATGCGATAGTCCGTGCCGAGGATGCCGGCGACGTATTCGCGCACGTCCCGGTTGTCGTCTACGATGAGCAGCAAGGGTGCGTCGTCGGGTGCTTCGCCGTCTCCGATCGTCACGGCGTCTTGGCGAAGTTCGTGCTCGAACGGCGTCGAAGCGAATTCGGCGGCCGCCGCCTCGTGCAGCGCGACGTCGTCTACGTCCGCATCCGAGGAAATCTGGTCCGATTCGAGATGCCCGCGGCCTTTGGGCAGTGTCACCGTGAATTCGGTCCCATGGCCGACCGTGCTCGTCACGTCGATGGCGCCTTTGTGCAGGAAGACGAGCTCTTTCGCCAAGGCGAGGCCGATTCCGGTACCCTCGAATTCGCGTGTGTTCGACCCGTCGACCTGGTGAAACCGATCGAAGATCCACGGAAGCTGGTCTTCCGGGATGCCGCGGCCCGTGTCGCGGACTCGTATCTCCACGGCGCCGTCGGGCATCGACTCGCTCGCGTCCATCTCCCGGACCGTCACGGCGATTTCGCCGCCTTCCTCCGTAAATTTCGCCGCGTTCGAGAGCAGGTTGAAGAAGACCTTCTCCAGTTTGTCCGGTTCGTAACACAGCTGGATTTCCTCCGCGGGGCGGTGAAAGTTCAATCGAAGCTTCTTGCGCTCGGCGAGCGCGGTGCACGATTGCACGATGCCCTCGACGAAGGGGACGACGTTGCGTACGCTCGCCTGCAGTCGCATCTTACCGTCTTCGAGCTTGGAGAGGTCGAGGAGCTGATTGATCAGGCGCATGAGGCGAAGTGCGTTGCGCAGCATCATCTCGACCTGCTGCCTCATCTTGTCGGAAAGCGGCTCCGCGTGTGGGACGAGCATGCTTTCGAGCGGGGCGACGATCATCGTCAGGGGCGTCCGGAACTCGTGAGAGACGTTCGCGAAGA
>CAZMXY010000436.1:0-1836 GCA_964570345.1 uncultured Rhodothermales bacterium | reverse complement strand
CCACTTCGGCCACGCGGTTCACTACCGGCAGGAGCAGGAGCGAGAGCATGATGGCAAGTACGAGGGCGACGAGGTTCGTGACGGCCGACTCCATCAAGAACTGCCCCACGAGCTGTGTCTTCCGTGCGCCGACCACTTTGCGCACCCCCACCTCTTTCGATCGGTCCATCGCTCGCGCCGTAGCGAGGTTCACGTAATTGACGAGGGCGATGATGAGGGTGATCAGGCCGATGATGGTAAGGAAGTAGACGGTCTTCCGGTCCCCTGTCAACGTCGCCGGGCCCTGGATCTCCTTATCCAGATGGATATCCAGAAGCGGTTGAAGGTAAGCCACTGCGTGCGTGTTGCTGGAGGTGAAATCGCCGCTTCTGTACTTCATGTACAGTTCGGTGATCTTTGACTCTATGGCCGAGACGTCTGCATGCTCGCTCGTCTCGAGATACGTAGCGAAGTTCGTCGCCCTCCACCCCGCCTGGCTGTAGCGCCCGTCCTTGAGCAGATCGTCCATCGGCAGCAGCACATCGAACTGCAGGTGCGAGGTCGCAAGCACATCCTTGAAGACCCCGGCGACGGTATACGTGTCGTTTACCCAGCCGCCCGTCAGCGTTACCGTTCTTCCGACCGCCTCCTCCGCCCCGAAGTACTTCCGGGCTGTCGTTTCGGACATCAACAGCGTCTGCGGCTGTCGCAGCGCTCGCACGCGATCCCCTCTCACAAGAGTGTAATCGAACATATTCAGGAAGGTCGAGTCCACGAACAAGACCTTCTCCTCCTTGAACGTCCGATCTTCGGCCGGCCCCCTGTACGATATCACTGCGATCCCGTAGTTCGGATGCACGCGCGCGTACCGCGCGATGCCCGGCACTTCCGCGGCCATCGTCGGGCCGAAGGCGGGGCCGACATACACCTTGAAACCCTGATCCTCTCCATTTTGCGTCTGCCTGAACGCAGCCCGGTAGATCCGGTCCTTCCGCTCATGAAAGCCGTCGAAGCTCGTCTCGTAGGCTACGTACTGGAAGAGCATGAGGCAGCAGGCCATGCCTAGAGTGAGCCCCGCGACATTGAGCAGCGAATATCCTTTGTGCCGGAGCAGGCTGCGAAGGGCGACAACGAAGTAGTTCTTGAGCATCGAAACCTCCATTGTATTCCGTGCAGAGAAGGTCGCCGGTGCGGCACCATTCTGTAAGCGCCGACCAGATCAGCGGTCACTTCCATTCGTACTGCAGGCTCTTCACAGGATCGGCCAGCGCCGCCCTTATGGACTGGTATCACTGTTGCCGGCGCGATTAAGACGGCCAGCCGGCCGGTTAGTAAGAAGCAGCCAAGCCCTAGCTCGATTCGATGGCGAACTCCTGAAGCCAACACTGCAATCACCGTACCGGTCGACATCTCTCCGACTAACGATATGGGATGTGAGCGTTAACCGTTCAGTAGCGGACAAAATGCGTTCGCTCGTGACCGAATACGCAACGCGAGCTGTCTCTTCGAGATTGGGGACAACTTCCACCCGGCCGGGCGCAGGAGGACTCGGATGGACTGCGACCACGCGGTAGATCTATCATGTCTATGCTTCGCCACGGGTCAGGCCGACGAACAAGGCGCCGGCCAGCAGGATGACGATCCCGGGCGGCGGATAGAACGGAAAGTCGAGCCCGGACGCCCATAGGATCGAGATCCCGGCGGCCCCGACCACGAGGCCCGCGATCGTGGTGACCCAAGGCCAGGAATACATTCTTCGCACCGTCATTGTCTTCCCCTTGTCATCATCGATGCCGGTCCCACGTGCTCGAGCTCTAATGCCCGCAGGAGCAAGTCGGATGATCAGGGCCCGACAGG
>CAZMXY010000435.1:0-1840 GCA_964570345.1 uncultured Rhodothermales bacterium | reverse complement strand
CGAGGAGCATGAGCAAGGCGAATGCGGATTTCATCGCTGGTCGGACAGGAGCGTTTCGAAGACCGCCGGGCGGATGCGAAGGAAAGACATCCGCGTCGGTTCTTTTATTCCGCGAGGCGTGGTTGCGGAACGTCTTGTCCTTCTGTCAGCGCAGCCGCACCGGGCGGCGCCGCGCCCCCCAGTGACCGCGCTCGGCTTCAAATGCGCCACTGCAGGCCGCACCGCATGAGGCGCAGCAGCCGGATGCGTCCAGATTCCACTCAGACAGCTCGTACCAGTCGCGGCCGATGAGCAAGTCGCCACAGCTGTGGCAGTACGTGCTCTGTCCGGACTTGTCGAAGGCGTTCCCCGTGTATGCGTAGCGCACGCCGTTCTCGAGGGCGATCTCCCGGGCTCGTACGAGCGTGGAGAGCGGCGTCGAGGGCTTGTCGCGCATCTTGAAATCGGGATGGAAGGCCGTGAAATGCATCGGCACGTCCGGACCCAGCTCGTCGACGACCCACCGCGTCATCTCGTTCGTCTCCGCCTCCGAGTCGTTCTCGTCCGGTATCAGCAGCGTCGTCAGCTCCATCCACACGTCGGTCTCGTGGTAAACGTACCCCAGCGTATCGAGTACGGGTGCGAGCTGAGAGAGCGTGATTTTCCGATAGAAATCTTCGCTGAAAGCCTTCAGATCGATGTTCGCCGCGTCCATGTAGCGATAAAACTCCGCGCGGGGCTCAGGGCAAACGTATCCGGCCGTCACGGCCACGGATCTCACGCCGCGCTCCCGGCAGGCCTGTGCCACGTCGATCGCATACTCGTGAAAGATGACCGGATCGTTGTAGGTGAAGGCCACGCTTCGGCATCCCAGCGACTCCGCCGCTCGGGCGATCGTTTCGGGCGAAGCCTGGTCGGCCAGCGTGTCCATCTCGCGCGACTTCGACACGTCCCAGTTCTGGCAGAAGCGGCAGCCCAGGTTGCATCCCGCCGTGCCGAAGGACAGCACGGGCGTGCCGGGCAGAAAGTGATTGAGCGGCTTCTTTTCGATCGGGTCGATGCAGAAGCCGCTCGACCGCCCGTAGGTCGTCAGCACGACCTCTCCGCCCTCGTTTGCACGGACGAAGCACATGCCGCGCTGGCCTTCGCGGATCTTGCAGGCACGCGGACAAAGGTCGCACTGTACGCGGCCGCCGCCCAGATCGTGCCAGTATTTCGTGGATGTGGTGCTCACCGTTCTTCGGGTGGCGTGGCGTCCGGCAGGGGACGTCCTGCATTCACCGGATCAGCGGTCGCATCATTCGAAGGCGGCGATGCGGACGGCGGACGTCGAGTCGCAGGCCGAGGTCCGTCGCCATACGGCGCGCCTCTTGAAACTCGTCGCTGCGCAGCCGGCGGTTTATTTCGGGATACGTCTCGCCGTTGACTTTTCCGGCGGGATAATACTGGTCCATCAGGTTCACGTAGGTGCTCGGACCCAGCTCGTCGTATATCCACTGGAGGATGGACTGCGTTTCGTCCAACCCACCCGGCATCACCAGGTGGCGCACGATCAACCCTCGCGTTGCGAGTCCTTCTTCGTCGGTTACCAGCTCTCCGACCTGACGATGCATTTCTTTGATGGCGGCGCGCGCCGCATCCGGATAGTCCTCGGCCTTCATGTAGGTCCGGCTGCTCTCGGCCGTCGAGTACTTGATGTCGGGCATGTAGACGTCCACGATGCCGTCCATCAGTTCCAGGCTTTCGAGGGAATCGTACGCGCTCGTGTTGTAGACGATGGGAAGGTTCAGTCCGCGGCCGATTGCTTCGACGACGGCCTCGACGACCTGCGGAACGACGTGCTCGGGCGTCACGAAGTTGA
>CAZMXY010000434.1:0-1850 GCA_964570345.1 uncultured Rhodothermales bacterium | reverse complement strand
ACTCGTCCGCCATGCGAATCCGCTCCGCGTTCTACCCGTTGCTCGTCGCCCTGTTTTGCGGACACGTCGCCGCGGCACGGCCGGCCGGTGCGCAGTCTGTCGCGGACTTCGAGGAAGGCACCGTCGCGTCGGCCGACGGCGTCGAGATCGCCTATGAATCGGGCGGCGACGGCGAGACGGCGCTCGTTTTCGTGCATTGCTGGACGTGCAACCGCACGTTCTGGCGTGAGCAGCTTCCCGTCGTCGTCGAGGCCGGCTATCGTGTCGTCGCCGTCGACCTGGGCGGGCACGGAGCCTCAGGCACGAATCGTGACGCATGGACGATGGACGCATTCGGCGAGGACGTCGTCGCGGTCGCGAACGGCCTGGACCTCCGCGACGTGATCCTCGTCGGCCATTCCATGGGCGGCTCCGTGGTCCTCGAAGCGGCCGAGAGATTGGGAGACAGAGTGACGGGGATCGTGTTGGTCGACTCGTTCCGCGACCCGGAAGAGCGAATGTCCGAGGAAGAGATCGACGACTTCGTCGGTGCGCTAAAGGCGGATTTCAAAGGGACGATGGAACGGATGGTGCCGCAATACATGTTCGCGCCGGGGACGGATTCCGTTTTCGCAGACCGCATCACCAGTCACATGGCTTCGTTCGACGCCGTGGTGGGCATCGGATCCATCGAACGGCTCTTTCGGGCCGACTACCGGAATGCGTTCAGGGAGCTCGACGTCCCCGTCAAGGCCATCAATGCCGGCTACGTACCGACAAACGTGGAGTCGATGCTGCGCTACGGAATCGCCGTTTCAATCCTGCCGGACGTCGGCCATTTCCTGATGTTGGAGCGGCCTGAGCGCTTCAACGAACTTCTGCTCGAGGCGCTGGCCGCAATGTGAGCGTCGCGGTCGCTGCCGTCTTCGCGCGTTGGTGTGGGCCCTGCCGCGCGTCCCGCCGCGCGTCGTCCGTCCGTTCCCGTCGCACGTCCCTCCGCTCCCGCTGTGCTGTGGCATGCATTGCGGTCGCAATCCGAATCGCCCGGACCACCGCCTCACCGCCGGTTCCTTCAGCTCTCGCCGTGACGGTAGACGAGCACACGCGCCTTCTCTATCGTGACGAGGCCTTCCTCTACGACCTCGTCTAGAAAGGGCAGCAGCCGTTCCAGCTTCGACTCCGTATCCACGATCTCGATCACGATCGGGAGGTCCTCGGAGAGCCTGAGGACTTTACTCGTGTGGATTCGGCTGGCGGCTCCGTAGCCCATGATGCCTCGCGTGACGGTCGCACCGGCCAGGCCGATCTCACGGGCCTTCAAGACGATCTGCTCGTAGAGTGGTCTCCCTTTGTGATGATCGGCCTCGCCGACGAAAATGCGAAGCAGTGCGCCCTCTTCGGACAACTTCACGCTCCACCTCCCGGGCCGAACACAATCCGAGCGAGGAGAAAGCCCAGGACGACCGCGGCCAGTCCGGCTACGTTGTTCAACATCAGATTGGCCGCGCCGAAGACGATCTCACCGTCTCGGAGCAAATGGAACGTCTCGAGACCGTAGGTCGAAAAGGTCGTGAACGCCCCAAGCGTGCCCGCGAAAAGGAAAATTCGAAGCGACGGGGTGATCGTCGTGTACTCGGCCGTTGCCCACACCAGCCCGATGACGAAGCAGCCCAGCACGTTGACCACGAGCGTACCCCACGGAAACGTCGTGCCTACGAGCCGGTGCGTAAGGCCGGAGAGGCCGTACCGCAAGAGCGTGCCGATGGCGCCGCCGGCGCCGAGGAGGAGAATTTTCTGCACCATAGGAAGCGGGTGATCATCTGAACCATCGGGACCGCGCCATTCGGAGGTCCGAGCCGTACAGTATCGGG
>CAZMXY010000433.1:0-1875 GCA_964570345.1 uncultured Rhodothermales bacterium | reverse complement strand
ATGCGGGTGCGCATGCTGCCGCGTCCATGCGCGCCATCGACTGGATTCGAAAGGGCGGGATTCGAGAAGGGCTAGACGCGCGAGCTACGAATGCGAACGGTCGTGACGTCGAGGATGTCCCTGTCGCCGTTCGTATCCTGGCGGGAGCTGGTCGCCGAGACAGTCGCCGATCGCCACGGATGGCCGCTCTACGTGATCGACGACGCAGCCGACGACCCGGCTCGTGATCAACCTGCCGCGTTTGCCTCCGCACTGCGCCACATCCTCGGAGCCTTCGTGGAGGTGCGAGCATGAGAGCGGCGTTTATCGAACTTGCAGGGCGAGGAAGCGAAGCCGTGAGGGTATCCGAGGCGCAGCTCGAAGGCCTGGCATCCCGTTGCGTCGGTCCGCTGCTCCGTTCTGGTGATCCTGGATGGGATGAGGCCGTGCTGATCTGGAACGGCATGACGGCGGGCGTTCCCCGCCTCGTGGTCCAGCCGAACTCGGTCCAAGACGTGGTCGCGGCCGTTCGATTCGCCCACGATCACGGGCTGCGGCTCGGCATCAAGGGCTCGGCCACAATATCGCAGGTACTGCCATTGCTGACGGCGGTCTCACCCTCGACATGTCGCAGATGCGGAACGTGACAGTCGATCGAGAGGCGAGGGCGCCCACGCCCACGCCGGGTGTCGGCTGAGGGACGTCGACGCGGCGACCCAGAAGCATGGGCTGGCGACGGTGCTGGGGTTCATCTCCGAAGTTGGCATCGCGGGACTGACGCTCGGCGGCGGACTTGGATACCTGACTCGCCGCTTCGGCTGGACTGTCGACAATCTCGAAGAAGTGGAAATCGTGACGGCCGACGGTGCGATCCGTGTTGCTAACCGGACCGTGAATCCTGACCTCTTTTGGGCGATACGGGGCGGTGGTGGTAACTTCGGCGTCGTGACGCGATTCACGTATCGCTTGCATGAGGTCGGACCACAGGTGTTCGGAGGGCTGATCGCATGGCCGTTCGATCGGGCGGATGAGGTCCTGCAAGCCTACCGGTCCCTTACGTCCGAGGCACCGAGAGAACTCGCGGTATGGCTGATCTGCTTGAACGCACCGCCGGCTCCGTTCGTACCCGATGCGTGGCAGGGTGCGTGCGTGTGAAGCGATGGCAGTCTACTTCAGCGGCAATCTCGCCGATGTCGACCAGGCGCTCGCCCCGATTCGGGAACTGAGCGATCCGGTTTTTGACTTGCTCGCCGAGCAGCCGTACGTCGAACTGCAATCATACCTCGACCATACAGAGCCGAAAGGCGTGCAGCGCATGTAGCCCTTCGTGAAACCGGCGTCCGATCGTTGCGCAAACCAGCGCAATCGGGCCTTGTCGGATGTCGGTGCCTCGTCGCGCACGAGCGGAGGCGTTTGGCGAGACTTTTCGGCCCGGTCGGAAACTGCTTATTGATGGGGACGGCATCGCCGTCGAGGACTTCCTTTGCGTCCGGACGAGGAGTGGGTGGGTGGTTGACGGTGACGCGGTTGTTGCCTCTTCCAGAGCGTTCCGAACTCATCCAATGAAGGCGTTCAAAATCGTGATAACGGTTCCAAAGAAGCCGACGATCGCAATCATCTTCCAACTGAGATCGGCCCGGAGTCGGGCCATCTGCCCGGTGAACTTCTCCTCGAGTGCGACGAGCCGGTTCTCGATTCTCTCTTCAAACGCTAGAAAACAGGCATCGATCTTCTCTTCAATGGCGCGAAAACGGACATCGACTTTCTCTTCGAGGGAGCGTCCGCGCGAATCGACCTTTTCTTCCAGGGAGCGTCCGCGCGAATCGACCTTCTCGTCCAGGATGAGAAGATCGCTTCTGGTCGCCATCTCGGCGAAGATGCGGGAAAGGGCCTCGG
>CAZMXY010000432.1:0-1879 GCA_964570345.1 uncultured Rhodothermales bacterium | reverse complement strand
GCAGGCCGACCTGGATGCGAGGCTGCAGGTCGGGCAGCTCGTTGATCGCGAAGATGCCGCGATTCGTGCGCGGGATGATGCCGAAGTGGATGACTTCCTCGTCCGCGTACGTCAGCTTCCGGTTGGCGGCCTTGATCGGGTCAATGTCGCCGATGAGATCCGCGATCGTCGTGTCCGGTGTGGCCAGCTTCTCGCCGTAGCGCATAGAGCGGTGCAGCCAGTCGATCGGGGTGTCCTCCCCGCATTCCTCGACGAGGTCCCGGGCGTATTTGGAGATCGGATGGAGGGGATCGTCGTTGACCTCGCTGCCCTCGACGACGGGGACGTATTCGTCGAGGAGATTGGGCAGCAGCCGAATTATGCGGCTCTTGGCCTGCCCACGCAGGCCGAGAAGAATGAGGTCGTGCCGGGCAAGGATCGCGTTGTGAATTTGCGGGATGACGGTGCGGTCGTAGCCGACGATGCCCGGAAAGACCTCCTCCCCGTCTCGAAGCTTCGAGATCAGATTGCGCCGCATCTCGTCCTTGACGGAAGAACGACGATATCCGGACGACTTCAGGTCAGCTAGCGTTCGAATATCGGTCCGTTCGTGCACGTCCACACCCACGATATTTACGTCTTCACGGTGGATAGAAGAGAGGAACGATCTACCACGCGGGCCCTTCGGTGCTGTTCCCCGCTCGCGGGTCGGGCGGAGGGCGCGTGCCGCCCGCCCGGTACGGCACGGCGAGGCGCCATGGCGTCATCGTACACATGGTGTGCGCCCTCGTGTAATATGCGTGTCCGCGTCGGATCGGATTAAGCGAATCGTACGTTCAGCATACGTTCATCCGGCCGGATCGGACCTCACAACACGAATTTCAACGCCGAACTCGACCATGGTACGCGTTCTGGTTGCCGACGACCACGCCATTGTTCGTACGGGTCTGGGCCAGATCATTTCCGAGACGGCCGACATGGAGGTCGCCGCGGAAGCCGCCAACGGGTCGGAGGTCCTCTCGCTTGTCGATAACGAACCCTTCGACGCCGTCGTGCTGGACATCAACATGCCGGGCATGGACGGACTCGACACGCTCAAACAGCTTCAGGCGATCCGGCCGGACCTTCCGGTTCTCGTCCTGAGCATGCATGCCGAGGACGAGTACGCCGTGCGCGTCCTGAAGGCCGGGGCGTCGGGCTACATGAACAAGGAGAGCGCGCCGGACGAGCTCGTCGCCGCGATCCGCAAGATCTCGAGCGGCGGCAAGTACATGAGCTCGGAGGTCGCGGAGTGCCTGCTCACCCACATCAACTCCGGCGTAGAAGGACCGCTTCATGCGGCGCTGTCGGATCGCGAGTTTCAGGTGCTCTGTCTGATCTCGTCGGGCAAGACCGTCAGCGAGATCGCCGATCAGCTGGCCCTGAGCGTGAAGACGATCAGCACGTATCGGGCGCGGATCCTCGACAAGATGAGCATGAAGAACAACGCCGAGCTGACGCACTACGCGATCAAAAACCAGCTGGTCTACTGAGCGGGCTCCCACCGGAAGACCTGCAGCACGGGTTCCGGCCGCGAGATGACGACGGCGATCTCGTAGCCTTCGGGCGTGACGCGGACGTCGAGGTCCTGCGGCAGGAACGCATTCCGATACACGCGTTCGGGCGGCAAGAGGCGACGGAGCAGCCTGCCGTCGCGGCCGAACACGTCCACCTGCAGCCATCCGGCCCGCATGTTCAGCACGAAGAGCAGGTTGCCGGCCGGCGCGGCGGAGGCGGAGAGCAGCGGAGGTTCGTGGACGTCGCCGCGCATGAAGGATCGGCTCCGGGCGAGCATCGGCGAGTCGAAGCCGACGAGCGCGAGCGTGTCGGCGCGCGGTCGTGGGCGCTCGGGGTGGGACCG
>CAZMXY010000431.1:0-1880 GCA_964570345.1 uncultured Rhodothermales bacterium | reverse complement strand
GACCAGGTCGGCGTAGGTAGCTGAACTCAGGGTACTGCTCGTCATTCCGGTTGCGTCCGTTCGAAGCTTAGGGCGCAGGCCTTTTCATGTAATTCATTGATGAACCGGATTCCCGCAGAATCCGTTCCGTTTCCGTGAATTGACGGATAAGTGACAGGCAAGAGACCGTACATGTCCGATTCAAGCCGTCACGAAATCATAAAGAGGGAATCTTCGGCAGAGTTCGCGCACTTCCCGTCGCACCGCGATCCGCGTCGTCTCGTTTTCGAGATCGCGGAGCACCCGATCGATCAATTCCACCACGAAGCCGAACTCCGATTCGCCGAGCCCTCGCGTGGTCATCGCCGGCGTGCCGACCCGGATGCCGCTGGTCACGAACGGGCTCTTGTCGTCAAACGGGACCATGTTCTTGTTCACGGTGATCTCCGCATCCTGCAGCGCCTCTTCGGCCTGTTTGCCCGTCAGGCCCTTGCTGCGGAGGTCGATCAGCATCAAGTGATTGTCGGTGCCGGACGAAACCAGATCGTAGCCGCGCTCCATGAACGCGCCGGCCATGGCCGCGGCGTTGCGAATGACCCGTGCGCCGTAGTCCTTGAAATCGGGTTCGAGCGCCTCCCCAAAAGATACGGCCTTTGCGGCAATTACGTGCATGAGCGGGCCGCCCTGAGTGCCGGGGAAGACCGACGAGTCGAGCAGCTCGCTCATCATCCTCGTCCGCCCCGACTTGGGCGCCGTCTTGCCGAAGGGGTTCTCGTAGTCTCTTCCGATGAGGAGCATGCCGCCGCGCGGGCCACGCAGGGTCTTGTGCGTGGTCGTCGAGACGACGTGGCAGTGCGGCATCGGGTCGTTGAGGAGATCGACGGCGATGAGTCCGGCCGTGTGGGCCATGTCCATCCAGAGAAACGCCCCGACCTCGTCCGCCACCTCTCGGAACGCTCGGTAGTCGAAATCGCGCGGGTAGGCGCTGGCGCCGATGGAGATCATTTTGGGTCGGATCTCGAGCGCCTTCTCGCGCACCTTGTTCATGTCGATCCGACCGGCCAGCGGGCCGTCCTTTTCGACGCCGTAATACTCGGCGTGATACAGGATCCCCGAAAAGTTGACCGGACTGCCGTGCGTCAGGTGCCCCCCGTGTGCGAGATCGAGTCCGAGAAACGTGTCGCCGGGCTCGAGGAGCGTCAGATACACGGCGGCGTTGGCCTGCGCGCCCGAGTGGGGCTGTACGTTCACCCAGTCGCAGCCGAAGAGCGCTCGGGCCCGATCGCGCGCGAGGTCCTCCGCGACGTCGACGAACTGGCATCCGCCGTAATAGCGCTTGCCGGGCAGGCCTTCGGCGTACTTGTTGGTCAGCGGCGTGCCCATGGCCTCAAGAACGGCGCGCGACACGAAATTTTCCGAGGCGATCAGCTCCAGCCCCTCGTTCTGCCGTTCGACTTCCTTGTGAATGGCGTCGAAGATCGCGGGGTCCTGTCTCTGAAGTTCGGTCATGAACGCAAGGGGGTCATCCGGGTGAATGTGGATTGTCTCCGGGTGCGGCGCGCGTCAATCGCCCGATGGCTCGCGGATGGATCGCGGCCGCTCGCGCTCGACGAATCGTCCCGCGATGCCGAGAAACTCCCAGTCGTCGTCATCCGATTCGGGTCCGTCGAGGTCGATAGTATATGTGCTGAAGACGAAATAATTGTGTCGATCGGTGATCCGTTCGACGAAATGTCCCGCAAGATTGCCGCCCGCGCCCGAAAGCGCCCGTCCTAGCGCGGTGTCTCCGGTTTCCCGGAGAATTATGTCCTCGGCGTTCGCCTCAATGAACAGTTTGAAGTCGTCCATGCCCGGATTGAGAAGGGCGAGTGCGATGACGGCCAGGAGGGCAACGACGATGC
>CAZMXY010000430.1:0-1897 GCA_964570345.1 uncultured Rhodothermales bacterium | reverse complement strand
ATTGCTCCCCCGGTCCATCTTCACACAGGATGAGGTCGCCCCAGGGCGCGACGGTGACGTTGTCACAGTGCTCGACCAAATCCGAGTCGTTCGGCTCGATGAACAGCTGCAGGCGCCCGGGCCGCCGCCCCTCCAATTCGGTACCTTCGTCGGCGCTCGGGGTGTAGCGCCACACTTGTCCCGTTCGCGCCGCTCCGCCGTTCGTACAGGCGAAATAGATGGCACCGTTTCCGTACCACATGCCCTCGCCCCGGGCGAAGCGTGCGGCGCCGGCCATGAAGCCGCGATACCTCAGATTGTCATTCGGCGAATCGACGTTGTCGAGATCAATCCAATCGACGTCGAACTCTTCACCAGGTGCCACGACGCCTTCCTGCCAGTTGCGGGTATCCAGACTCGGTCGATTTCGGACCATCAGCGCTTGCAAGCGCCCACCCTCGTCCAGTCGTCCTTCCTCGTCGGGCAGGAAGCGATAGATGAGACCGTCGTGCCGGTCTTCCGTCTCGTAGACGGCGCCCGAGTCCGGGTCGACGGCGACGGCCTCATGATTAAAACGTCCCATCGCCTTAAGCGGTACCGGATCTGCGAGGCGAGCCTCAGTCGTAGCGGGGACCTCGAAATTGAAACCATGATCTTCGGCCACGACCCGTCCCTTCAAGATCGTGGTCTCCTCACAGGTGATCCACGTGTTCCAAGGCGTGGGGCCACCGGCGCAGTTTCTCAGCGTTCCGACGAGACTCAAATGCTGGCTTTCGACCCGTTGGTCCCTGGTGTCGTACACCACCGTGGTCGTACCTCCCAGGCAAGGAGGACCGGGCCCGCCGGCGTCGTATAGCGCTCCTCGATCGAGTTTCGACAGCAGTTCGTTCTGGGCTCCGAACGGCCCCCGTTCGCCGGGTACCCCGGGACTGATCTCATGATTGCGTACGAGGATCGTGCGATCCTCCGGTCCGGGAAAGGCCGCCATGCCGTCGGGCGACGAGGGTACGAAAAAGCCGTCGCTCATCGGATCTCCCGCTCGCGAGATGATCTGATAGGAGAAGCCTTCAGGAAGGTCGAATACGCCCTCGGGATCGGGGAGCAGCGGGCCATATCCGTCTTCGATCCGCCGTGCGGTCTGGACGAACGGTGCAGCCGACGCAAACGTCCGAAGTCCCGAAAATCCCAGAGCGATGGATGCACCCGTCCGCAAAAAGTGCCTTCGTGAAAGTCGTCTCATGTGATGATGGATTTGACCGCCTTCATGATACGTGTTCGATCATTACGCGTACGGCCTGAATCGAGGCCGGGAAGAACGTTACGATATGGTGCCGCTGCCGATTGACGTCCCAGTGGCCGTAGCCGTGTCTGAGCGGGCCGGCTGCGTCGCCATCGACTCTATGCGGATCACGAAAAGTCGCGATACCCGAAGTAGTGCAGCACGTACTTCATCTTTTCAACCTTCTGCGGCCCGAAACCCGGCAGCTTCCGTAACCGCTTTCCGATCGTCGTGAAATCCGCGCCGTCGTTCCAGATGTTTTCGGCTTTGCCGGCGTACTCATCGGTTACGACTTGCGCCAGTTGGTGCGTGGTCTCCGCCATCTTGTTCGTAAATCGATGGACGGCCGGTTTTTCAGCGAAGCGCTCGCGCAATGCCTCGAGATCCATCTTCGCGATTTTCGGAAAATCGAGATGCCCGAGTCGCTCCTTGAGCCTGATGGGCCCGGTGAATGCGTACTCGGCCCGCACGCGTTGGTCATATAGCATACCGAGCAGTGCGGCGTTCGGACACTCACGTATGAAGTCGTCCGACTCCACGTCGCCGATCAAGGTGCCGTCCTCCTTGAAGCGGTTCATCATTCGGACGAGGCCGCCCTCAAGATGACTGTAGTCGATGTGCTTGATGGAAGTGGCCATG
>CAZMXY010000429.1:0-1905 GCA_964570345.1 uncultured Rhodothermales bacterium | reverse complement strand
GTTCAATACGTTTGCGAGCAGGCCTAGAACAAAGGGGACGGTACGGTTCTTTGTTTGATTTTCCTAATGGTCCTAATGGTGGACGACCGATCTGACGTTTTCTGTAAGTCATCGCGACGATCATCGAGGCAGACGAGACAAAGGGGCCGGCCATCCGAAAACGAAAACTTCTTTTTGGAATTCCGAACGCGCCGACGGCCGCCAGTGGCGAATCAACCCGGTCTCAAGAGGCGGTCAAGTAAATGACGTAAAACAAGAGCCCGCTTGCGGCGGCCGTCAGGATGTGCCAGAACCCATGGCCCCAGCGCGGGAAGGGAAAGGTTCGCCGACGGTCCATGGTCCAGAAAAGGAAGGCAAGTGCGAAGGCGATGATGGAAGCGAGAAGGTAGGGCCACGGCTCCCAGTGTCCGCGGAACCCCATCTGAACCAGCACGAGTGCATAGGCCCCACCAAGGAAGATTCCGATCTTGAGGTGCATGCTTCGATGATACCGGGGACTCAGTACGTAGGCCGCGCCGCCGGCCACGACGAACATGAGTGCCGGTGTCAGCCAGTCGGGTGCGCCGAAGAGCACGGCCGCCGCGTAAACGGCCAGCGCCGAATAGACGACGTAGATGGCGGTCACGTCGAGCATACCTCCCCAGCCCGTCGAAGTGGCGTGGTAAAGAGTGGATCCGATGAAGAGATAGATCATCGAGAACGTAAATACGTAGACGGCGGGCGTGTCCAGGAGCACGCCGGGGTAAATGCCCGCCGCCAGATACGCCAGGTTCGAATACGTATTTACAGGCTGTTGCGGCACGGCCGAAAGGCCGGCCTCGCATCCGTAGAACTCCGCCTCGTGCCATCCGCCCGAGCATGCTCGGTAATCGTCTCGTACAATTTCCGGGTCGACGAACCGGAAGAGGGCGACTAGAAGGAAGGCGGCGAATAGGACCGCTCCGATGGTGACCGAAAGTGCAATCAACATTTGACCACCGACGAGCCTCGCAAGCGAGAAACCATGTCACGTGAGGGACGCTCGATGAACTGGATACTAATCAAGTAGCGCCGCGCGGTGCACGAAGCCGGACGGATCGACAAGATCGCGGCCGGCAGGTAGGCGCATTTTCCGTCGTAAGCGTCTCGACGGCAATTCAAATGCCACGTAGTGCTGGATGTTAAAATAGGCATGGGCAGTCGCGTTGGCAAGCGTATGGCGCCGCTCACATCGTCATCGCGGCGCAGTGGAGACGGCCCTCCGCATCGATGCTCAAGCCTGAAGGCGTGGTCAGCCCCTCGGCCATAAAGTCTACGTCGACGACCGGGAAGCCGAACGAATCCGTTCCGGTCTCCTCTATCGTCACAGAACCGGTGCCTTCGATACGGTACAGCGTGCGCACGTCTTCGTCACCGAATCGGTCGTAAAGATGCTGCGGCGGGATCACCCGGAAGCGGGCAGGGTGCCGCCCCTCACCCGTCCCTTCCGATTCTATGTGGATGTTCCACCCGCCGACGGAACTCGCACCGAAGCCGTCCTCCCCCATACTGCAGATGAGCGTCTCTTCCTCGCGGTGCGAGACCTCAAAGTCGCCGCTGATCCGGTAGTCGATCCAGTAGCCGGTCGTCGGCCCTGTCGTCGTTTCTGCCGGATTACCCAGATCGGTGGCGCACGCAAAGGTCCCTATTAACGTCCCCGACCGGGCCGTTCCTTCATAGTCGCCTGAGAATTCTCCAATGAGGATCGGCAAGACGTCCCCATCGGTCATCTCCGCACTGAGCTCTATGCGGCCGTGTGCTTCCTGACCTCCGTGCTCGATTGTGATCGTGCCGGTGTACGAGCCCCCTCCCGTCACGCCCGGCACCGACAGCTTGTAGTCGATCGCAAACATCTCTTCGTGCGCGAACGTGACGAGCAGCTCCTCC
>CAZMXY010000428.1:0-1906 GCA_964570345.1 uncultured Rhodothermales bacterium | reverse complement strand
GAATACGAGGCGCACACGTCGGGCATTCGTAGGGTGCTCATCGTCTCGGCGACGGCGGAGAACTGGGCCGGGCTTCGATCGACCATCGAACCGCTCTCAATCCGCATGGAGTGACGCCGTTCTTCCCCGTGTGGCTGTTTGGGCCGTCGAGATCGCCGTGGCCTGTGGTGTCCATCTTTCGACCGTCCGCGTCGATTGCCTTCGAGGATCCGACGTGACATTCGTGTCACGGGGAAACCAGACAGACCCGTAAGCCCTATAAATTATTGGATTTATGTTCTATCCAGCCGTGTAGCTCCGGCGCATCCGGGGACGCGTTCACAAAAGACATACCGACTCATGCCTAAGCGAAAGGACGAAAATGCCGACCTGCGAAAACGATATCCGCTCTATCTCGAGATCGGATTCATTGTCGTTCTCGGCCTGCTCATCGTAGCCTTCCGCGTTGACTGGAATCCTCCGAGCGACGCCGATTACGACGTGAAGGAGCAGGAGCAGATCGATATCGAGGAGATCAAGCCCACGTCGCAGATCGAGACGCCACCGCCGCCTCCGAAACCGCCGGTACCGGTTGAAGTGCCGAACGATGAGGTACTGGACGACGACGTCCTGGACCTCGACGCATCGCTCGACATCGACGAGCCGGTAGCCAGCGCGCCTCCGCCGCCGGAACCGGAAGAAGAGGCGGAAGAGGAGCCTGAAGTCTTCGTCGTCGTGGAGAACATGCCTGAACTGGTCGGCGGCCTCGCCGAACTTCAAAGGAGAATCAAGTATCCTGAAATGGCGAAGAAGGCCGGCGTCGAGGGTCGCGTGATCGTCCAGTTCATCGTCGACGAACAGGGCAACGTACTCGATCCGCAGGTCGTTCGCGGCCTCGGTGCCGGTCTCGACGAAGAAGCGGTGCGCGCCGTACGGCAGGCGAAGTTTACGCCGGGCAAGCAGCGCGGCCAGCCGGTCCGCGTAAAAATGTCGCTGCCCATCACGTTCCGCCTGAAGTAAACGTCGGTGCGGTGTGGCGCTCTCATCTGTCGCGATCGCTTCAAGGACTACTCGTCGTCCGTTTTCTTCGTTCGCTCTTGATGCGTGAGCACGTTATCGACGAGGCCGTATTCCTTCGCCTCCTCCGCACTCAACCAGTAATCACGGTCCGCGTCCGTTTCGAGCAGTTCGACCGACTTTTTCGTATGCCTCGCAAGGATTTCGTACAGTCTGCGCTTGAGCCAGATGATCTCACGGGCCTGGATTTCTATGTCCGAGGCCTGCCCCTGAGCACCGCCCAGAGGCTGATGGAGCATGATCCGGGAATTCGGTAGTGCCGCGCGCTTTCCGTCGGCCCCCGAGGCGAGCAGGACGGAGCCCATGGACGCGGCGAGGCCGACGCATATCGTGGCCACGGGGCTCGTCACCCACTGCATGGTGTCGTATACGGCGAGACCGCTATAAATCACGCCGCCGGGCGAGTTGATGTACATGTTGATGTCGCGCTCGGAATCCTCGCTCGCGAGGTAGAGCAACTGCGCCACGGTCAAATTCGCGATCTGATCGTTGATCGGCGTCCCGATGATCACGATGCGCTCTTTCAGGAGCCGACTAAAGATGTCGTAGGCCCGCTCGCCGCGCGTCGTCTGCTCGACCACCATCGGCACGAGCGCGCCGATGGATTGCTCGCGAAAAGGGCCGCCGTAAATGCTGCTGGGTACGGAGAGGCCCTTACTAAACCGTATGAAGTCTTCGACCATGGTTTAACGCTGCTCGAGGTGTCGATGGGAGAATGCGGCACGGATGCCGCCGGCACGCGACGACCGGACCCGGTCGCGCCGCGCCGAGGTTGCTACAGAGCCTGAGCGAGAGTAGTTCCTCCGGTATCGGCGTCCGGGACCTCCTGCCGCGCCTTCATCTCTTCCTC
>CAZMXY010000427.1:0-1909 GCA_964570345.1 uncultured Rhodothermales bacterium | reverse complement strand
GCCGCCTCAAGCTGGGGCGGGAATGGGTCACCGAATGTCAGGTCGGCGGTCGCGAACATGAAGAGAAGAGACTGGCTGGAGGCCGGCACCTCGTGGTCCTCGGCGATCTCGCGCCAAGACCTCGCGACGTTGTAGAAGTCCGCGAGCCGCAAGCCATGCAAGAAGCCAACGGCCCGATCTACGTCGAGCTCACCGTCGCACGCTGCATCGATGATCGAAGCGGCAAGCTCTGGCTCGTCACGGAGAGCGTTCGCGATGAATCGGTGGAGTTGTGCGGCCGGAACAGCTCGGAGTACGGCAGTGATGGTGTCCCAGAGCGTCGGCGGGGGCTGTGCATGGACAGCCCTGCTGATAGCGGCTGACCGTAGGCGATGAAGCCCGGTGAGGAAGCCGTCACGTTCAATGACCAAGTGTTCTTCGGCAAGGCGGCTCAGCGCTTGACGTAGCTCCGGTTGGCTCAAGTTGCACTCTTCTGCCGCTCTCGCGACGGGAACCACGGCGGACCAGCGATCCGCCGTCGAAACGAGACCGAGCAATTGCAGTTCATGCCAGCGCCCTTGCTGGATCCGTGCTCGAATCTGCTCGCGAACGACGTCATCGAGACGACGGCCGCTGGTTAGCAAATGCGCGAACTCCATGGTGAGACCGTGCGACTTCTCGAAGGCCTCGCGCCAGTGAGGGGCGGTGGTGGCGCCGCGCCTGGTCAGGCCTTCGAAGATCACCTCTGCCGCGGGCTCATCGAGACGCACAGCGATCGTTGCGCAGCCTGAGAGGTCGCCGAGGGCCATGAGGTCCTCTTGCCGCGCAGTGCCTACGAGCAGGATCCCTGGAACGGCCGAGGCGTCCGCTCGTAGCTGGGGCCATCCCTGGAAGTCTCCACTTCCAGCCGCATCAACCAAGAAGCCGACCGGGCTTGCGGGGGTAGCTCGGTAGAGCCGGGCCAGTCTGATCAGCGACGAGGCGTCGCCTTCCCTGAGTCGACGGATTCGGAACCACAGCACTCCGGGAAGCGCAAGCGGGACCGTCCACAGGACGGCGCTCTTGCCGACACCTGAGGGACCGGTCAGCACGGCGGCGGACACGTGCTCCAGCCCCGATAAGACCTCAGCGACGACGTCGGGACGGGGAACAACGAGACCAGCGGCGACGTGGCCGGGCTGAGTCGAGATGCCTTCGTAGAACCGGTCGCCTTCGGCGGCCGCTTGAGCGAGATCGAGGGGCTCGCAGATGCCATCCAAGATGGCGGCTTGAAGCGCCTCGATGTCTATGTGTTCAACGAACTGCTGGATAGCCGCGACGAGGCCGGTTCGGTCAAGGCCAGATCGTTCGTCGAAGGCCGCCGTCGCGTTCGCGTCGGCGGCCTCGGCGACCATGAATCGTAGATCGCGTGCCAGGTACAGGAGTGCCGACGGAGGAAGGTCCGTCAGAGCATTGAGATGTCGGACAGTCTCCCTGGTGATCGATTCCCATGATGCGCCGACGACGGCCGTGGACGCCAGCGCCTCCTCTTGTTCCTCGCTGTTCATTCCCCGACGGCTCGCGGCCTCGCGTAGCGCCGCTCGGAGCCCCGAGTCAGCGGGCAACGCCTCTCGCAGCGTCTGGCCGAGGGCCTCGAGGTTTGCTTCGGCTTCGACGCCGCGCTCGAGGACCACCGTCAAGAGTCCGCCCGTCGATCGCGTGACATGGCGGCTCCAGGCGTCCAAGATGTGTCTGCTGGCTGCGCCGGCCGGGAAAGGGCCGAGATGCTGCACGCGCGACTTAACTTGGACATGGGTCGAGAGGGAGCTTGACAGCCACAGATCCTCTAGTCCCTCAGGGACAAGCACCGTGTCCTTGATCTCCCCGTTGGCGATCTGGGCAGCCAGCCACGCCCCGACTGTGTCCTGGAAGTGGAACCCTCTCCCCGCTC
>CAZMXY010000426.1:0-1917 GCA_964570345.1 uncultured Rhodothermales bacterium | reverse complement strand
GGTGACGCGGTGGCGAGCTTCAATCCCATCTACGGGCAGGGCATGACCTCGGCGGCGCTTCAGGCGGAGGCGCTCGACGAAGTCCTTCGCCGCCGACCCGCATTGCGCGGGTTGTGGCGTCCCGCCTTCAAGCGAATCGCCGGGGTCGTCGACATCCCGTGGCAGCTGGCCGTCGGAGAAGACTACCGCTATCCCGAGACCGAGGGAGACAAGCCGGTCTTCACGGATTTCTTGAATGCGTACGTCGCCGGAGTCCACCGAGCGACGCATCACGACCCCGTCGTATCCGCTCAGTTTCTACGCGTTATGAACCTGATGGATCGGCCGTCGAGCCTGCTGGCGCCACGCATCGCCTGGCGCGTGCTGCGGCCGGCAGTCATGCCACGCGTTTTTCGTCGCCGCCTCACGATCCCACCGGTGACGGAGGCATGATGCCGCTGCCTATCCCCCCGCGTCTCCGGCCACTCGCGCCTGTCTCGCGATCCGCGGGAACCTGGTCGCGGATGCCGATTCAATTACGACGCACCCGCCCCCGACGGTGCGGTGCCGTGCCGTCCGCTCGGCGTCCTCGCTGCGCCCGGTTCGGATGGGTCGACGAGTCGGCGGAACGACGTGGACGATCGGTACGCGATGCAGGACGCTCAGAGCATATTCGATCGTGTCGATCGGCAGATCGCCGGCTTCATGGAACGATGGGGAACGCCTACCCTGCGTCTCTCCCTCGGCATCATATTCATTTGGTTTGGGATCCTCAAGCCGCTCGGCATCTCACCCGCCGAATCGCTCGTCCTGGCGACGGTGCGCTGGATGCCGCTCTTTGATCCGGAGACGTGGCTGCACGTCATCGGATGGTGGGAGGTCGTCATCGGCGTGACGTTTCTCTATCGGCCGATGAATCGCATCGCGATCGCCCTGCTGTTTCTTCAGATGGTGGGGACGTTCATGCCGCTCGTCGTACTACCGAGCGTCACGTTCCAGGAAGGCCGGATCCCGTACGGCCTGACGGTAGAAGGCCAGTACATAGTAAAGAACCTCGTCATCATTTCGGCGGCCCTGGTCCTCGGCGGAACGGTGCGGCGGCCCGCGCGGTGACGCAGCCCGATCGGTGACGTGGCCCCGCGTGCGCCGCCGCGTCATGGCACGTAGAAATCGGAGGCGTCCCGCCGCTTGGACGGGACGCCTCCAGGCTCTCTCAGTCAGGTTGCGGCCGCGCGAAGCCGCCGATCGCTCGCGGCGGGCCCTACCCCCGAACGGCTTTCGCCAGCTGGCTCTTGTTCATCTTACTGCGGCCGCGGACGTCCCGCTTTCGGGCCTGACGATACAACTCCTCGTACGTCTGATCGTCGGCGTTTTGCGATTCGCCTTCGGTCGCCTGGGTTTGCTCGCCGTCACCCTGGGCCGCTTGCGGATTCACCGACTCGAGCGCGATGTCGTTCAAAAGCTCATCCGCGTTCTTCTCTTCCTCCAGTGTTTCCTCGAGAAGGTCCGCGTCCTGCGTCCGCCGCAGCGTGCGAGCGTAAGCGACGACGGTCCCGTATCCGGAGATTTCATAATGCTCGACGCGCTGCGCGGCCGCGATGAGCGCGGCGTCGCGCGCCGCGGCGTTGCCTTTCGCCTGTACGACGTCTTCGCCTTCGGCGACGAGGCCCTCCATGGCCTCGCAGCTCTTGCCGGACGGCTTCTCGCCGAGATTTTTGAACACGCGTTCGAGACGTTGGACGTGGCCCTTCGTTTGAGTAAGATGTTCTTGCATGGCCTGCTTCAGTTCGGCGTTCGAAGCCGCTTTGGCCATTTTCGGGAGTGCCTCCACCAACTGCTTTTCGGCGTCGTAAAGATCCCGAAGCTCCTCCACGTAGAGGTCCTTGAGTGAGTTGAGTTCCATGTGCGTGAACTGCGATTAATTCTGCATTCAGTGGA
>CAZMXY010000425.1:0-1923 GCA_964570345.1 uncultured Rhodothermales bacterium | reverse complement strand
GGCATTGCCGTGCGTGAAGCCGGGTTCGACAAGGGTGAGGCCGATTACCTGCTCGTGGTGGATCGGCAGGCGGTGGGGATCATCGAGGCCAAGCCGGAAGGAACGACGCTCGGCGGCGTAGCGGATCAGTCGCAGAGGTACTTGGCGGGCGAGCTGAAGGAGATTCCGGCGGCGCAGGAGCCGCTGCCGTTTGCGTACGAGTCGACGGGAGCGGAAACCTACTTTCGCGAGTGGCTTTCGAAGTTCGCGTATCACGTGGATATCAGCTTCGGCATGTTCATCGCGGCCGCCGTACTGGCTGTCGCCATCGCGTGGCTCACGGTCAGCTATCAGGCGATCAAAGCCGCCCTCGCCGATCCGGTCAAGAGCATACGCTATGAGTAAGATAGGCCGGGTACCGGCGGACGTCGAGGGTGCGTCCCTCATCTCGAAGAGCCTCGCGTGGATAGAACCTTCGGCGTCCTCGAGGCGACGGATGGGTAGTTTTTGAGCATGGAATAACGGTCTTAAGTCCCACGTCTTATGTCGCAGGACCTCGGACCTGGACTTTTCGCTTTATTCGTACCGCAGGCTCCTCACTGGATCCGCCATGGCCGCGCTGATCGCCTGGTAGCTCACCGTAGCGAGCGCGATGAACAGAGCGATTACTCCGGCTAAAACGAACACGCCGGGACCGAGCGTGATGTGGTAGGCAAACTCATTGAGCCAGTCTTTCATGTAGATGTAGGCCGCCGGAGTCGCAATCAAAAAGGCGATCCCGACCAGGATCACGAATTCTTTCGATAGGAGCCGCACGATACTCCCCACGGTGGCTCCGAGCACCTTCCGCACGCCGATCTCCTTCGTCCGCTGCTCAGCCGTGAAGGAAGCCAGGCCGAACAAACCGAGACATGCGATGATGATGGCGACCGCGGCGAAGGCGCCGAAAAGCCTGGCGAAGCGGCGATCCGCCCTGTACTGCTCGTCGAAGGCGGCATCGGCGAAGTAGTAGTTGAACGGATTGCCGGGGAAGAGCCTCTTGTAGGTCTGCTCTACGGAGGCAATGGTTTGCGGCAGCGCTGCCGTGGCCACTTTCATGCTGGCGTAGCCCCAGTCTCTATTGTATAGAAAGAGCACCCCCTCGGCTTCTCGATGCGCAGAGGACCAGCGGAAGTCTTCGAACACCCCCCTGATAACGCCGACGGCATTTTCGTCGGTCGTTATCCGCTCACCAACGGCCTCCTCGTTCGAGTGAAAGCCAAGAGCCCGCGCCAGCGCCTCGTTTATGATCACCGGCATCGCTCCGCTGTCCGGCGTTGTAAAGCCTTCCGGGAATGTCTGCCCGGCCGCCATTCTCAGGCCATAGACCTTGTGGAAGTCCTCGTCGATCAGCGTCGCTATCATCGCCTTGCTCGTGGAAGGATCAGCGGCCATCCTGTACATCCGCGCGGACCATTCGAAGCCCCGCCCCGGCGTCGTGGAGGAAAGCGCGACCTCCTGGACTGCCGGAATCTTCCCCAGTTCGTGCTTTAACGTCGTCATTTCGGAGCCCATGCCCGCATTTTCTTCAAATACCTGCGGCGGCTCCACGACGAGAACCTGCTCGAGGTCCAGGCCCGTGTCCAGCCCCTGCATATAGCTGAGCTGCGAGTAGACGACGACCGTACCTGCAAGCAGCGCAATGGAAGCCGCGAACTGGAGAACCACAAGAACCTTCCGCAGCGGCATGTTGGAGGCGAAAGCGCCCACCTTCCCCTTCAGCACCGTCACCGGCTTGAAGGAGGAGAGCACGAAGGCCGGGTACATGCCCGAGAGCAGCGCTCCAACACCGAATACGCCCAGGAATACTGCCCAGAAGCGGCCGTCCAGCCAGAGGTCGCGCGTCATCTCCACTTCGGCCACGCGGTTCACTACCGGCAGGAGCAGGAGCGAGAGCATGATGGC
>CAZMXY010000424.1:0-1924 GCA_964570345.1 uncultured Rhodothermales bacterium | reverse complement strand
ATTTCGACCGTCAGCCGGGTGGTCAACGGCAAGTACGTCCAGACGGAGTTCGGCGTCTACGAGCTCAAGTACTTCTTCTCGGAAGGCCTGACCACCGACAGCGGAGAGGAGGTCTCGAACAAGGAGGTCAAGGCGATCATCGAGGGCATCATCGACGAGGAGGACAAGACCAGGCCCCTGTCGGACCAGAAGATCGCGGACATGCTCGAGGAGCGAGGTTTCCAGATCGCGCGTCGCACCGTTACGAAATATCGCGAACAGCTCGGCACCCCGGTCGCCCGCCTCCGAAAGGAGATCGTTCTGAGCGACTGAGCGAATTATCCGGGCGCGAGCAGGCGCACCTCCCGTTGGAACGCCGCGTGACGTGACCGGATTTCCCCTTCTCCTTCCGACCGCCAAATCGGCACGCGGGTCTATTCGATAGAGCCCTTTCTCGACGAAAGGACGCCGATACGGGCACGTCGTCGGCTTCGCCATTCATTTCCCACGGACCCGTCCACTCGTGTCGACACTCTCGAGTAGGACCGCCCGGCCTCGCGAGGCGAAAAAGGGCGGCGGCCCGCTTGAATCCGGCCGTCCGCGACCCGCCGACACGGGCGTAAAGCAAGCTTTGGCACAGTTTATGCTACGGTCGTGAGGTAGAATGACAAAGCGTACGTCTCGTCACCCTTGAACGTATCGGAGATCAACCATGCCAGCCACCCTGCATACTCTTCGCGGTAGTAAAGTAACCGCCATGTCGTTGTTGTTCGCTCGCTACGTCGCGGGTCAGATCACCGATTCGGCCTGGGATGAGATCATGGACCTCCTGGATGCCGAGGAAACGACGATGGAGGAGCGCGTCGCTCTCGCCAATTTCATCAGCGACGCGTGGCAGGATCTGGGTCCGGACGAAGTCAAAGTGCCCGGGATCGAGGAGGTTCGGGATTTCGTGATGATGACCCGGGCGGCGTAGGGGGAGGAAAGACGTGCACGCACGTACACGAGGAAATAGGAAACTTCGTACGTCGATTCCGTGAATCGGCGGACATTTCGTAGCAGTAGTGCATATTCTTTTGGGCCGGGCGCCGTAACGCTCGGCCCTTTTTCATTCGTGCGCTTCAAGACGGTCTACGAAATGCAAACGTCTGGCAGCGTCCTTCTCTGCGAAGTCGGTCCGCGCGACGGCTTTCAGTACGAGGACAGGTACATTCCGACGAAGCTGAAGGTCGAAATCATCGGCGGCCTCGTGAAGGCCGGACTGCCGCGGATCCAGGTCGCCTCCTTCGTCCGTCCGGAGTGGGTGCCTCAGATGGCCGACGCGGAGGAGGTCATCGCCCGTCTGCCCGCAGTAGACGGGGTACGGTATTCGGGCCTGGCGCTGAACGCGCGCGGCGTCGAGCGGGCGCACGAGTCGGGGCTGCAGGCGATCGATCTCTCCATCGCGACGTGGGACGAGCACTCGCTCGAGAACGCCAACATGACGGTGGACGAGGCCGCGGACGAGGCCGTCCGCATGGTCGAGCGTGCGAGAGCATACGGCATGGCCGTTCAGATGGGTTTTCAGACCGTCTTCGGATTCAAGTCGCCGGGCGACACGCCGGTCGGGCGTATCGTCGAGCTGGTGGGACGTTTCGCCGGGATGGGCCTCGAATCCATCTCCCTCGCCGACACGACGGGCATGGCGAATCCAGCGATGATCGCCGAGCGTGTCGGTGCCGTCCGTGAGGCGGCCCGTGACGTGCCGATCGTGCTGCATCTCCACGACACCCGCGGACTGGGCATGGCGAACGTCTACGAGGCTCTCAAGCAGGGCGTCGATCGGTTCGACACGTCGCTGGGCGGGATGGGCGGCTGCCCCTTCATCCGCGGGGCTGCGGGCAACGTCGCCACGGAGGACGTCGTCTATCTACTCGATTCGATAGGGATCTCGAGCGGCGTGGAT
>CAZMXY010000423.1:0-1933 GCA_964570345.1 uncultured Rhodothermales bacterium | reverse complement strand
AGGATTTCACGGAACTGCCGGAGAAGCACTGGACGCTTCTCGTGCAGGAGGTCGACCGCTGGGTGCCGGACGTCGCGCACCTCCTCGACCTGTTTCGCTTCGTCCCCAACTGGCGAATCGACGACGTAATGGTCAGCTATGCGCCGGCGGGCGGGAGCGTGGGCGCGCACGTCGACAATTACGACGTCTTCCTTCTGCAAGCGATGGGCCGCCGCGAATGGCAGATCGAAACGACGCCCACCGACGACGCCGACCTCCTCCCCGACGTCGACGTGAGCGTACTGGCCGACTTCAAGCCGGACGAGACGTACGTGCTCGAGCCGGGCGACATGCTGTACCTGCCGCCTCGCCTGGCCCATCACGGGATCGCCGTCGACGACTGCATGACCTACTCGATCGGATTTCGGGCGCCGAGCAACGAGGAGATTTTAAGTGGATTCCTGGGCCGCGTGCTCGAACAGACCGATCCGCTTGACCGTTACGCCGATCCCGATCTCGAACCGCAGGACGATCCCGGCTTGATCGGGCACGAGGCGCTCGAGCGCGTCCGCAAAGTCATCCGAAACGCCATGCCGGACGAAGAGATCGACCGGTGGTTCGGCTACTTCGTGACCGAACCGAAGCGGGGTGAATTGCCGGTCCTGCCGGACGAGCCCTGGAACGTCGACGAAATGACCCGGGCCCTCGACGAAGGCGCGGAGCTCGAACGCCTGGCGCCTACGCGGTTCGCCTACGTGAAGCACGTGCGCGGATCGATCAGCCTCTTCGTTCACGGCGACGAATACATCCTCGAGCCCGAGTTCGCCTTCGCGGCGCCGCTGCTCACCGGCACGACGCCGCTCACCGCGGAGACGCTCCGCCCGCATCTCGACCAGCCGGACTTTCCGGCGCTGCTCGTCGAGTTGATCAACGACGGCCACCTCGACGTCGTCACTCCCGAGGACCGCGCCGATCGCGACGAGCGGCCGCGCGGGTGAGGCGCCCGGCGACGTAGCCATCGGAGCAGCTCCACGAGACCATCGCGAGGGAAAGGATGATTGAAAAGTGGGAGAAACTCGAGAGCGTTCCGCGCGGCGACTACCGCGTGTTCCGCATCCGCGAGGATTTCGCCCGGTCGCCCGCATCGGGATCCGAACACAGTTTTTTCGTGGTCGAGGCGAACGACTGGATGAACGTGATCCCCCTGACCGAAGACGGCCGGATCGTCTGCGTGCGCCAGTACCGCCACGGCACCGAGGAAATTTCGCTCGAAATCCCGGGGGGAATCATCGACGACGCCGAGTCGCCGATCGAGTCGGCCCGCCGTGAGCTGCTCGAAGAGACGGGTTACACGGCGGGCGACCTCGTCGAAATCGGCGTGGTCGCTCCGAACCCGGCCATCCAGAACAACCGGTGCCACACCTACCTGGCCCGAAACGTACGGCGGGTTCGGGCGCAGAATCTAGACGCGACGGAGGACATCGACGTCGTGCTGATCGATCCCGCCGACGTGCCTGCGCTGATCGCCGACGGCACGATCAGTCACGCCCTGGTGGTCGCCGCGTTTTTTCTGTGGCAGCACACCGACGCATCCGCGACGTGACGCCCTTTACGCCTCTTCGCTCTCCACCCTCACACCTTCGGACTTTGCCGTCGCCGCCGCTGCGCGTAGCACCACCTCGTCCGCCGCGTCGCGCAGGTTGTAGGCGTTGCTCATAACGTGGCCGTAGGCACCGGCGGTCGCGATCAAAATGACGTCGCCCTCGTCCGTCTCCGGCAGGCGGCGGCCGTAGCCGAGCACGTCGCCGGTCTCGCAGATCGGCCCCACGACGTCGGCGGTCATCTCTAGGGGAGCATCGAGCTTCGACAGGTTAACGATCTCGTGATAGGCGCCGTAGAGCGCCGGCCGAAGGAGCGAGTTCATCCCCGTCTCGATGCCCACGTAGCGGGCGGC
>CAZMXY010000422.1:0-1941 GCA_964570345.1 uncultured Rhodothermales bacterium | reverse complement strand
GCCGATGTTGATCCGATCGTCCCCGTCTCGAATTGTCCGCCGCGGGGCGGTGTCGCGAGCGGTGGAACCCACTCGGTGCGCGGTCCATGCGGGCCGCCGCCCGTCACGTCACTGCATTTGCCTGCGCCGCTCCGCGGCCGGAGTGCCTTATGCCGGCATCGCTTTCCCATCCGACGCCGAATCGCCTATTCGCGGCGAAGGACGTATCCACGAATTCGAGCCGCCGCTCAGCGAACACCCATCCGGCCTCTCACCGCCTTGGGTTGATCGACGCTGACGATCGGGACAGGCCGGTGATCGTCTTCTTGTTCGTCGCTCTCGTGAGCTTTCTGGTCGGCGCTACGGGTGCGCTTGCTTACTTGCTCTTCATTCACTAATCCGGGCACGGAAACTGGAGGCCACGACCATGTTGGGTAACATCGGTACCGTCGAATTATTCGTCATCATGGTGACGATTCTTCTCGTCTTCGGTGCAAAGCGGATTCCGGAGATCGCCCGTGCACTCGGAAGCGGAATCCGGGAATTTCGCGAGGCCGGACGCGCCATATCGAACGAGCTCCGAATGGAGGATGACTTGCTGTCTAACCGTAGCCCAAAACCGGGACGACACACCGGCTCAGAGGCGCGAGCCGACCGTCGATCGACGGTGGGTCGCACCGAAAGTCCGCATGACGAGATCGTCGATCCGTCCGTGACGAACCGTCCTCCCGCGATGCCGGAGGCATCGGAGGATGCGGGCATCATTTCTTCCTGACGGTAGGGCGCCACAGCATTGGTACTCTCGTCCAATAGGCGGAACTGGACGTCGTGGCGCGTGGGATTGAAGGGCGCATCAATCGTTCGCCGAATCCTGAGCGCCAAGCTTTTGCGACGTATCGAGGCGAACTCTGGGGAGCGATCGAAAGGCCTTGCGACTCGTTGGGTAAATCGCCATCTGGAATGGCGAGAGCGACGGCGTAGTAAGAGACACTTTCTAATGACGCTATCTTGAGACGCGGAATGTCTTCAGCATACCTTTGTCAATTGCAGTGGGCACCTCGGCGACCCAGGCATACCTGCCCGGCTCGACGTCGACCGTAAAATATGTCGTCGCACCGGCAGGCATTTCGTTAGTCCCCCCGATGAATTCTACAGGAGCCGGCGTCTCAAGTCCAGTCGGCTGCGTCCAGTCCATCCAGTCCAAGAGTCCGTCGAGGTCCTGATCATCGTTCAGCCGAACGAGATGTACGTCATGGCCGACGAAATTTTCGTGCGCCCTCTGATCTTCGAAGTGGACGACGACGGTGTGCCGTCCTGGCGATACGTATTCATCGACATCGATGCCGTCCTCGCCGGAGAGAACGATTTCGATACTCGCCGCAGGCGCAGTTAGACCATTCGATTCCTCGCGGACCTTGATTTCATGAACCATTCCGTATTCCCCGGGAGATGGATTGTAGGAGTGAAAGACGCCGTCCGTTTTAACGTAACACTCGACCACATATGTGCCGGGCTGAAGGTCGACAGTCGCCTGTGCCGTCCGCCCGGGCGAGACGAAGCCTGGGCCGCCAAAGAAGACGACGTCGCCGAACCATTCAGGAAGCTTGCCGAACTCCGCCATCGCGGCATCGACCTGTCCTTCATTGAGCAGATCCATTCCTTCCTGAAAGATAGGCGCGACGACCGTCTGGTGGTCGTCTACTCCTCGTTCCTCGGGGTATCGCGCGAAGAGCGCGAAATGCGTCATTTCCGAAGCATTTGTGAGCCGAATGGTCGTCCATCCTGAGGGAATCTCGTCCGGTCCTTCGAATTCCAGTCCTACCGCTGTAATGTCGACGAGTCCGGGTTGGTCGACCGCCGCGCGGTCCATGCTCTGACAACCGACAAGAAGGATGAAAAGAACGGTTACCATCATGCGTGCGGGTAGCGTTATCAGCGTCTTCATATCCGTACTTTCTGCGG
>CAZMXY010000421.1:0-1946 GCA_964570345.1 uncultured Rhodothermales bacterium | reverse complement strand
GGGTCCGGCGATGGCGCAGGAGGCGCCCGAAGTCGTCCGCTTCGCCCGGCTGCACGCGGCGCGGTCTCGTCGTGTTCCAGTTCGCTGCCGCCATCGTCCTAATCGTCGGGACGTCCGTCGTGTACGCCCAGGTCGACTTCATGCGGCACATGGATCTCGGCATCGACCTCGAGCAAATCCTCACCGTTCCCGGTCCCCGGGTGCTGCCGGAAGGCTCCGACCGCGCGGAGGTGATCGAAACCTTTACTCGAGAACTGCGCCGGCAGCCGGGTATTCGGGCGACCGCTACATCGTTCACGGTTCCGGGCACAGGGTTCGCCTTCAGGACCACGGCGCGCCGCGCAACGGCTGATCCGTCCACGGAAATTACCGTCTCCGGCACGTTGATTGACACCAGCTTCGCGGGTTTCTACGGTCTTGAACTTGCGGCTGGCGAGGGATTTGGCAATATCTCGACGCCGATTCCGGAAGGAGAGCCTAGCCCGATCATAGCCAATGAGACGGCCATTCAAGCGCTCGGCTTCAACGCGCCGGAGGATGCGCTCGGTCAGGAATTAGAAGGCGATAATCGGTTTCGTATCGTCGGGGTCTTCAAGGACTTCAACTGGTCGTCTGCGCACGAGGCGCGCGAGTCCGGCATCTTCATACTTGGTCGCGGTGAGGCTCAAGTCTCAATCAAAGTGGGCACGGAGAATCTGTCCCAGACCATCGCCGCAATCGAGCAGCTCTACAAGCAGCTCTTTCCGGCGGATCCCTTCCGCTACACCTTCGTCGATGAACAGTTCGACCAGCAGTATCGGAACGATCGGCGCTTCGCCGCCCTCTTCAGCCTCTTCGCAGGTCTCGCTATCGCTATCGCGTGCCTGGGCCTTTTCGGTCTCGCCTCTTACATGGCCCAGCAGCGCACGAAAGAGATCGGTGTGCGCAAGGTGCTCGGTGCCTCCGTGCCCGGCATCGCGGTTTTGCTCTCAGAGGATTTCCTGCGAATGCTCGGCCTCGCCTTTATCATGGCGGCGCCGGTTGCTTACGTCATCATGCAGCGCTGGCTCGCTGAATTCGCCTTCCGTATCGACGTGCCGGTGTGGGCATTTGTGATGGCGGGTGTGGCGGCTGTAGGGATCGCCTTGCTGACGGTGAGTTATCAGTCGATCAAAGCTGCCCTGGCTGATCCGGTCGCGAGCCTGCGCTATGAGTGAGCCAGCTTGGCCGCTCGCCCCGCGGAATGGCGGCGCAAGGTCACATTTCCGGTCGAAACCATTCTCAACGGCTACCGCAAAGCGGGTCGCCCCGTATTTCTCCTGCGTGACACCGCGTGGAGAATATCTTCGAACCTCGAGCGTAGCGACCTCGTGGAGTACGGAGGTCCGCAAATCGGCGGCGGGATGATCAGCGATTTTGATCCCGCGGAAAAGCAAGACGGCAAACGACTCACCGTAGGACGTATCGCCCTGCAGAGCGAGAGCCGTCCGATTGAATTCGGAAAGGCGGAGCTCCCAAATCTATTGCTACGGTGCCGTTCACGAACACTCATTCGACGGCTGCGACGCCTGCTCACTTCACCAGGACGGCCCGTCGTGTCGCCGAAAAATCCTCTCCCAGCGCTCGCGCGACATAGATGCCGGACGGCAGCAACCGAGCGTCGAGCGTGAACGGATGCGCAACTCCCGCCGCCAGCATTCCTTCGTGAAGGACGGCGACCGCACGCCCGGACGCATCGAAGACGGCGATCGCTACGTGCTGCGGGCGGGCAAGCGACAGCGTAAACGTGGTGAAGGGATTGAAGGGATTCGGATACGCCGCAGAGAGCACATATCCTTCCGGAAGCGATCTGTCATCTTCAGCGGCCGTACCGCCGGCCGGTTCGGCTTCGAAGTAGCGAACCGTGGCGAAATCGGAATCGACGGAGCACGACCCGCCTCCGTACAGATGCTCGGCATCGTAGGCGA
>CAZMXY010000420.1:0-1949 GCA_964570345.1 uncultured Rhodothermales bacterium | reverse complement strand
ACGGTCAGGTCGTCGACGAAACGTCGCAGTCCATTTCGCCGACCGGATCCGCGACCACCGAGTTCCACATCTCGATGCCCGACGGCTTACCGAGCGGCGATTATACGGTTGAGATCCTGCTCAACGGTGAGAGTGTCGAGACCGAGTCCTTCGAGGTTGAGTAGGGCGACGGCGGGAACCGGGAGTTTCGATCACCTCCGGATGGATTAACTAGGCCGCGAGGGAGGCGGCTGGTGTGTGCGGGGGCCCACGCGTGAAGAACACGCGCTCATTCATTCAACTGGAGCACAGGCATTGAATATTCTCGACACGATACTGGGCGCTCGGAACGGCGCTGCGGTACACGAGCTCGCCGCATGGTTCGGGCTCGCCCCTGATCAGGCCTCGGCGGCAGTGACCGCGCTCATGCCGGCGCTCGCTGCGGGGTTACAGAAGAACATGTCCACGCAGGAGGGTGTTACGAGCCTCGTAGCGGCCCTCTCGAGCGGTCGGCACCAGACCTATCTCGAGGATCCGACCACGCTCTCAGACCCGGCCACGACGGCCGACGGCAACGCGATTCTGGGACATGTTTTCGGAAGCAAAGATGTCAGTCGAGAGGTCGCGGCACGCACATCGCAGAAGACGGGGATCGACACGAGCATCCTTAAGAAGATGCTCCCGCTCGTCGCTGCGATGGCGATGGGCGGGCTGTCACGGCAATCGGCGGGAAACGCGCCAGCCCCCGTGGACAGGAACACCGCTGCCGGTGGAATCACCTCCATGCTCGAGCCGCTGCTCGACCGGGATCGCGATGGGTCGATGGTGGACGACATCGCCGGAATCGTCGGCGGCTTCCTCGGATCTCGAGGAACGTAACCGGCCGCAGGATCCCACCACAATCACTTACTATCCGAGAGAACGAACCATGTCCATCGCGAAAGTCACCGAAATCAGCTCGACATCACCCACAAGCTTCGAGGACGCCATCGACAAGGGGATCGCGCGCGCGAATAAGACACTTCGCAACGTTCGAAGCGCGTGGATCAAGGAGCAGCACGTCCGCCTCGATCAGGGCCGCACCACCGAGTACCAGGTGAACATGATGGTGACGTTCGTCCTCGAGGACGAAGACTGAGGCCGCTTGGTCCCGCTCAGGCCGGCCTGTTTTTCGGGCCCTCTTCGTCATTCCGGCGCGGTGGGGTGTCGTTATCGGCCATCCCTTCGACACTGCATCGGCGCGTTGGGCCGTCACTCGAACTGACGATCACGCCCCCTCGACCTCGCGCATGAACTCGAGGAAGTCGTCCAGGTCCGCCTCGAAGAGTTGGTGGAGGGCGTTCACGTCATCCTCATCCAGCTCGATCAGGTCGGATGTGTTGCTCACGGCCTGATCTGGCGACTTGATGCCGGGGATGACGGTGCTCACGCCCGGCACGTTGAGGACGAAGCTGAGGCTCAGCGCAGTGAGGGACGCGCCGTACTTCTCCGCCAGCAGCCGCACCGGCTCGAGCTTTTCGTCGGCTCTCCGCAGGACCTCCGGGGTGAGGCGGATGTGCCGGTGATCGCGCTCGTCGAAGCGCATGTTCGCGTCGAACTTGCTGGTGAGCAGTCCGAACTGCAGCGGCATGCGCGCGATGACGCCGTATCCGCGTCGTGCGGCCTGGGCGATGAGTCCGACCGCGCGCTGGTTGATGACGTTAAGCACGACCTGGATGCCGTGGCCGAGGCCGTGCTCGAACAGATAGTCGGCCTCCGGATGCGGATCGAACGTGTTCAGGGACACTCCCCAGTAGCGAATCTTGCCCGTTTCCTGCAGCGACTCCATCGCCCGTATGCACGCGCCGTCCTCGAGCTCGGTGACGCGGGCGGAGTGCAGCTGATAAAAATCGATCGCATCTCGCCGTAGGCGCTGGAGGCTCCGCTCGCACGCTTCCATGATGTAGTCCGGGTCGTAGTCACGGACGAAG
>CAZMXY010000419.1:0-1973 GCA_964570345.1 uncultured Rhodothermales bacterium | reverse complement strand
GACTATTTCATCGCGAACCTCCCTCCGGGGACGTACGACGTGCGGGCGTCCTTCGTGGGGTTTCGATCGGTGACGGTAACCGACGTCCGCGTATCCTCGAGCGCCACGGCCGAGGTCGATTTCGAGATGCAGCCGGAGACGCTCGAGTTCGACGAAGAGATCGTCGTTACCGCCGAGCGCCCGCTGATCGAACGAGACAAGACGACGTCGATGGTCGTGATGGATTCGCAGGAGATTACGGCACGTCCCACCCGCGACCTGAACGACGTACTCGCGAGTCTGCCGAGCATAAACGTCGAGAGCGGCGAGATGGTGTTTCGCGGCGGCACCATCGACCAGGTCGCCTTCGTTCTGGACGGCGCCCGCGTCGGCAATCCGGTGAACCACAGTCCGTACACTCGAATCAATTTGAGCTCGATCCAGGAGATGGAGGTCATCACGGGCGCCTTCAATGCGGAATACGGCGAGGCGCGATCGGGAATTATAAACGTGATCACCAAAGACGGCACAGGAGGGTACGAATTCTTTCTGGACGGCCGCTACAGCCCGCCCGGCGTGCGTCACTGGGGGGACGGATTCTACGACCGAAGCTCAGACCTTTACTGGGAGAACACGCATGCGAGGCATCTCGAATGGTGGATCGAGTATCCTGACATGTGGGTCGATCCGAATGGGATCTCCGGGAACGATCCCCGAAGTGAATGGACGCCGGAGGAGGCCCATCAGAACTACCTCGATACGCATCAGCCGCTAACCAGCTACGACCAGATCCCTATCTACGAGACCGAGATCGGCATCGGAGGGCCCTTGCCTTTCCTCGACGGCCTGTTCTTCTACGGCAGCGGCAAGTACCGCTCCCAACCACCGATCATGGGCAACGCCTTTCGCGAACGAGGGGAGTGGTTCGACGGAAATTTCAAACTAAGCTGGCAGATCGGCGGCGGCAAGAAGCTGACCGCGTCCGGATTCTACGGCAACGAGGACGCCGGCTGGGGTTTCTGGCCCGACGAGTTCTGGGCCAGTGCCTACGGTGTAGGAGCACGATACGCCTACTTTGATCAAGCGGGTTTTCAACAATCGTCCACGCAGGGACAGACCCTCCGATATAGCCACGTCCTCAGTCCCTCATCGATGTACGAGATCAAACTCTCTCGTTTGAACGCCCGTCGCAAGCTGTGGACGTTCCCGGGCGACTCGCTGGGCTTCGATGCATCGGAAGCCACTCGGGACAACCTCCGGGCGCATGACGAAGCAGGGAATCAGATCCCGGGCGGCTTCGCCAATCGGATCGGCTATCACACGTCGGGCTATCTCTATCGCTTCGACAATGACAATACCGAATGGTCTCTTACGGCGCAGTACAGCAATCAGCTGTCGAAAGTGTGGCACGTTAAGTCGGGCCTGGACGCGACCTATTACGACCTCGATCACTACAACGAAGCTAAGTTTCCCGGCAACAGCATCGACGACAACGTTTACCGTCCCTACCAGGGCGCCGCCTATCTGCAGAACAAGATTGAATTCGGCGGCCTGATAACGAACGCGGGCGTGCGCCTCGACTTCTACAATTCGAACGACGAGGTCTTTACGGACCTGTTCAATCCGTTGGGGGGCGAGCGCGAATCGACCAAGTTATACGCGCAGATCAGTCCGCGGCTCGGAGTGTCGCACCCCATTGACGAGAATACGGTACTGCACTTTTCGTACGGCCATTTCTTCCAGCGCCCCTCCTTCTTCGACGACGGAGAGGGTCTCGGTGCATTCGTTTCGGGAAGCCTGACGACGATGATCGTGACGGACACGCTGGCCGCTACGGAAGACATTCCGGTTATGATCGGCAATCGAAATTTGCGCCCGACCAAGACGATCAATTACGAGGTCGGCATCGAGCGGAACTTCCTCGACTTCTTCGTGCTGGACGTGACGGGTTTTTACAAGGACAGCCGGCATACGCTTCGGACGGTCGAGGTCAG
>CAZMXY010000418.1:0-1978 GCA_964570345.1 uncultured Rhodothermales bacterium | reverse complement strand
TTGACGCCAAGAAAGGATACGGCTTCATCGTACATCCTGAAGGGGGCAGCGACATTTTCGTCCATTACTCAGCGATTGAAACGGAGAGGCGCTTCAAGACACTCCGCACCGGCCAGGTTGTGGAGTTTGAGCTGACGGATGGGCCAAAGGGTCTGCATGCCGTCGACGTCATTCCGGTTGACGCGGCCGAACAACCGCCCCTCGACGGCGAGCAGTCCGACTCGTTCCCCGTCGCCGCACCACCCGTCGATCGTCGCGAGCAGGCCTACGACGGCGATTCCGGTTCGTCCGGTTCGATCAGCGCCAGCGCATAGGTTGATTGTAATTACCGGGGCCGGCGCATATTTTCAGGGAATCACGTTCCCCTGCCATACGTATATGATTGCACGGCTGCCATCGTCGATGGCAGTTTTTGTATGATCTACGCGAGGCGCTGATTCCCACATGGCGTTTTCCTTCTCGGACGAAGATTTCGATCGCATCGGTACGGTCCTCGGAGCGGCGCCGAAACGCGATAAATCGCTGGTGCGGTACGAGCTATTCGACGAAACCAGCGGGCGCCGCCTGTCACTCGAAATCACGCCGGTTCTCGACCTGCCTGATGGCGTTCGCGACGATCAGCCGGGGAATCTCGTTTCCGTCTACGCGGCGAGCTCGTTTCTCCAGTTGCAGGGCTGCACCGGGTTCATCGCGAGTCAGGAGCTGGGCGAAGTCATCTTTTTTGCTCGCAGAAATGGCGTAACGAACGGTCTGGTGATCGAACGCGAAGCCGGCTCGTCCCTGTACGCGAACGTCGACGCTCGCCTCCTTTCAGCCGACTTCACGCAACTCCCTTCCGAATTGGTAATGAGCAGTGTCGCTCTCTCGATGACGGAGACCCTCTTCGACGACCTCGGATGAACGCGGAGGGCGGCCTGACGATCGAAATCGAGCACGAATCGCTCTCCGTCGACGCTTCTCTCTGCCACCGCGTCTTGACGCACGTCTTCCGAAGCGAGGGCGTGGAAGTCGAACGGGTGACGCTCATTCAGGCAGGCCACAACGCCGTCCGCCGACTGAACCGGACGTATCTCGACCACGATTTCGACACGGACGTCCTGGCCTTCCGCTATTCTCCGCTAGACCTCGACCTTGAGGGGGAAATCTACGTGGACCTCGATACGGCATTCGAACGCCATGCCGAATTCGATGCATCATTTCAAGAAGAGGTGATGCGCTACGCGATCCACGGAGCCCTTCATCTCACCGGACATTCAGATGACACACTCGAAAGAAAGAGGACGATGCACGAACTCGAGGATCGCTATCTCACCGAGACCGACATCCGGTAGTTCACACATGAATCCATCCTGACAAGATGGACGATCGGCCGGGTCGACCCGACAGCCGGTAGAACCCGTTTCGACGTTGACAGGTTGACTATCAGACGCGATTTGGGTAAGAAGTATCGGAGGGGCACCCGTTCCACTCGTGACCCCTCCACCGTATAGAACGAATCATCTGAGGAGGGTAGCATGCAAGCTCAGATCACCGCTCGTCACTTTGAGGCCAACCCTGCACTTCGTGATTACGCTTCGGATAAGTTGACCAAGCTGGAGCGCGTTTACGACGGCATCACGGAAGCGCGGGTAGTCCTCAGTGAGGACGGTGGACCGGCCGCCGGAAAGTCCGCCGAAATTATCGTTCACGTGTATCAAAAAACGCTCTCGGCCAATAGCCAGGGCACGAGCCACGAGGACGCCATTGACCGGTGCGTCAAAGCCCTTCGCCGCCAGATCAAGAAATACAAAGCCAAACTCCGCAGTACGGACAAAGACTACATAAAATAGATCGGCTCTACACGATCGTGCTACGCCATCTTTCGAAGGGGCTCGACGACGCGAGTCACGTGATCTGCATTCGACATGATATAGAAATGGATGCAAGGCACGTCGGCACTCATCAATTCTTCGGATTGTCTAACTGCCCATTCGATTCC
>CAZMXY010000417.1:0-1979 GCA_964570345.1 uncultured Rhodothermales bacterium | reverse complement strand
GGAGCTCCGAATGGACCTGCCCCTGCTCGTCGGCACGAGTTTCATCGCGTCGGTCTTGACCGTCTTTCAGCCGCGAACGGTGGATACGGACGTCGCCCGGGTTTCCTGAAAATAGTCCATGATTCGCCTTCTCTTCGGTGCACTGAGCCTGACGTTGGTGTTCGCCGGGTTATCGGGACCCGCGCCGCAAGGATCCGAAAAGGCCGCCCCCACCGATTCCACGCGATTCGACAGTTTCGTCGAGCAGAACTTTCCGTTCGTTACGACGACGCTTGACGCAGGCGGGCTGGCCGAGCACCTTCCGCGCCCCAATCTGAGCGTTCGTGGCGTGGTTCTCCGGCTCGGAAACGGGGTCTTTGCCTGCTTCGATCCCGACCTGCTTCGGATGGTCGTGGCATGGAAGGGGCGCTACATGTCCCTCACGACGATGGCGCAGGTGTCCTACCACCAGCCGAACTCTCGGTCGAATGCCATTCCGGAGGTGTTGGGGTCGCCTATCGTCGCGACGGGTATCTATCCGGGGTGGATGGCCGGATCCCCGGCGTTCGAAGACCCGCGTCCAGCCGGCCGCAACCCCGACGATCCGGGTCGGGGCCCGCTCGACGACCGCGTCGGTCGCTGGAACGGCCTCTATGTGAACGGCTCTCGCGCGGTTCTTTCTTATCAGGTCAAGGGCACCGACGTCTTCGAGATGCCCGGCGCCGTGGCGTCGAATGGCGAGGTGATTTTTACGCGTACGTTCCAGCTCGGACGCGTTGCCGAGCCGCTGACGCTGGTGGCGTCAGAGGCGGTCGACGCGGACGTGCTCCGAGCCGATGCACGGGTCGTCGTGCTCAGGCACGATCCGGGCGGCGAGGACGTGACGGCGGTCGCCATCGACGATGCGCCGGAGGGACACGGTCTCCGTGTGGTCGACGGTCGGTACGTCGTCCTGGACGTGGCCGCCGGTGCGCCTTCGTCGCCGTTTCGAATCGCGGCATGGAGCGGGCACGTCGACCGTCTCGACCGTTTCTACCGGATGCTCGAGCTTCCGGTTGAGATGGATTGGTCGTTTTTGGACGGAGGCCCGGGCCGGTGGCCGAAATCGGTGCACACGGCGCTACGTCTCGCGCCGGATACGAGCGCCTTCGTGTTTGACAGGATTGAACTGCCCAATCCTAATCCCTGGCGGCGCAACGTACGCGTTGGGGACGTGGCGTTCTTCGACGACGGTGGCATGGCCGCCGTCACGTTCGAAGGTGACGTGTGGACGGCCTCGCCGCCCGACTCGGGACGCCTTCGGTGGAGCCGCTTCGCGTCCGGTCTCTATGAGCCCCTGAGTCTTGCCGTCGTCGATGACCGGATCTACGTGTACGGCCGGGAAGGGATCGTTCGGCTGCACGACCTGAACGGCGACGGCGAGGCCGATTACTACGAAAGCTTCAGCAACGGTATCATCCAGTCGACCGAGACGCGCGAATGGCCGCTCTCGATGGAGGCTCGGCCGGGAGGGGGATTTTACGTGTCCAAGGGCGGGGCGCTGAATGCCGGTCCGCGAACCTCGGGACCGATCATGGAGGGCTTTCGCGCGGGATCACGCCACGCCGGGACCGTCATGGAGATCTCCGCCGACGGACGAAGTGTAACGGTGGTGGCATCCGGATTCCGGGAGCCGTTCATCGGGGTTCATCCGGAGACGGGCACGCTGACGGCGGCGGATCAGCAGGGTAATTTCGTTCCTGCGACACCTATCTACGCAGTTCGGAAGGGCGGCTATTACGGCGTCCCGGCGACGGCTCATGGGGACACGGCGGATACCGAGCGGCCGATCACTTGGATTCCTCATCACGTCGATCCTTCCGGCGCGGGACAGACGTGGGTCACGAGCGATCGAATGGGCCCGCTCAACGGCCGTCTCTTGCATTTTTCCTACGGTCGGCCGGGCACCTTCATCGTTCATTCCGACACGTTGGCGACGCGAATACAGGGCGGCGTCGTCC
>CAZMXY010000416.1:0-1980 GCA_964570345.1 uncultured Rhodothermales bacterium | reverse complement strand
CCACAGCGCGGCCAGTGCGGCGGCGAGGCCGAGAAGGTCGGGCATGTACCGGTTCCCCATCAGCCAGACCATCGGATTGAAGAACAGCACGAAGGCGATCGCGAGCCCTTCGACCGACAGCGGATCCCGACCCGACAGGCGGACGGCGAAGTAAATCACGCCGAACGTGGCCAGGCCGCCCACCAGGGAAAACGCCGCGGCGAAGCTGCCGGTGAGCAGATAGCACGCCTTCGCGGCCGCCCAGAAAACCGGATACCCTGGAAAATGAGGCTGCAGCGAGGCCAGGTCGAACGTGTCGTAGACGCTCAGCGCGAAGCGCAGACTGTCCGTGTCCTCGACGTAGTAAATCGTGGTGGCGAGGCGGCTGACCAGGCACGCCGCCAACAGGGCGATCGTGTACGTCCGCCGCGCGATTACCACCCCGCCACGTTGGCGTCGGAGAAGCCGTAGGCGGACTGCAGGATCGACCGGGCTTCCGTTAGGTCCGCCACGGCCTCGTCGAAGGCCTCGGTGCCCGGCAGGGCGTAGGCCGGGGCGTCACCCACCAAGGTGTGCAGTTGCTCGAGCTGCGCGTCCGTGATCGCTTTGAACGGATTGTATTGCAGTGCGAAGGCGTAGCCCTTCATCTCGGCCCAGTGCGTGTTCAGCGCGACGTGATTCTTCTCTTCGACCTGCGATTCGGTCAGCGCCTGCATGTCGTCGACGGTGTCGTTGACGTAGTGTACGACGGTGGCGGCGATGACTTTCTCCCACGCCGCGACGATGCGATCGCGCTGCTGAAGGATTTCCTCGGCGGACGCCTGGTTGACGATCGCCGTCCGACCCTCGAGAAAGGCGTCGAAAATTTCGCCCGTGAAGTCGACTCCCGTGCCTCCGACGTCTCGTTTCGCGGCGTTGCGCGCGTAGGCGTAGTTGTATTCGCTCGTCAGGTCGATCGCGCCGTCTCCGTTCGAGTCCCGCCAGAGCACGTCGTTCGCCAGGTCCTCGTCGGCGTACTGTGCGTAATCGCGCGCGGCGCCGAAGTAGCCGAACGCCTCGTCCCAGTGATGCTCCATCGTGGTGAACGGATTCTCACCGCTTGGCTCGGTATTGTCGCCGTCCACGATGTTATTCAGGTAGGTCCCCGTCGCCTGCGAGTACACCACGGCGCCGAGGAGGATCTTGTTGATCATCTGGCTCATGTCGACCCCGTCGTCGGTCGTGTAAACGGCCGGCGTCCCTCGCCTGGCGGCATCCTGCGAGCTCGCGGCGATCTCCGCGAAATACCCGCGAATCAGCTCATCGGCCGGCACGTTCCATCCGACCAGCGGCGCGGCGTCGAGCTTGCCGATGAGGTCCTTGTCCGTCGCGATGGCCGTGTACCGGTCCTCGACGAGCGGATTCGAGCCCGCCGCGGTCAATGTCGTAAGGTCGTACGCGTCCTCGTAGTCGTAGCGGCGAAGCAGGTCTTCTTCCGTAATGGCCGTCGCACCTGCTTTGCTGAGGGCGTCGACCCGGATTTTCAGGTCGTTGATGAGCAGGTTTCGCACGACCTGACCGCCGTACTCGACGGAACTCGTGCCGGGGTCGAAGCGGCCGTCGAAGGCGTAGGCGGAAGGCACGGGGATGCCGTCGTCGCCCGGATCGGTGACGCCGCCGTCGTCGCAGCCGGACAGTACGATGAATGCGGCGAGAAGCAGAGAGTAGAGCGCGTGGATTTTCATGGCTGAAACTAAGTTTACCTGTGCGTTAGTAGCTGTAGCGAAGGGCCAGATTGATCTGGCGCCGGGCTCCGGGAAGTATGCCGGAGCTCAGGTGGGCTTCGGGCTGGCCCGGATTCGAATGAAGACGAGATCCGATGTAGATTTCATCCAGAAGATTCTTCGCGGCCAGAACGACCTGGAGCCGCGGCGAGAATCGGTATCGCGCGCCGGCATCGATGACCGTATGCGACGGGACCGGTCCCGTGTCGCCGCGATTCGAGGTGGTCTCGAAGTTCTC
>CAZMXY010000415.1:0-2023 GCA_964570345.1 uncultured Rhodothermales bacterium | reverse complement strand
GACAAAACTGATCTCCACGTAATAGCTTGCACGTGGAATACCATCGATCTCGAACGTCCCGTCGGCACCGGTCACGGTCCCGGTCGCAAGCGTGGAATCGGCCTCGCGCCAGACGGCGATCGAGGCCGACGCGATCGGCTCATCGTCCTCGTCGTCGATCACGCGTCCCGAAATGCTTGCCTGGGCGCTCCCGGACTCCCGGTTTTGCTGCATCGCCTCGGCATCTTGCGCGAGAGGCGCCCATGCGAGCGCCAGACCGGCCAGAATTGACAGAAAATAGGCGTTCATGCACCTTATGGATCCACTACGTTTCGTCCGGCGCGGGTGACGAGTATTCGAGTGATGGGTGATGGCCGTGCGGATCGATGCGCCAGCGGCGAGTTTCGTCCGGCGCGGGTGACGCATATTCGAGTGATGGGGTATGGTGTCGCAGATTCGCGTGATCGGTATCGAGTAACGCAATATGTTGCGGGCGACTGAACTAATTATGGACCATAGATATATCGATCCCCGTGAGAATGGTTTAATGGAGGCGAGGGTTCGATGTTTGGGACGGAATGCACCCACGTGTTGTGGACTGCATTCACGGCCTGCGATCGAGCTGTCGTTACCACATCTGTAACATATGTCGGCTGCCGTCGGATTTTCGCGACGAGAAGTTTGCGACAGACGTGAAATTTCGAGATCCGTGAAAATTCGGCTATCCTGAGACCGGCACCGCGCGCTTGTCCCATCTATGCCCAAACATCCACATATCCGTCACCCACTCCGATCATATAACGTTACGCGCAAATGCCTGATTACAGAAAACATGAAGCCGTGACGTCGCGCCGAAGCTTCCTCCGCCGCGCGGCATGCGGATCGGCCGCAGCCCTCGTCGCGGGCGTAGCGCCGTTTGACGTGCGGACGCTCGCTGCACGTCGCCCTCCCCGAAGGAAGGAACGGCAGCAACTCGGCGTAGCGCTCGTCGGTCTCGGCAACTACGCAACGGGCCAGCTGGCGCCTGCCCTCCAGGAAACGGAACACTGCTACCTATCCGCCATTGTCACGGGCACACCGGCGAAGGCGGAGACGTGGAAGGTCCGACACGGCCTCGACGACGAGAATGTCTACAATTACGACACGTTCGACGACATCGTCGCCAATCCGGAGATCCACATCGTCTACGTCGTGCTCCCGAACAGCATGCATGCCGAGTACACGATTCGCGCCGCGCGTGCCGGGAAGCACGTCATCAGCGAGAAACCGATGGCGACCACGGTTCGCGACTGCGAGCGAATGATCGCCGCCTGCGACGAGGCCGGAGTTAAGCTTTCGATCGGCTACCGGCTCCATTTTGATCCCTTTCATCTCGAAATGATGCGCCTCGGTCAAGAGGAAGTGTTCGGTCCGGTTTCCGTCGTCGAGGGCAGTTTTAGCTTCACGTATCGGGATACCGGTGCCTGGCGCTTCAGCAAAGAGATGGCCGGAGGCGGCGCACTGCTCGACGTCGGCATTTACGCGATTCAAGGCGCCCGGTACACGATTGGAGAAGAGCCCGTCGCCGTGCGAGCACAGGCCGTAAACACTCGCCCCGACGTCTTTACGGAGATCTACGAGACGATCCTCTGGCAGATGGAATTTCCCGGGGGCGCCGTCTCGACGCACAGCACCTCGTATTCGGGATCCGTGAATCGTCTCCACATGACCGCTCCAGGGGGATGGGCCGAAATCGACTCCGCTTATGGCTACTCGGGGCAGATTGGAACGACGAGCGCAGGTCCCATGGAGTTCGCCCATGTTCGTCAGCAGGCCCTGCAGATGGACGACTTCGCTCTGTGCATCCTCGAAGACCGAGAAAGCCGCGTTTCAGGTGAAGAAGGTCTCCAAGATATGCGCATTATCGAGGCGATCTATCGTTCCATCGACGTAGCCGGAGCACGGATCGAACTATAAGGGCATAGTAGAGCGGTGCCGCAGTGGTGTCTCGGCTTCGTCATCGTTCATACCAACCGCCCACGAGGGATCGGCACGGTCGTCATTG
>CAZMXY010000414.1:0-2038 GCA_964570345.1 uncultured Rhodothermales bacterium | reverse complement strand
GCCGGGACGAGGTAGCGCAGAAGATCGGACTCATGAAGACCCGCATTCGGGCTCTTCCCAATTCGAGATCTCAAAGTCGTCGTGTTCATCGTGGTCTCCGTTTATCAAAACTTGAGGAACGAGTTAAATTGCCGCGCTCGGGACATTGGTTTTCGTGACGTGTGCTGCAATGCCTGGCCGCGTCGCGCGGGAAGGATTCGGGCCACGGGCGCCGCGGGTAGATCTTGATCCGGACGACCCGCGTCTGCGAGTCGACGGCGCCACCTTATCATACCTACACATTACATCGTTGCATTATTCATATATGAACTGAATGGCCAAAAAAAGAGCGCTACTTCAGCGTGGCTACGAGACGCCCGAGGGCAATCCGATCCGCTTCGGTTAAAGAGGCAGCAAATCCTTCCTGCACTTTCTCCAGCTGCTTCGCGCCCGCCGCCTGCCGCTCCCGGCCAAGCGGCGTGAGCGCGGCCCGTACCACCCGGCGGTCCGCCGGATCGTCTACACGGCGAACGAGTCCATCCGCCTCGAGGCGATCCACGAGCTGAGTCATGTTCGAGCGCACGCAGCTTATCCGTGCAGCCAGGTCGCCCAGCGCCAGCGGCTCGCCCGCATCCGCAAGTTGAGCCAAAACGCTGTATTTCGCCGCCGACAATCCGACCGTCGCGAAGCCCTCTTCGAGGCGTCCCTCGAGTGCGTGCGCCGCGCCGATCAGTGAGAACATCACGCCGCCGGCGGCATCTGCCGCTCGCGCCGCTCGTCGATCCCGAGTTTCCATGTCGTTCATGTGTGAACAATACAGCGATGAACCCCCCGTGTTCCTACAGATTGAAAAAATCTCTGCGGAAGCGTTGGTCCCGGCGGCAGTCAGGGCCTCCGTTCCGTGTCTCGCGCTCCGCAAGGGGAGTATCGCAGGGTTGTCTCAGACATCCTCGCCGCCTTCGCCGTCGACCTGAACGCTCGGATCGACGAGGTACCCTTTCAAGATCACGCGGTCGATCTGGCGCGTGTTGCGAACGTCCGCAAGCGGATTCTCGTCGAGTAAGAGCAGGTTCGCGATCTTTCCGGGAGCGACCGTGCCGACGCGATCCTCGATGCCCAGAAAGCCGGCGCCATTGACTGTGGCGATGCGCAGAACGTCGGCATTGGAAAGGCCGGCGCGAGACATGAGCTCCATTTCCACGTGCGCGCCATAGCCCGGGAAATTGAAAGGCGTACTCGCGTCCGTGCCCAGCGCCACCCGGACGCCCGCCTCGTGCAGGCGAGCGAGATTTTGCAGCTCGATGTCGAGCCACTCCGAGAGATCGTATCCAGCCAGGGTGCGGCCGAATCCAAATCGGAAGAGCGGATGCTCCAGGCCTCGGAGCACGCGCTTGGAGACGCCGGCTTGCAGGAAGTCGTCGTTCAGTCTTTCGGGCTCATCGAGGTATTGGAAGCCGTACACGACGGAGAGAGTAGGGACGTACCAGATGCCTTCTTGCTTCATGCGCTCGATCAGAGCGGCGTCATCGATGAGGGTGTCGAGCACACTGTGCATGACGCCGTGAACCCCCAGCCGAACGGCGTCTGCAAATTCCTCGGCTGATTCGATGTGGGCGTACACGGGCAGGTTGTGCCGCGTTGCGTGATCGATGATCGTACGGGCCGTCTCCACCGAGAGGCGGGGCTTGGGGTGCCACGGCGGCGGTCCCGACTCGATGATGATCTTGACGCCGTCGAGCCCCAGCCGCTGCTTGTTGGCCATCAACGGGGACGGGTCGTCACCTTCGGCGATCGCTGCCACTCCTGCTCGATGCAGTCGCGCCGAGTCGGCGTCCGCCGGCAGCCGCATGATCGTGGTGATCGGATGACTGCCTGGGGCCGTGATCTGGCCTCCTACGGCAAAGAGCCACGGCGCGACGAGGGCGTTGCTTCGCTCCAATCTCTTGAGCTCCGCCACCTGCTCGTCGTTGGCTCCACCGCCCCCGAGCGCGAGTACGGTGGTCACGCCGTATCGAACGAATTGCTCCAGTGCGGCCCTCGTCACGAGCGAATCCCGCGG
>CAZMXY010000413.1:0-2043 GCA_964570345.1 uncultured Rhodothermales bacterium | reverse complement strand
CTGTTTTTCCCATAGATTTTGTTATTCCAGTAGGGTTCGTTTGGTTTGACTTGTAGTCACTAAAATATCTTAAGATGGGATTGATGGTGAAGGGATAGCGGCGTATATTCCGCACATGGCCCGCCGTGGAACTGCCGTTCACGTCGTCACCACAACCCGCCGATACAAAGGGCGGACCTACAAAAATCACCTGCTGCGGCGCTCCTACCGCGAGGGTGACAAGGTCAAAAACGAGACCGTCGGCAATCTCTCCCATTTGCCGGAAGAGATCATCGAGCTGATTCGCCGGGCGCTGCGCGGTGAGAGCTTCGTCTCGGCAGACGAGGCCTTTCAGATCGTCCGCTCACGCCCGCATGGCCACGTCGCCGCCGTGCTCGGCACGCTCACGAAGCTCGGACTCGATCGCCTGATCGCCGCCCAGCGCAGTGCCGAACGGGATCGTTGTGTGGCGATGATCGCCGGCCGGGTGCTCGCCCCCGGTTCCAAGCTCGCGACGGCGCGACGGCTGAGCGCCGACAGCGCGACATCGACCCTCGGAGAGCAGCTCCGCCTCGGCGAAGTGGAAGCCGACGAGCTCTATGCGGCGATGGACTGGCTGCTCGTGCGCCAGCCGAAGATCGAGCGCGCGCTGGCCAAGCGCCATCTCTCCAACGGCACGCTGGTGCTCTACGATGTGAGCTCGAGCTATCTCGAAGGCCGTCACTGCCGGCTCGCGCGGATCGGTCATTCCCGGGACGGCAAGAAGGGCTCACTGCAGATCGTCTATGGACTCCTGTGCAACGCCGACGGCTGTCCGGTGGCCGTGGAGGTCTATGAAGGCAACACGGGTGATCCCACCACCCTGGCCGATCAGATCGAGAAGGTCCGAGGACGCTTCGGCCTCGAGCGGGTGGTGTTCGTCGGCGATCGCGGGCTTCTGACCAGCGCCCGAATCAATGAGGAGCTGCGGCCGGTCGAGGGGCTCGACTGGATCAGTGCGCTGCGCACCGAGCAGATCCGTACGCTCGCGAGTGATGATGGGCCGTTGCAGCTGTCGCTGTTCGATCGCACTGATCTGGCCGAGATCCGCCACCCCGACTTTCCAGGCGAGCGGCTGATCGCATGCTTTAATCCTCTGCTCAAAGCCGAGCGGGCCCGGAAGCGGGAGGATCTACTCAAGGCCACCGAGCGGGATCTGGATAAGATCGTCGCCGCCACCGCACGGGACAAGCGGGCGCTGCGCGGCAAAGACCAGATCGGCTTAAAGGTCGGCAAGGTGCTCGACCGCTTCAAGGTCGGCAAGCACTTCGAGCTCTCCATCACCGACACCACGTTCCGTTACACGCGCAAGCAGGCCGCCATCCAGGCCGAGGCCCGCCTCGATGGGCTCTACGTGCTGCGAACCTCCGTGCCCAAGTCGGTACTCTCGGCCAAGGACACGGTTCGCGCGTACAAGAGCCTCGCGGCCGTGGAGCGGGCGTTCCGCTGCCTGAAGACCGTCGATCTCCACATCCGGCCGATTTATCACCGTCTCGAGGATCGGGTGCGTGCTCACGTGTTCCTGTGCATGCTCGCTTACTACGTCGAGTGGCACATGCGACAGGCGCTCGCGCCGCTGTTGTTCGCCGAGGACGATCCTGGGGATGCAAAGCGGCGGCGGGGCTCTCCGGTCAAGCCTGCGATACCGTCCGAGAGCGCCGAAACCAAAGCCACCACCAAGCGCACCCGGGATAATCAGCCCGTCCACCACTTCCGTGGGCTGCTCGACCATCTGGCGACGCTGACGAAGAACACGGTACAGCCCCACGGCGAGCTGCCCACCTTCGATCAGCTCACCGTTCCAACCGATCTCCAGCGCCGCGTCTTCGACCTGCTCGGCGTCAGCCTGAAACCGTAGTCAGAAAGACGCACGCCAATCCGGCCTCTTCCTCTGCCAGGTCAACGGGTTACGATCACACCGAGTCAGAACTTCGGACTAACGCGCGCGGGAGGCATGTGGAAGCTCCCCCTGCTGTGGGAGCGATCTCCTGATCGCGAATCTCTCCCACGGTTGTGGTGGGAGCG
>CAZMXY010000412.1:0-2051 GCA_964570345.1 uncultured Rhodothermales bacterium | reverse complement strand
TCACCCACTGGTTCATGGCCGCGGCCGTCTCGTGGACCTTCCCCGTGGTCGCCGAGGCATCCGGCGCGGTCGCCTTCGCCTTTTTCAGCGCCATGATGGTGCTCCAATTCTTATTCGCCTGGAGGATCATGCCGGAAACCAAAGGCCTTTCGCTCGAAGAGCTGGAAGTGAAGCTGGGCATCGCCACGGAAGAGCTGGAAGAGGTGGAGGAGGAGCTGCACGGCGAGGACGTGACGTCGACGTGACGGTCGATGGGGTCCTTTCTTCGACGGTCAAAGCGCGAATGTTCTGCATACTCGTAGGGGCCGGATTTGTCCTCGGCATGACCGGCCCCAATTAGCCTTCCAGTCCCCTTCGAAGCTCAGCAGCATGCGAACGACACGACGGACCACGGATCGATCGAACGGCTATGAAGCGGTCGCGTCGGAGTTGATGGCAAGACGCGAGCGATCGACGATCGGCGTCCAGACTGTCCTCACCTGGGCCCGGTCCCTCGCGCCGCGCGCCGCTGTTCTGGACCTCGGCTGCGGCCACGGCGTGCCGATCTCTTCGGCATTGATGGAGGATGGATTCGCGATCTACGGCATAGACGCGTCGCCGACCATGACGGCTGCATTTCGTGACCGCTTCCCGCGCGCACCTGTCGCATGCGAGGCGGTCGAGCATTCGGATTTCTTTGGTCGAACGTTCGACGGCATCATCGCCATCGGGTTGATGTTCTTGCTTTCCGAAGCGGCGCAGCGCGAACTCGTCCGCCGGGCCGCATCGACACTGAATCCCGGCGGTCGCTTTCTGTTCACATCACCCGCAGAATCCTGCACGTGGGTGGACGTGCTGACCGGTCATCCGTCGCTCTCGCTCGGCGCCGAGGCGTACGCGAGCGTCCTCGCGGAATCCGGTCTCTTTCTGATCGGCGAATATCACGACGAAGGCGACAACCACTACTATGATGCTGTACACGCCGACGAAGCGGAGGTCGCCGGCGTGCTGTCGGATATGCACGGCAAGTTGGGTGCGAAGTAATCGCCATGCCGGCTCGCGGTACGAGGTCGCAATTCCAGGGACTCCATATTAACGAGGTTCAATACCGGCTTCGGCATCGCCGTCGATTCGGACGAGAACGTCGTAAATCAAAGGATCGTATTCCGGCACCACGGACTTCGATCCCGGCGACGGCACCGACGAGCGATCCGGCGCAGGTCAGAACGATGTCTTTATGGCAAAGTACGTGGCCGAAGGGCAACAAGTCGCGATCGAGGCGCCGCCGGGCACCTCCCGTCACGTCGAGTTTTCGCCGGCCTATCCGAACCCGTTCGATACCCGACCTTCTCTTTCACTGAGCGTGCTTGACCGGCAGCACGTAAACGCTGTCGTGTAAGACCCGCTCGGCCGAAGCGCGGCCGTTCTCCACGAGTGTGCCGCGGGGCCCGCTACGCGTTTCGCAGGTAAGGATGAATCGTAATACCCGCCGAAGCATGGCTCCCAGCGACATCCAGCTCTGACGTGCGTACATTTCAGCGAATCACAGTGAACTAATCGCCATGGCTGAGGAAACGCGGAAGATCAAGGTCACTCGTCTCGGTAACGAGCCCAGCGGCGCTGAGCTGCAGGAGAGGACTCCGGCAGAGCGCATCGGCATGGTGTGGCAGCTCACGGTCGACGCCTACGCCTTCCGAGGAGAGAAGCTTGCTGAATCCAGACTACCGCGACATGCTGTCCGCATTCTCCGCAGAGATGGTTGAGTACCTGTTGGTCGGAGCGTACGCTCTGGCGGTGCATGGCTATGTTCGGGCAACAGGAGACATCGATCTCTGGGTGAGGCCGGAGAAGGAGAATGCCCGACGCGTCGTAAGGGCGCTCGAAAAATTCGGTGCTCCGCTGTCGAGCGTGAACGAAGATGACTTCGTTGAGCCGGGTGTTGTATACCAGATCGGCGTTGCACCGCGGCGGATCGACATTCTGACCGTAATAGACGGCGTCGAATTCCGAGAGGCATGGGACGACCGGTTAGAGATTGAGATAGAGGGCATCAAGATTCCGGTAATCGATCG
>CAZMXY010000411.1:0-2053 GCA_964570345.1 uncultured Rhodothermales bacterium | reverse complement strand
GCGCATCCTACCACGGGCCGACCTAACGAATCACCGCCACTTTACCGTACGCCGCGCCCTCGCCGTTCCGACCCACCGCGATGACCAGATACACGCCCGACGGCACCAGGCTGCCGGTCGTGTCGCGACCGTCCCACCGGGCACGGCCTCCACGCGTCTCCATGCGCGCGACGACCTCGCCGTCAATGGTCACGACCCGGAGCTCCGTCTCGTCAACCAGGCCGTCGACGTAGATTGACGGCTCCGCTCCGTCGAGGATTCGCGCTGGATTGGGATAAACTTTGAGGGCTTCGGGCTGTTCCGCCGCGGCGATCGCATCGCTCTCGTAGCTGATCAGCCCCTGGTCCGTGGCCATGTACACGCGCCCGGTCGCCGCGTCGACCTCCAGGGCCACGACGACGTTCGAGAACAGAGGCGAATTCCGGTCCGTGAACGTCGTCACTAGCTCGTAGCCGCTCTCGACCTGCTGGACGATCGATACCCCTTGATCCGTCGCTACCCACAACCGGTTCGCGGGGTCGACGGCGACGTCGTTGATGTGGATCCCGTTCAACAAGAACGTACCCAGCGTTCGATCGGCGAGCTGGGGCCAGATCGGCGTCGCGGTCGCGTCCCGGGCAACGATGCCGCTGTTTATCATGAACGCCAGGCCCTTTTCGGTGCCGATCCAGACGAGACCGTCGCGGTCCTCCGCGATCGACGTCACGGCCGTACCCGGCAAACCCTGTCCGCCGGACCCCTCCGACGAGAAAAACCGGCACGCGTCGTCATCGACGATCGAGGGCGTACCGCGCGTGTCGAGGACGAGCAATCCGACCACGCGGCGAAGATTCGCCTCGTCGAGGACGATGATCCACTTTTGATCGAAGCTGTCGATGAAGATCGTATCCAGCGTCAGGCCGCTCGTCGCAAAGCCGTTGCACTCGACCCTGGGAATGCCGGTCCAGTCCCCTTCCGGCGTCCGCACGTGCAGGGGCACCGGCGAAGCGCGATTGGTGAACCAGGCGTTTCCTCCGGCGTCGCTCGAGATGCCGCCGACGATGACGAAGGCGGACGTCCCCGAGGCGGGGCGAAGTGAGGAGTTCGCAGGGTCGAACGTTCGGACCGTCCCGTCCGGCTCGACGCCCGCCAGGCCGTTGCCGCCCGATCCGGCCCAGACGTATCCGCTCGGCTGAACGTGGACGCGTTCGAATGAGCTCTTGCCTTCGAGCTCCGGCACGAATCGCGCCGTGTAGGTGCTCCAACCGCCTTCGGGATCGAACCGGTGGAATCCCGACCCTGCCCCGGCGACGCTCGTGGCCCACAACGCCCCGTCCGGAGCCATCGCGAGGTCCGTGAACAGATTGTCGTAAGGCCCCGACGGATACAATTCACCCTTCACGACGTCGACGTTTGCTTGCGTTCTGACGGGCGGCTCCACGGCAACGAGTCCGCCTTCCGTGTCACCGACCCACAGCAGGCCGTCCGGTCCCGGCGTCAGCGAGACGGGATTCGAGAACGGTTCGAAATCGACGACGCCGGACGCGCCTCCTGGATCGACGACGAGCAGGTTGAACCGCTCGACGGCGATCAACCGGTCCTCGACCTCCACCAGGTCGAACACGCCGAAATTCGATAGACCGAGCCTGACGAAGCCGCCATCCGGTTCCCGCCGCGCCAGGTCTTGCGTCGTGCCCGTGTAGATCGCGCCGTCGAAATAGGCGACGCTGCGCGTCTGCGTCGAGGGAAGGCCCGCACGTTCGACGGTCCACGCCGACGGATCCTGCAAGTTGGCCGTAGTCATCGGGGCGTGGGCAATTCCGTCATTCGTAGCCAGCCACAAGGCGGTGCGACCGTCCGGGCCCGGAGCGATCGCAACGTCGTAAACCGCGGTCCCGGGCGCGATCGAGCCGAGCTGGCTGTAGGTGTCTCGCACTTCGTTGCGAACCGGGTCGAAGACGACGAGACCGAACGACGTCGCGACCAAAATCGAGTCCCCGCGCACGACGAGCCGGTGAATCTCCCGTGCGGTAAATCGATCGGCCCGCTCGACGTCTCGGAACGTGCGAATCGT
>CAZMXY010000410.1:0-2069 GCA_964570345.1 uncultured Rhodothermales bacterium | reverse complement strand
TTCGAGCTCAAGAACAGCCTCACGAAGCAGACGGTGGCGGATGCCGTAGAGCAGTACAAACGGGACCGGGATTCGCGGGAGAAGCTCTTCGAGTTCGGCCGGTGTGTCGCGCACTTCGCGGTGGACGAACACGAGGTCCGCTTCTGCACGCACCTGAAGGGCAAGGCGTCGTGGTTTCTGCCGTTCAACCTGGGGTGGAACGACGGCGCGGGCAATCCGCCGAACCCGAACGGACTGAAGACCGACTACCTCTGGAGGCGCATCCTCACCCGGGATGGGCTGACGGACATCCTCGAGAACTACGCCCAGGTGGTCGAGACCAGGGATCCGAAGACAGGCAAGAAAAAGGCGGAGCAGATCTGGCCGCGCTTCCACCAGCTCGACGTCGTCCGCAAGCTCCTGGCCGATGCGGCCGCACACGGCGCGGGCAGGCGCTACCTGATCCAGCACTCGGCCGGCAGCGGCAAGTCGAACTCGATCGCCTGGCTGGCGCATCAGCTCATCGGACTCACGAAGGACGACGCGCCCGTCTTCGATTCGATCATCGTCGTCACCGACCGGCGGATCCTGGATCAGCAGATCAAGGAGACAATCAAGCAATTCGCGCAGGTGGGCGCGACCGTCGGGCATGCCGACCGTGCCGGGGACCTGCGCAAGTTCATCACCGCCGGAAAGAAGATCATCATCTCCACGGTACAGAAGTTTCCGTTCATCCTGGATGAGATCGGCAGCGAGCACCGCGGGGGACGATTCGCGATCATCATCGACGAGGCGCACTCGAGCCAGGGAGGGCGCACGTCGGCTGCCGTTTCGATGGCACTCTCGGCCGCCGGCGCCGACGAGGAGGACGAGACGATGGAGGACCGGATCAACCGGCTGATGGAGGCCAAGAAGATGCTGCCGAACGCCAGCTACTTCGCCTTCACCGCCACTCCGAAGAACAAGACGCTCGAGATTTTCGGGATGCCCGATCCGCAGTCCGACGGCACCGAGAAGCATCTCCCGTTCCACAGCTACACGATGAAGCAGGCGATTCAGGAAGGCTTCATCCTGGACGTCCTCAAGCATTACACGCCGGTCAATAGCTACTACCGGCTGATCAAGAAGGTGGAGTCGGACCCCGAATTCGACACCAAGCGCGCGAAAAAGAAGCTGCGCCGCTACGTGGAGAGCCACGAGCACGCCATCCGCCTGAAGGCCGAGATCATGGTGGATCACTTCCACGAGCAAGTGCTGGCCCTGGGCAAAATCGGCGGCCAGGCGCGGACGATGGTCGTGACGAGCGGCATCGAGCGCGCTATCCAGTATTACCACGCCATTCGGGAGTACCTCGTGGAACGGAAGAGTCCGTGGCGCGCGATCGTCGCCTTCTCGGGCGAGCACGAGTACGGCGGACTGGCGGTCACCGAGGCGTCGCTGAACGGATTTCCGTCGAGTCAGATCGCCGACAGGATCCAGGAGGATCCGTACCGTTTCCTCGTCTGCGCCGACAAGTTCCAGACCGGATACGACGAGCCGCTCCTGCACACGATGTACGTGGACAAGCAGCTCACGGGCGTCAAGGCCGTGCAGACGCTCTCACGCCTGAATCGGGCACACCCAAAGAAGCACGACGTTTTCGTCCTCGACTTCATGAACGACGGGGACACGATCCGGAAGGCGTTCGAGCCCTACTACCGCACGACGATCTTGGCCGAGGAGACCGATCCCGACAAGCTGCACGATCTGAAGGCGTCGCTGGACGGGTACCAGGTCTACACCGGTGCGCAGGTCGAAGACCTCCTGACGCACTACCTTGGCGGCTCGGACCGCGACCGGCTCGACCCCATACTCGACGCCTGCGTCGCCGTCTACAACGAAGAGCTCGACGAAGACGGTCAGGTCGACTTCAAGGGCAACGCCAAGGCCTTCATCCGCACCTACGGCTTCCTCTCCGCGATCCTCCCCTACACCGATGCCGAGTGGGAGAAGCTTTCCATCTTCCTCAACTTCCTGGTCCCCAAACTCCCGGCGCCGATCGAGGAAGACCTGTCGAAGGGAATCCTTGAATCGATCGACATGGACAGCTA
>CAZMXY010000409.1:0-2081 GCA_964570345.1 uncultured Rhodothermales bacterium | reverse complement strand
GGCGACTGGAGCGCCAGTTTCTCCGAGCCTACGGGGCTGCTCTTCGTCGCCACGCCGACCGATGAGGGCCGCTGGCCGATCCAGACGATGCACATTGCCGGCCGTGAGGGGGGTCTGGAGAAATTCGTCCTCGGTTTCGGACAGGACGGCGCCGGCGAGGTCTATGTGCTCACGACGGAGAACGTCGGGCCCAGCGGCAACACGGGCGTGGTATATCGACTCATTTCACCGACAGACGTCTCGCGCGAGTCGGACGGAGAGCTTCCGAGCCAGATCACGCTGCATCAGAATTTCCCCAATCCCTTCAATCCGTCCACCACGATCCGCTTCGACGTGGCGAGAGCTGCAAATGTCAGCGTGACCGTATTTGACGCGCTCGGCCGCGAAATCGCGACAGTGGCCGACCGGCACATGGCGGCGGGGTCCCATACGGTGACGTGGGACGGGCGCGACCACGAAGGCGTCGCCGTGCCGAGCGGCACGTACATCTATCGGGTCCAGAGCGGCGGCGAGACCGTCTCCCGCGCCATGACGATCGTAAAATAGGCGCGAGCAGGGTCGAGAGCTGCGAGCACGAGGCGCCGGCGCGAGGAACGCAGAGACGCCTCGGCATCCGCATGTCCTCCTGTAGGCCTCGAGAAAGGGGCCGCGGCCGGTCATGGTCCATCCGGCAGCTCGAATATGACGAGCTCCACGCGCTCGTCGTCCTCGAAATCGACCTCTAGGACGGTTCCGACGTCGGGGCAGTAGTATTTGTGTTCGACCACGTTGGGCTCGAGCGGCGTCGTGTCCTCGGTTTTCACGCAGTCGGTGAATGATCCGAAAGGCACCGCCACCGTCTCGTTGAGGGCAAGGACGCGCCCGCGATCCTCGGCCTCGCCCTCGTAGAATTCCTGGTAGTAGGCCTGCCCGACTGTAGGCACGGCCGGCATGATGATTCCGGCCTCGGCGCCGTCGACGCCGGCTTCCCAGGATCCGGCCGTCGTGACGGGTTCGCCGTCTTCGTACTCCGTCGTCTCCTCGCCGAGGTACCAGACGTTCCCGTCGTCGTCTTGCGCGAACCAGTCGAACGTGTCCTCGATCAACTCGCCCTCGAGAAATTCGCGGGCGTGCACCACGCGGGCCGTGGCGCCGGCGACGACCCGCGTTTCGTCCAACACCTCGATGACGACCGTTTCCTCGCCGTCTTCCGTTTCCGCGCGGTAGCGCCAAACGGCTCCGACCGGCAGGGGGTAGTACGAATGCGTCACATCGGCCTGCATAGAGGATGGATCGAAGACCGGATCGTACGTGACCTCGAACGAGTCGTCATTCGCCGAAGACGAATCGCAGCCGCTGGGTGCGAAAGCGAGGGTTGCGAGGATAAGCAGCGGAAGAGCGGAGACGATTCGATGTGTCATTACTCCACCTGTCGGAATGGCGTTCTTGTATGCCCGTTCGTGGGATCCCTCAAGCCGGCGCGGCCTGAGGGCTTCTTATGGATGAGACCCGGGAGCAGGCGCGAATGCGTAAGGCACGCCGCGGGGCTTTCGATAGATTGAACCCACGAACGCCCTCGAATGCATAGGTGAGCTGTTGACGTTCCGTCGGAATTGGATCGCGGATCTACATTCCGGCCCGCAGCGAGAGGGCGGGAATGAACGGCACGCCGAGGCGCGGCTGCCGTTCGTACGTACCCCTATTGGCGTCGTATCGCAGGCTCCAATCCGAGACGTTCTCTCGCGCGAGCACGTTGATCAGCGCGAGCCGAGCCTGCAGCGTCACCGGACCGATTTGGCGGCTGTAGGCGACACCCAGGTCGAGCTGGGCGAACGCCGGAAGGCGGTGCGCTTCCGGATCCGACAGATCGAACGATCCGAACCGGCGCATGCGGGGGTCCGGTTCGAGGAAGTCGTAGTACGCTCGGCGGAAGCCCCAGCTTCTCCCGCCGGTGAGCTGCCAGCGCACCGTGAGCGTGATCGGACGCACCAGGACGAGGTCGAGGGAGGCGACCAGCCGGTGCGGGGCGTGCCACGGCACGGCAATGAACCGGCCGTCGAATCGGTCGGCCACGCGTCTTTTCGCCGTGCCGACTTCGTACT
>CAZMXY010000408.1:0-2144 GCA_964570345.1 uncultured Rhodothermales bacterium | reverse complement strand
CGGCGTGGCGGGCGCCCGGAAGGTGACACGAGCGCTTCCTAGCAGACAGACGCGGCAAACGAAATGGCTCCATTTTAATGAGGGATTTTGTTTCCCTGATTTCGACCCAGAACGAACGTACGACCTGCGCCGCCTCGCGGTACTTTTTGCGCTTGCATGCGATGACGTGGAATGCCACTCGTACACCCTTCTGCTGACCGTCCCGAGCTACTGAACCGGGCCGATCAGCAATGTTAGGCGGGAAAACCACGCGCTGGCGCGGACGATGAGCGGGACGATTTCCACCTGCCGGAACACCTGGGTCGCCGAATCTTCACCTGACGCGCACTGCGAAACAAAGCCGGAGAGTCTGTCCATTATGCCGCTTAGGCAGGCGCCGCAATGAAGGTATTCGTCGCAGGCAGCACCGGGGCGGTCGGCAAGCACTTTGTGCCCCTCCTGATAAGGCATGGGCACGAGGTGGTGGCTCTGGTCCGAACGTCGCAGAAAGGCAAGGAAGCAGAAATGATGGGGGCGAAGGCCGCTGTCGCCGATGCGCTCGACAAAGTCGGATTAACGGCAGCAATCAAGCAGGCCGAGCCCGAGGTGATCATCCATCAGCTCACTGCTCTCGCCGGTGTCGGCAATCTCAAGAAATTCGACGAAGAGTTCGCTCTCACCAACCGCTTTCGTACGGAGGTCACCGACACCATGCTCGAAGCAGCGCGGCAGGTCGGAACGCGTCGCTTCATTGCACAGAGCTTCTGCGGATGGCCGTATGCACGTGAAGGCGGGCCGATCAAGACCGAGGAGGATCCTCTCGACTCGAGGCCTCCGGCCAGCTTCAGAAAATCCTTGAGAGCCATCCGGTATCTCGAGGAAACTCTGATAGGGCCAGTGGACCTACAGGCACTTGTCCTGCGATACGGTTATTTCTACGGACCGGGCACGGGAATCGCGAAGGACGGTTCGATCGTCGAGCTCATCCGCAAACGCAGGATGCCGATCGTCGGGGACGGTGCCGGCGTCTGGTCGTTCATCCACGTAGAGGATATGGCGCACGCCACTATGGCGGCAATCTCGCATGGCGAGCCGGGAATTTACAACGTGGTCGACGACGAGCCGGCGCCCGTCTCAACGTGGCTGCCGGCTCTCGCCAATGCCGTGGGCGCAAAGCGGCCCTTTCGAGTGCCGGTCTGGCTCGGAAGGCTTATCCTCGGCGACGGCGGCGTGTCGATGATGACGAAGATTCGTGGCTGTTCGAATGAGAAGGCGAAGCGTCGACTCGGATGGCAACCCATCTACCCGAGCTGGCGGCGTGGTTTCGTCGAAGGCCTCGGCTAACGTCAAGCATTCGAGAGGAACCGCGTCATGACCGCTTGCCCGCCAGTAGAACTAAACGAGAAGGCCAATGGCTGTACCCTCCATTCCGGACGTGGACTGTGAACAGCACCACGCGAGTCTGCGCGTAAGCGACGTGCTCGCCGCCGTGGACTTCTATACGAAAAAGCTCGGCTTCAAACCTGGATTCACCTGGGGTGATCCGCCGACGTTTGCCGGCGTGAATCTGGGGGACGTCCAGATATTCCTCCAGCAGGGCACACCCAATCCGGAAGGCTGCTCCGTTTTTTTCCTTATCAGCCATGCCGACGAGCTATGGGAATTCCAGCGTGCCAACGACATCGAGGTCGTGACGCCACCGGCGGATAAACCCTACGGAATACGCGATTACACGATCCGAGATCTGCACGGGTACCAGCTCACGTTTGGACATCACCTGTACAACCTTGGACCGCCCATCAAGATTGAGCGAGTCGATGTTCCGGTGAGGCTCGAGAAGCGACTGGCTGCCCTCCTCTACGACCTCGCGGAACACAAGCGCATGAGCCTGACGGGTTGCCTTGAGGAAATACTGCTGCACACGTGCGAACCGCTCGGCGAGGGCGTCGCCAGCCCCCATACCGGGAGGACGCTCAGATATATCCAGGAATTAAAGAAAAAGCACGGCATCGACTATGACAGCCACGGAAGCTACCGGTTCGTCGAGGAGCAATGAGAATCAGCGAAGACGCATTCTCGAGACGAGCTGAACACGCCCTAGATGGCGTACAGCGGCCCTCGTCGGAGGCCGCAAGCTCGAATGGTCGGGCGAAGACGCACCGAGA
>CAZMXY010000407.1:0-2184 GCA_964570345.1 uncultured Rhodothermales bacterium | reverse complement strand
CTCAAAGCGTCGTACGGAATCGACTCGGCCGGATGGCGCGGCGCCCTGGCGCGGTCGCAACCGTACGACGCCACCGAGCGACGGCCGGCCGCCGGCCGACCGACCGCCGTACAGGAACTCCTCAGTCCGGACGAGGCGGCAGATTTTCTCGGGGTGCACACCCAGACGGTCCGCGGATACATTCGATCTGGGAAGCTCACCGCACATCGACTGGCCGGCGAACGCGCCGTTCGCATTCGACGCCAGGACCTACTCGACCTTCTTGAACCCTATAGCCCGGACTAACCGCCGGGCCGATCACTATCCACGTCATGCAAACGGAGAAATGAACATGAGCTATTTCGTCGTCCAACGTGAATTGCCGGGCATCACGCCCGAGGCACTCGCTGGGGCCGGCGCGCGCGCCAAGACGTGTGCGGCGGAAATGAGCGAGGAAGGAACGCCCGTCCGGTGGATCCGGAGCTTCTTCCTACCCTCGACCGAACAGACACACTGTTATTTCGAGGCGCCGAACGCGGAGGTCGTTCGAGAGGTGAATGAACGGGCGAACATCCCGTTCAAGACCGTGATCGAGGTAATGGAGCTGACGCCGGACGCCGTCTGATCTCGAGGGCAAGAACGTGCAGTTCGCCTCGCCTCGCGACCTCGCCCGCCTTTCGGTCGAGCACGATCGGACGTTCACCTACTGACCCCGAATCGCCGATCCGACGCCAGAACCAACGAGGGCCGACACGCGTCATCAACTCATACGAACGTTTCGGTCGAGAAGATGACGACGGGCTTTCCATCCGAGAACGGCGCCTCCGTTCGGACCGGCGACGTCGAGTCTGAGACCGTGGCCGACGACGGGATTTTTCCGAACAATGAAAGACTCCCCGCTCTGGTCTACCGCGGCGCATTCGTACTATCTCGGGACGAGCCGGCGGCGATCATCGAAGACGTGTTTCGCCGCAACGGCTGGGGCGGAACGTGGCGGGACGGCATCTACTCGTACCATCACTACCACAGTACCGCACACGAAGTACTCGGCGTGGCGAGCGGCACGGCGCGGGTGCAGTTGGGCGGAGACGCCGGCCCCATCTTCGAGCTCGCCGTCGGCGACGCTCTCGTAATCCCTGCAGGCGTCGCCCATAAGAACCTGGGTTCGAGTCCGAATTTTCTGGTGGTCGGCGCCTATCCGGCCGGTCAGGACTGGGACATGAACTATGGGCGACCCGGCGAGAGGCCGCGCGCCGATCGTAACCTCGAACTGACGCCGCTTCCCGCAACGGACCCGCTCTTTGGCAGCGAGGGTCCGCTTATCAAGCAATGGAAAAGGTGACATGGTCGCTCGGTGCCGCTCGCCGCACCCCATCTCGGAGGAGGGGAACGCGAATGACCTTTGATGAGGCCGAGGAGCTAATCCGGCCTGCGATCACGGCCATCGGAGGAACCTGGGCTGATTTCGGAGCCGGCGACGGCCTTTTTACTCGGGCTCTCGCTCGCCTGGTGGGGCCGTCCGGAACGATCCACGCGGTCGACCATGATCCCCGCGCCGTCCGGACGCTACAGGCGGCGTCGTTCGAGACCGACGGGACGTCCGCCGAAATAATCGTGTCGCAGGGAGACTTCTCGAAGCTCGACGGCCTCTCGGAACTCGAAGGCGTCACTCTGGACGGCGTCGTCTTCGCCAATGCGCTTCATTTCTCGCCCGATCCCGAAAGGGTGCTCGCCGTCGTGGCAGGTATATTGAAAGTCCCGGGGCGCATCGTGGTCGTTGAATACGACAGAACCAACGCCAATAGATGGGTCCCGTACCCCGTGCCTTTCGATCGACTTCGCGCGGTCGCGGCGCAGCTACGGCTGGAACGGCCCCGAATCGTCAATCGGCGGCCCTCTGCATTCGGAGGGGTGATGTATTGCGCCGTCCTGACGACGTAAACGTCACCCGTGGTGGGAGGGAAATGAACCGCGCGGCGGGCGCGTGGTCGCATGGAGAACGACAGGGACGAATCGCCGACGCCAAAGATGAAAAAATGATAAGTTTGCTGGCCGTTACCGGAGAGGGACTCGTCCGCGTCGCCGTGCCCGACGGAACCGCAGGCTCAGGCACGCCGAAGACGGGTCGATCCGAAACGCCGCACACGAGCCGAGAAGACGCGGCGGCCGCCGTGCTTCAGCGTGCGGACGAGCGAATGACGTGCG
>CAZMXY010000406.1:0-2191 GCA_964570345.1 uncultured Rhodothermales bacterium | reverse complement strand
ACACCACCGTGATCATGGTGACGACTAAGCCTGCACGCCGCGTCGTCCGCCACTCGCGGAGAGCTAGCGAGCCGGCTCTTTCCGCAGGTCCACCCGAGTAATCGATCATGTCCAACACCATGCGCTATCCGGAATCCGTGCTGCCGGCTCAAATTCGTTCGGCCGTCGTAATCGTTACGCTTCCCCTTCTCGCCGCCTGCGGCGCCGCCCAACCGGACCAAGCCGGACCCGAGCCGAGCGCCGTCCACGTCCTCGCGGAGGTCTTCATGACCGAGAGGGACGAATCGGCGAACATCGACTCGCCCGCGGTTTGGCACGGGCCGAACGGCGAGCACTGGGTGCTCAGCACGGCCAAGGAGGCCGATGTAATCGTCGTTTTTGACGCCGCCAGCGGCGAAGAGCTCGATCGCATCGGGGGAGAGGGTACCGACCCCGGGCAGTTTGACAGGCCGAACGGCATTGCCGTCATCGACGACGTGGTCGTCATCGTCGAGCGGAATAACAGGCGGATTCAGATACTTTCGCTTCCGGAATTCGAGACGCTTGAGTTCGTCGGAGAGGACGAACTGAGATGGCCGTACGGACTTACCGTGTTTCCGGGTGAGGAGGCCGGAACGTACGCCTTGTACGTGACCGATAACTACGAAGACGAACACGGAGAGGCGCCGGCGGACAGCCTGCTCGGTGAACGCGTCAAACACTTCGTCGTCTCCGTCGAGAACGGGTCGGTCCAAAGTGAGCTCGTCCGATCGTTCGGTCCCACGTCCGGCGATGGCGTCCTCCGCGCGGTGGAGTCCATATACGCCGATCCGGCGACGAACCGGCTTTTGATCGCCGAAGAGACGGAGCCGTCGCACATCAAGGTATTCACGCTGGACGGCCAGTTTACGGGTCGTAGCATCGGCGCGGAACACTTCCCGAATGAGGCGGAAGGGCTTGCTCTCTACGCATGCCCGGGCGAAGAAGGCTATTGGCTTTCGACGGACCAGGGCGACACATCGAACACGTTTCACGTCTTCGATCGAGAGACGCTCGAATTCATAGGCTCCTTTACCGGGGAGCAGATCATGAACACGGACGGGATCGCACTCACGCAGCAGAGCTTCGGACCGTTTCCGAGCGGTGCCTTTTACGCCGTCCACGACGACCAGGCCGTCGGCGCGATCTCGTGGGACGCGATCGCCGGCGCGCTCGACCTTCGTACGGACTGCACGACTACTCGCGACCCAGGCTAACCCGCTGCCGTACGCCGACGCGGAGCTCGGCAAGCACTCCCCGTCTCCGAACCATGCGTGCGTTCCGAATCCGGGGCGTTCGCGAGAAGAGCAAGCTTACCCTGAGCATTTCACCCGTGACAGTTCCGCTGACGACCGGTATACCGCCGTACGGTTCTAGGGAACGAATTTAATCACCAATCTCTCGACGCATCGCATGAAACGGTTCACTTGTTGGAGCACCCAGGTCTCTGCGGCGATGGCGGCAAAGGCATCACGGACCTCGGTAAGGTTATTAGATCCGCGCGGCATGCTCTCCGCGCTCTGTCTGCTCGCGTTCAGTATCTCGTTCGGCGTTTCGGGATGCAGCGCGCCGGAGCGGGTAACGGTGGATAGCGGCGACGTGCCCCACGACCAACAGACCGGCTTCCGCGTGCGCTCCGACGTCTCTGCCGGGCTGAACGCCGACGAGGGGTGGGCCGGAGCCCTCAATGAAAACGTGACGGTGAGCACGGAACAGCCGTTCCGCATTCGTTTCGAGCTGGAGAGTTCGGCGGGGGCGAACGAAGAGCGGCGGTTCCGCCTGCAATACCGGCGCAACGGCGGCGCCTGGATGAACGTCGACGTGGCGGATTTTCCCTATCCGGATGAGGCCACGCCACGAGTCAGCATTGTCTCGACGCCCGCGTACGAGAACAGCGCGGAGACGACCGACCTGCTGGCGGGTTCGAACGCGAACTATGGCGACGGGGCCGGGGTCAACCTTGCCGCGATCAGCCCGTCCTTGTCGCAAGGGGGCATCCACAGCGAGTGGGAGTGGCCTCTCGTGATCCGCCGCTTCGCCGACGGCGCGGTCACGAACGATGAGGGAGATACGTTCGAGTTCAGGATGGCCGATGCGGGCGGCTGCCCGATCGCCGCCGAGACCAACCCGGTCGTCACCGTCTCCGTACCGCCCCGCCTTCTGGCGGGCACGT
>CAZMXY010000405.1:0-2191 GCA_964570345.1 uncultured Rhodothermales bacterium | reverse complement strand
GGGGGGAGTCGTGACTTGCGTGTTCGGGCGGACGAGAACAGTTGCGCGCCGCTCAGGAAACGACCGCGAATGTGGACCGATCGTGGAAAACTTGGCAGTGTTCTTGATTGCGTTATGTACGCCTCGTTCAGATTCTAGTGGCATAGCTGCCTTCCGGATCATGCGACGGCCCGGTCGGACAAGTCTGGAGAAACGGGAAATTCGCGGCGCTTCCCAAGCAGTCTGCTGTATCGATTCCTTGGTTGGAAAAGACTATGAGCAGTCACCCCGCATCCGCTCCGATCCCCCTAAGCGCCAGGAAGGTGGGGCCGCCCAGAGACGATGATCGCGTGCGAGGATCGCTCAATCCAGGCGATGGCGGCGTGGGCGGACGCGTGGGAAGCGTTCGCACCGTCTATTTAAACAAGCCCTGGTATCGAGCGCGTGAGCTGCCGCAAATTACCGGGATCCCTCGCACGTTTTGGCGACCACACAAGAAACGCGGCGGGGTATGGATCTGGAGGAAGACGGGTACGCATCAGACCGCCCCTGTTTTCCTGCACGTCGAATCCGTAGCCGACGAGCTTGATCGACGCCGAATTCCCTATCACGTGAACATCGGTGGGCGAGAGGTCGATCCTGGGATGGTCGGATATCGACACGGACCACCCTTGATTCGCCGGCCGAAAGGCAAATATGCAAGAGCCGCTTCAAGAGCAGCTGTCTGGAATCCCGCGGAGCGCGCTCGCACTTTCCTTGAGGCGCGCCTTGTGTCGTCGGATGCAGATCTTCCCGGTGCGCATCGGGCGGTCGAGTACGAACTCTGCCTTTTTCGGCTTGAAGCGGAGTACTTGCGGCTGCGCATGGAGAAGATCGGGACGGCCATCAGAATCTTGGAATGCGGACTCGGAGCGATCCGGGCGAAAGCCGCACGTCCATGACGTTGTTCAGTGCAGACCCCGCCTTCGACGCCGTGCGTTCGGAGCCCCGATTTCAGGCACTTTTGAACAGATTATAGACACGCGCAGCCTCGCGTAGAGTGACCCTTGAGCTTCGAACGGATCATCAGAACAATGAAGATGCTGTACTCGCGCCATAAACATCCACGGAATCCGGCATCGGCCGTCTTCTGCGCCCTGCTCCTCATCGCGTGCGCCACATGGATATACGGGCCGAACGTCGCGAAAGCGCAGTCCGTCGAGGTCGTTCCCGATCGAGACGCGCAGCGCGTCGACGTGCTGGTCGACGGCGAACTCTTCACGTCGTACGTCTACACGGACACGCTCGCCGTGCTCAAAAAGCCGGTTCTGTATCCGATCCGCGCCGCCGACGGGCGCGAGATCACGCGAGGCTACCCGATTGATCCGAGGCCCGGCGAACGCGTCGACCATCCACACCAGATCGGCTCGTGGCTCAATTTCGGCGACGTCAACGGACTGGATTTCTGGGGTAACTCGGATGCCGTTCCCGAAGAACGCCGCGACCAGATGGGCACGATCCGCCATCGGAGCATTGACCACACGGTGGGGGGAGAGGGGACGGGCTCTCTCATCGTCGCGGCGGACTGGCTGAAGCCGGACGGTGAGCCGATCCTGAACGAGCGCACACGCTTCATCTTCCGGGCCGATGCAGATCTTCGCATGATCGATCGGATCACGACGCTGACCGCGCTGGATGAGCACGTCGCCTTCGACGACAATAAGGAAGGCATGATGGGCCTGCGCGTGACGCGCGACCTGGAGATGCCGGCGGATGAGGCGGTTAGAATCGTGGGTCCCGACGGCGACCTCGTCGAGAGCTCGGACAATCGGAGCGTTGACGGCCATTACCGCAATTCCGAGGGGATATCCGGCTATCCGGACGTCTGGGCGAAGCGCGCTCGCTGGATGATGCTGACCGGCACGGTCGAAGGCGAGCCGGCGACGGTGGCCATCCTCGATCATCCGGAGAACGTCGGCTACCCGACCTACTGGCACGCGCGCGATTACGGCCTGTTTTCCGCGAATCCGCTGGGTCAGGCTGCGTTCTCAGAAGGGAGGGAACGCCTGGATTTCTCGCTCGATCGGGGCGAGGCGGTGACGTTCCGATACCGGTTCGTCGTATTCTCGGGTGACGCGGCGTCCATGGAGGTCGAGGCGTGGTACCGGGATTTCGCGGCGGCCGATCTGACGGCTCCGACTGCCATCGAACCCTGAACGTCCGGCGTAAAGAG
>CAZMXY010000404.1:0-2202 GCA_964570345.1 uncultured Rhodothermales bacterium | reverse complement strand
GTTGGCCCAGCTCTGGGGCCTGCAACCGCGTTTGGCCTGATCACAGGTCGCGAACAACATTCATGCATTTCCTATGGCGTTCGATCTGGAGAAAGCCATCGCCGCGTGGCGGCGCCCCTTTGAATAAAACCGGGCGTTCTCAAGCGAGGATCTGGAGGAGTTGGAGGGCAGCCTCCGCGACCGGGTGGAGGCGCACGTCGAGGCAGGCATGCCAGAGGAGGCGGCCTTCCGGGAAGCCGTCCGACGGTTGGGCTCATACGGCACGGCGGAGGGCGAATATCGCAAAGTCTCTTGTGGCAAGCTTAAGCGGCGGCGTTAACTTGCGCAACGAACTCTCCTGGAGGATTCTCGATCCTGAAGTACTATCTGAAGATCGCCTTCCGGAACCTGCACAGGCACAAAGGCTACGCCTTCATCAACATCGGCGACTTGCCATTGAACCGGCGTGCAACAGGGGACCTAATCTGAGCGATTCGTTTGTCGGGGGCTGATTTTTCGGTTTAGCATTGGCTGGAGCAGCTCAGACTAGGTGGTAATCGCGTGAAGCGCGGCGACCGAACCGCAGGGGGATGCCGCGCACATGTATTGCACACACTGGGTCGTACCGCGATTGTGGCGCCGAGAGATACGTCACCTACGAGTGACAGTATTTTGTCGTCCGATTTTCCGAGCTCTGTCGTAGGGGTTGGCCTACGACCAGGCAAACGGCGGAGGCGAGTTCGCTTTCTGCCACAGGCGTTGGAAGTCAAGATCTTTCCAAACCGCCTCGGTCACCTTCAGCGTGATCTTGTGTGCGTGACGGACGATTTTACCGGCAACATCGAGAATCGTGCGGCGCAGACGCGTCGCGTAGCTTTCCTCCGGCAGGACGTCGTTCGTAACGTCCCGCTTGAAGGCCTCGAAGAGGAAGAAGGCGACGAGAGCGACGTAGTAGAAGGCCGCGTTCATCGAGAAGCGTTTGAAGGGCAGCGTCTCTTCTCGGAAGTCTTTCAGGGCGCGGTGGACGAGCTCGTCGGAGCCTCGGCCGTGATAGCAAGCAATGAGTCCCTCCGTCTCGAGATACGGCGCGAGCAGCTCCCGTTCACGCTCACTCGCAAAGCGGGCGCTTGGTCCGAGGTTCGTGTAGATGACGTGCTCCGTATCGAAGGGAAGCAGCCGCTGTCCGTTCTCCGCCCACGTATAGGTGTAGATCGTCCGCCGGCATCGATCCCAACTCTTATGCGAGGCCCAGATCTCGGTGTAGGCCCACTCTTTGCGGCCGTTGGTGTACGTCTGCCACGCCTCTTCGTCCAGCTGCCGGACCAACTGTTTGAGACTCTTGTAGAGGCGCCCAGCGACCAGGTACCAGACGTGGAGCTCCTCAAGGCGGCCAAAGATCTTCTGGTCGAAGAACGCGCTGTCGGCCCGAACGATGATCGGCACGTCTTCTCGGTAGGAGGTGCGGATGCGGTGCACGATGCGCTCGAGCATCTTAATGGCCGTATCGCCATGATTGCAGTTCTTCTTCCCGCCCCGGAAGACGGCGTCGACGACGTAGGGACCCCAGGTAAGCTGGAGCGGCTTGAAGCCGCACACGCCCTTTTTGTAGGTGGGCTCGACGCCGTGCCGCACCTTCGCCTCCGTGTTGTCCATCACCATGGTGTCCAGCCCGAGTTCAATCACGTCCGGCTGCTCTTCCTTCAGGCGCCAGAGAAACAGTTGCTGCAGGAGCGTCCGGAACTTCCAGATCCGGACCCACGAGAACGCGGCAAAGAACCGCTTGACCTGGTGCGAAGAGGCCAGCTCTTCCTGAAGCGCCTCAATCGCGGCGGCATAGCCGCGATCGGCCTTCAGCCGGTCAAAGTACACGAGGTGCGGGCTGGTGCCGTCGAGGAAGAAGCAGAGCAGCTGCTTGAAGAGTCGCGGCACCGAGAGCCCCTTGCGGCTTTTTCGCATCGAGCCGAAGAGTCGCTTGACGTCGCTCATGATACCGAGCTGACCCACGTACCGAGAGAAGAGCGCCAGGCCGGCCCGGCTCGTCAGGTTGTCAGATGTAATCTCAATACCATCGATCAGGGAGGATTCGACCTTGCAATTCGTCCCGGAATTTGGCATCGTAAAGTTAACCCTCTGGGTTGGTGGTTGTACCTGAGATTTCGCACCTCTAAGGTACTAAAACACAGCCGCTTATCCCAGGGGGTTTGCCATATCTACTCGAGAGAA
>CAZMXY010000403.1:0-2204 GCA_964570345.1 uncultured Rhodothermales bacterium | reverse complement strand
CCAGAGCCTCTCGGATTTCGGTAACGCCGGCCATTCCGGTGGAGAGGATGACCGGCTTGCCCGTTTGTGCGATGACCTTCAGAAGCGGGATGTTCGTCAGATCGCGCGAGGCGACCTTGTAAACGGGATTGCCGATCTCCTCCATCTCCTCCACCGAGGGCGGATCGCACGCCGTGCAGAAGTACATCAGACCGTGGGCCAGGGCGTATTCACGCAGCTCCCGGTGCTCTTCCTTGTCGAGCTCCAGAAATTCCCGGTGCTCCCCGTACGTGCGACCGAACGAGTTCGGATTTTCGTACGGGCGATCGTAGGCCTCAGCCGTCAAGTCGTATCGGATGTCACGCTTCTGAAACTTGACGGCGTCGGCTCCGCACCCGGCCGCCATCTCGATGAGCTGCCTGGCGATCTTCATTTCGCCGTTGTGGTTCTGGCCGATCTCTGCGATCACGAACGTAGGACAGCCGTCGCCTATCTCGTGTCCGGCCAGGCTGATTCGCACCTGATCGGGACCCGGGTTGAGGAAGTGAAAGGCGCGGTGCCGGCAGTCGAGCCAGTAGTAACAGTCATCGAGCAAGACGAGCTCTCCCGGCTTTTCCAGCACGCCCAGCATCTCTTCGAAACGATCCAGATCTTCCTGATGGTCGATCGTCAGGTGTTTGTCCAGATCGGGTCGCAGCCCTGCGAAATCGGCCGGCAACGTCTGAACGCGGTACGCCTGCCTGTTCTTCCTTAAAAAGGGCGTGACGTGTTCTCTGTCAAAGGTATCGGTCGCCTGCGCCGCCGCATCCCGCAGCGCGCCGACGCGGACGAACTCCGGAACCATGTGGGACAGACCGTCGACGTGGGTGTAATCCCACTTCTCTTCGCCATGAAGCTCGAAGAGCCGGGCCGCACGCGCCGGGTCGTACAACGGATTGTCGGCCGTAAATCGCACGATACAGTCCTCGTCGGAAAGGTCCTCCGACGCCTGAACGTACCGCTGCAACACGTCGTCCTGTTCACCGCGGATGCACCGGACGCCTCGGTGCCCCGCCAACGCGGCGATCGGTTCGTCAGCTGCCTCGCGCGTCGTGGCCACACAGATCTCATCGACGAACGGCATGGCCTTGATACGCTCCAGCACGCGCGCCAGCAGCGGATTACCGGCGACGGATATGAGCGACTTGCCGCGAAAACGGCTGCTCAGCATGCGGGCCTGTACGACGGCTCTTACGATCATCTCTTTATTGTACTTTGGTCCGATGACGAACTGATCATGCGTCGCTACCTTTTATTGTTTGAGCGACGTGCGCTCGGCTGCCTGAGAAATGATCGCTCGACGGCCGTTCCGACGTGATCGTCAAGTATTCGCCATATCCCGCCTTTCGGATCGCGGTCTGAACCTCCTCGAAGTTAGAGATCAGATCCATGGGTCTGGGATTCGACGTGCGTTTCAGGTTCGATCGCACCGGTGACTCCCGTACGCTCATGTACCGGAAGACGCGGTTGGCGGTATTCTGCCAGGTATTCTCTTGCAACAGGTCGTCTTCATAGTTCACCTCGACGTGAGGGATTTTCGCCATGATGCGATTTTCCTCTGCCCGCAGAGACGACGAAGGAACGGCTACTGCCTGGACTAAATGCCCGCGCGTAGGTCGTGGCTGCGCTAGTAGCGCGCCTTATAGACTTTCTATTGTGAAATGGCACCTGACTGGACGTGAGATGGCACAGCGCGGCAACTGGTTCGTCGACAGCCTCATCTAAGCTGCGGATTTTTTCACTTCCGAATCGGAGATGCCGCCGCGATGAAAGCCAACCAGGTGAATCCAGCACAGCGCACTGAATCCGACCCGCTCCGGGACGGTCAGCTTGTCGTTGAACAAATATCTAACGGATCTTCGCGCGAACCGAGGTAAGAGATTCATCCAACCCCGTGCTTCCTCGGAGACTCCGCTCAACCGAAGGCGAGCGGATCGTCCAAGACCATAGTACCAGAAGGTCTCGTAAAGCCCCCGCAACGTGTCGCGATGATGATGGCGGACGACGGCCTGTTCCGTCGTGCTCAAGAAGTAGCCCTGCAGGCGGAGGCGGTAAGATAGATCGGGATCTTCTCCACCCGGCCACGTGATGCGCAGATCGAAGCCACCTATCTCCAACAGAGCCGATCGTCTGTACAGTGCATTCGCCGTAACGAGGTATGCGACCTCTCCGGTCGTCGGATTTTT
>CAZMXY010000402.1:0-2223 GCA_964570345.1 uncultured Rhodothermales bacterium | reverse complement strand
CGGCTCGCCGTCGTTCGGTGATACTCCCGAGCACGCCGCAACGACGGCCGGGGCGGCGACGAGAACCATTAGAAGGATTCGCGAGAGCACGTGGTCGTTCGGAGGGAGCAGAATGGAAGGCGTTCTCCCTCAGTGTACGAGACCGGCCCCACTTTTTCGCGTACTCTCGACCTGTTCAGAAGGGGCTGAAGAAATACCAGGCAGTGAATACGCCGCGGTTACGCCACCAAACGTAGGCCCGGAACCGCAGTTGCTTCGTTGCACTCTTGAACATGGCGTAACCTCCTCGGAACTTCGTGAGAACTGGTTGACGGACGTTCAGACTTCTCTGAAACCGACTCCACGGCGCTGAAGAACAGAACCGTATCAAGTATATGGGCGCGGAGCGATCTCGCGCTATCCCAAAAGCGACAGGACCTGTCACGGGAGCGTCAGATCGGTTTCATTCGGATGGGCATGGTCCGACCCTCAATCCCGACCACCGCGAGATGTGTCCGCCTTGGAGTGCAGGGGCGTTGATTACCTGATGTTCGGCGCTTATGCTCTGACGGCACCCATTATCAGTCCTGGCAATTTTGCATTTTCTCCTCACTCTATGAACGCGAAAGGAAATCGTCACCAGATGGTCGGGCACCATGCACTCTCCGCCGCGGCGCTGTTTATCGCTGTATTCTCCGTCGCCGCTTGTGCGGGCTCCGAGGCTGTCGTCGAACCGGCCGCACCCCCCGAGCCGAGCGTAGTGAGCCTCCCGCATGCCATCATTCCCGTCCCTGCTTCGGTGGATCTCTCCGCGACGAGTAGATTCACCGTCACCAAAGCCACGCAGATCGTCGTCGATGCCGGGGACGACGAGGCGGAGCGGATCGGGCGGTTTCTCGCCGAGCTCATCGGCAACACCGTCGAGACGACGCCTGCCGTCGTCGAGGCCGGTGCGGAGGGTATGGGGCCGCATATTCGCCTCACCCTACAAGGTGCCGGTTTGGGTGACGAAGCGTATGAGATCGTGATTGCCCCGGATGCCGTAACACTCACCGCCTCGACACTTGCCGGACTATTCTACGGCGGGCAGACGATCCGCCAGCTTCTGCCGCCCTACGTCGAGTACGGCGCCGCCTATCCGCATCCGATGTGGATGCCCGCCGGGCGCATCACGGACGAGCCCAGATTCGAGTGGCGCGGGGCCATGCTGGACGTCGCACGGCACTTCTTCCCACCCGACGCCGTGAAGCGCTACCTCGATCTCATGGCGCTCTATAAGCTGAACCGACTCCACCTTCACCTCTCCGACGATCAGGGATGGCGGATCGAGATACCCGGCCGACCGCGTCTCACCACCCATGGTGCGAATACGCAGGTCGGCGGAGGACCGGGGGGCTACTATTCGACCGACGAGTGGGCCGATCTCGTCCGCTACGCGCAGGAGCGCTTCATCACCATCGTGCCCGAAATCGACATGCCCGGTCACACCAACGCCGCGCTTGCGTCCTACGCGGAGCTGACGTGTGACGGCACGGCGCCGGAGCCGTTCACCGGCACGGACGTGGGATTTTCGTACCTGTGCGTCGAGAAGGAAGAGACGTACGCCTTCATCGAGGACGTCGTACGCGAGATTGCGGCGATGACGCCGGGGCCGTACTTCCATCTGGGCGGCGACGAGGTCCACGAGCTGACGGAGGAGCAATACGTACGGTTCATGGAGCGCGCCCAGGAGATCGTCGCCGCGCACGGCAAGCGCGTCGTCGGGTGGGACGAGATCGCGGAAGTGGACCTGAAGCTGCTGCCCGGGACCGTCGTTCAGGTGTGGCGGCCCCAGACGGAGGCCACGGCCGCGGCCGTGGGCGACGCTGTCGATGCGGGCGCCTCGGTGGTTCTCTCGCCGGCCGACCGCATCTACATCGACATGAAGTACGACACTTCCACGGTCCTCGGCCTGGCTTGGGCGGGCTACAACGACGTTCGGGATGCCTACGATTGGGAGCCCACGGAGCTCATCCCCGGCGTGTCGGAAGAGGCCATCCTCGGGGTCGAAGCGCCGCTCTGGACGGAGTCGCTCGACAAGATGGCGGACGTCGAGTACATGGCCTTTCCGCGCCTTGCCGGCGTGGCCGAGATCGGCTGGTCGCCCGCCGCGGCCCGCTCCTGGGACACGTACCGCCGGAGGCTAGGCGCGCACGCACCGCGCTGGACGGCGCTCGGCGTCAACTTCTACCGAACGCCCGACGT
>CAZMXY010000401.1:0-2266 GCA_964570345.1 uncultured Rhodothermales bacterium | reverse complement strand
ACTCGCTGACGGGTACCGAAACTCTGCGATGATCCTCGCGTCTGCACACGTGGCCGGAAGCCCGTCAGCAAAGGTCCGGACCGACGTCATTCCGATTCAAGGCCCTCATCGATGCCCGACATAAAACGTACGTCTTCTCGAACACCGGCTGCACCTTCCGAAGGCGTCGACGATTCGGTCGCCATGGGAGGCTCGCCCGAAACGCCGGCGGCACAGGAATCCATCCTGGACAAATACACGGCCCACTATCCGCCGTGGGCGCGGGACCTGGCGCGGAAGTACTTCACCAAAACCCTCACTCAGTTCATCCTCTACGGCAACGTCCGAGACCTCGTCCCGACCAAGAGTGCCGAGGGCGAAACGATTTACCTTCCACTCAGGGACTTTCTGACCGACGATCTCTTCGCCGCTCGGGACGTGCTCGTATTCTACGACCGATCCGCCGGCATCCATTTCGGCGACAAGGATTCCCAGCGTGACTTCAACCGCGCACTTTCGGGCTACGACACGATCTTCGGGACGGAGTATGCTCAGAAGCTGCCGAAGGACCCCGTTCGCGTCTTCTCCGTCCTCGAGAACTACTTCCGCGTGCGCATGGCGGACGGCAAGCGCATCGCCTGCGTGATCGATTACGCGGAGACGGTCATTCCGATGGCCGAGGCCTCGATGTACTCGTCCGAGGATAGAAGCGCGCTCGTGTTCCTCCAGAAATGGGCGCACGATCCGCTCTTTCTCGCCGGGGACTTCACGCTGTGCCTGATCTCAGAGAATCTGACGGACCTCAACCAGCAGCTCATTCAGAGCCCGTATACGGCCGAGATTCAAATCCCGATGCCCGACGAGGCGGCACGTCTCGCTTTCGCGCGCCGGTACGTCGACGGCCGCGAGTCCGTCTTCGACCGGCACTCGGACGTTCGGCTCGACGCGATCGCGGCGAATACGGCCGGGCTCGGATTCATCCAGCTGCGGACCATCCTCGCCGACGTACTCGAAAACCGCACGGAGCTCACCTTCGACGTACTCTCCGAAATGAAGAAGGAGTTCATCGAAGCGGAGGCGTACGGCATGCTCGAGTTCGTCGAGACGGATTACGATCTCGACCTGGTCGCCGGCCACACGGAGGCCAAGGCGCATCTACGCCAGGCGACGCGCGCGCTGAAACAGGGGCGAACGGACGTCATCCCGATGGGCTATCTCGTCAGCGGACCGGTCGGTACCGGCAAGACGTTCATGATCACCTGCTTCGCCGGCGAGATCGGCATCCCGATGGTGAAGCTGAAAAATTTCCGGTCGCAGTGGCAGGGCGTCACGGAGGGAAACCTCGAGAAAATCCTCCATCTGCTGGAAGCGATGACACCCGTCGCCGTCATGATCGACGAGGCGGACGCCGCGCTGGGCGATCGCGACGTGGGCGGCGACTCGGGCGTGTCCCGGCGCGTATTCGGCCAGATCGCCGCCTTCATGAGCGACGCGCGGCACCGCGGGCGGATCATCTTCTTCCTCGTTACCGCCCGTCCCGATCTCATGCCCGTGGACCTGAAGCGGCAGGGTCGAGCCGAGGAGCACATCGCGTTGTTCTATCCGACGACCAGAGAAGAGCGCGAAGAGCTGCTCGACGTGATGATGAAGCGGACCGGCGTGAAACTGAAGATGGCGGACGTGCCGGAGTCGCTTCTGAACGGCGACCGAACCTTCAGCGGCGCCGACATGGAAGCACTCTTCACCCGGGCGAAATTCCGCGCGGCCGCTCACACGGAAAACGGAGAGGCGATCGGCGGCGGGCGTAGTCGCCGGAGCGATGCAAGTACATCGGCGCCGAAAAAGCCCGGGAAACGTTCGGTGAAAGCTGCGGCCAAGAACGGCATCGTGACGAAGGCCATTCTTCAGGACGTCGTCGACGATTTCATCCCTCCGACCTATCCCGAAGAAGTAGAGCTGCAGACCCTCGCGGCGGTGCTGGAATGCACGAGTCAGGCGCTGCTTCCCGAACGATACCGATCTATGGACCGCGAATCGATGGTCCGGCGCGTGCAGGAACTCAAGCGGTTGGTATAATCCGCCGGCTCGATCTCGCGCTCGCGAACCGGGCGCCGCCGGCCGACGTTCGTCCACCCTCCGCGCGAGCGCTATTTCTTACCGCGTTTGCCCGAGGACGACTGCAGCAGCTCACTCTCCGAAAGGAGTTTGTCATAAAGATCGTAGCTTATTAGAACGGCATATGGTTCATTGTTTTTTTGGATCAGAATTCCTCTCTCGATGCTCTTGG
>CAZMXY010000400.1:0-2268 GCA_964570345.1 uncultured Rhodothermales bacterium | reverse complement strand
TCGTCGCGCACCCGCCAGGCGGCATGGTGCACGCCACCGGTGCCGCTGCCGCCGCGGCCTCCGTCGGATACGATCTTCACCTCAGCGAGCCGCCCCGATCCCCCACCGTCGACGCCGTATCGATGCCAGCCTTCTTCATCCACATCCAGCTTTTCGAAGCCCATCACCTGCGTCAAGAGCGCTTCGGTCGGCTCGAGCGCCCGCTCCCACATCCGCACGGAGTGCATCCCACGAAGCTGCCGATCGGATGGGACCGGGCTCCCGTCCCAGGGCACGAAATCGCGGTCGTCCTCCGTTTCGACGAGGGCAAGCCGCAGCCCGTGCGGATCCTCGAACGGAAGCGTCGTCTCGCCGAAACGCGTCTCGATCCTGCCCGGGTCGACGCCCTGACTTTCGAGACGGTCTTGCCAGTACGAAAGACTGCCCGTCGGAACGGCGAACGGGACTTCGACGATCTGTCCGGCTCCCGGTCGGGCTCGCGGGAGCTCCGGCCAGGGGAAGAACGTGAGGTCGGAACCGGGCGAGCCGATCGCGTCGGCGAAGAAGAGATGGTACGTCCCGGGCGAATCCTGATTCACGCTCTTCTTGACGAGACGCAGGCCCAGCACCCCGACGTAGAAATCCAGATTCTCCTGCGCGTCCGCGGCAATGGCGGTCACATGATGCAATCCGTGAACGGTCTTGTTTTCGATGTTCGGTTCCACGTGGCTTTCTCCTCCGGATGTGAGAGAATTCTTGGGTCGTCGGTTCACTCGTGCATCCCGGATCGTCCGCCGTACGTCAATTCGGCGCCTGATCGGCGGCGGCGCCGCCACCGCTAGACGGCTGACGGATGCAAGACGGCCCATAGATATCGGACGCCCGTCGGCGGGTTTCGTGCCCGGAGCCGCATCAAGCCCGGTGTCCCTCTGCGAAGGCATCTGCCACGCGGCCTCGTAACGCTTTCGTTCTGGTCTCCGTCCCGCGGGAACGGCGACTTCGGATTTCCATTCGTCCCTCGTGCATGATCAATCAGTTACACAGACGGAGGTGGGGGAGATGACTGTGCAGGAAATCATGACGAAGGATCCGACGTGCTGCACGACGGATACGAAGCTCGAGGAGGTCGCCCGGCTCATGGCCGACTGTGATTGCGGGGCGATACCGATCGTCGAGGACATGGAATCCAATATACCCATCGGCATTATCACGGATCGAGACATCGTGACACGCGTGCTGGCGAGGGGCGAAGACTGCCTTGAGCTCGCTGCCGGAGCGGCCATGACCCCGACGACCGTCACCGTTCAGGACACCAGCGACGTCCGCGAGGCGGAGGCCGTCATGAAGGAAAAGCAGATCCGGCGTATCATCGTCGTGGACGACGACGGTCGGTGCGTCGGGATCTTCGCTCAGGCCGACGTCGCTCGTCACCGCTCGGACGTCGAGACCGGAGACGTGGTCGAAGAGATTTCCGAGCCGGCGTAGGCGCTGCTCCCGGCTGCTCCGGGCGATTCGGGGCGATTCGGGCGGCCTTGGCGGCTCGAACGAGGATCAATACGGTAGCCGGCAACGAAGGCCCCGGATCGCCGCGCGGCGGTCCGGGGCTTTACTTTTTGCGGGATTGTGGGGCGGTCGAACCGACGCGTGAATAAGAAGGCATGGGGCCAGGGTTGAGCGATCGATCGCAAAACATTCGCGCCTAGGCCCGATCTACTCATAGCGCAGGCTCTCGGTCGGATTCACGAGCGCCGTCTTCGTGACGTGATAGCTGACGGCAAGAAAGGCGACGGCCAGACTCGTAGCCGCGGCCGACACGAATCCGAGGGGGCTCAGTTCGATGCGATAGGCATAATCTTGCAACCACGCCTTCGTGAGCAGGTATCCAAACGGACAGCCAACGAGGACGGCCAGCGCAACGGGCTTCAGGAAATCAGTCGAGAGCAGCACCGCAATCTGCGTGACCGTCGCGCCCATCACCTTCCGAATTCCGGTTTCTTTCGTTCGCTGAATCGAGCTGATAGAGGCCAGCCCCAGCATTCCGAGGCAGGCGAGAAGCACCGCCAGACCCGCAGCAACGCGCACCAGGGCTTGGACCTTGGTCTCTGAACGGTAAGCCCTCGCTACCTGGTCGTCAACGAACGTGAATTCGAAAGGAACTCTCGGCAACATCTCCTCCCACACGAGCCGGACGCGATCTACCGCACGGCGCACGCCTCCCGAGGCGAGGCGAACGGACATCACCCGGTACCTTGGATTGGCGTCTACAGAGAAGAAGGCCAGCGGACCGAT
>CAZMXY010000399.1:0-2282 GCA_964570345.1 uncultured Rhodothermales bacterium | reverse complement strand
CCTACCCTGTAACGTTACGGCGCCGATGCCCGACGTGCTGTTTCGCCGATCGATCGTAGTGGTCCTTGGTCTATCCGCGGCCGCATGTGTCTCTCTGCGGTCCGACGCCGATCGGACGAACAGCCCCGAGTTCCGGCTCGAGCGCCAGAATTCCGGCACCGAGAACCTCTTAGTCGGTCTACACGCGCTCGACGACCTTCGTGCCTGGACGTCGGGTGCAGGTGGCACCTTCGCCTGGACGGACGACGGAGGCGCGAACTGGCATTCCGGCGTCGTTCCAGGAGCGGATTCGCTTCAGTTCAGAGACGTTCACGCGAGCGACGTCGACGAAGCCTTGTTGCTGAGCATCGGGCCTGGCGACGCCTCCCGCATCTACCACACCGTCGACCGCGGACGTTCCTGGGAGCTCCGGTTCGTCAATGATCGGCCCGCGGCATTCTTCGATTGCTTTGCTTTCTGGGACGACGAAGCCGGATTGGCGTTCAGCGACGCCGTCGACGGCCGTTTTCCCATGATCCGAACGACGGACGGCGGAAGGAATTGGTCATTCCTTGAGCACACTCTCGACGCACAGGAGAACGAGGGGGGATTCGCCGCGAGCGGGACGTGCGTCGTGGCCGTTGGACCGCAGGCGGTCCTCGTCGGAACCGGCAACGCCGAGACGACGCGAGTTCTGCGTTCCGAGGATCGCGGCTCCACGTGGCAATCCTTTGACGTGCCTATTCAGGGTGGTGAGGCGTCGGGCGTCGCATCGCTTGCTTTTCGAGACGATCGACACGGTGTCGCGCTCGGCGGCGACGTTACGGATTCGGAGTCCACGACTGAGAACGTAGCCGGAACGTCGGATGGCGGGCGGACATGGTCGCCGCGACGGAGAACGACGTTTCGAGGCGCGGTCTACGGCTCGGCCTTTACGACTGACGGTGCGGTGCTCGTAGCCGTTGGTCCCGGCGGGGCGGCCTATTCAAGCAACGACGCCCATTCGTGGTCGACCCTCGATTCCCTCAGCCACTGGAGCGTCGACTTCGGTAGCCCGAACTCAGGCTGGATGGTCGGACCCGCAGGACGGGTCACGCGCATCACGTTCTGACGGCTCGTCTTTCTGCGAACGTTTTACGGCACCCAAATACGCTATGACTTCGTCATGAGGCCTGGACCTTCCGACGTGGCCCTGGACAGGCCGTTGAGCACGCCGAACGACGCCGCGCGAATCGCGGCGTCGCAGTATGGACTGCGTGCGACGGCCTGCGATCTTCCCAGCGATCGCGGACGGAACTTCTTACTCGAGACGGGGGACGACCGGCGGTACGTCTTGAAGGTGTCGAACGCGCGAGAATCGCGCGCCGCGATCGAAGCCGAGCACGCCGTCATGGAGCGCCTCCGAAACGAAGGACTCCGCGTTCCGAGCATTTTGCCGGCATTGAGCGGAGAGGAGATCTGTGAGATCGAGTCGAGGTCGGGATCCACGCATCTCGTCCGACTCTTGACCCATCCGGAGGGCACTCCCCTCGCGCACGTTCGCCCCCATTCCCTCCGGCTGCTTCGAAGCGTCGGAACGGTTCTGGGGCGGATGTCGAACGCACTCGACGGATTTGATCATCCAGGCGTCCACCAAGCCATGGACTGGGATCTCGTTCACGTGGCCGAAACGGTAGCCGATCGCCTGCATCTTCTCGACCCGTCGAAGCGAGAGCTCGTCGTTCGCTTCCTCTCTGCATTCGAGGAGCACGTACTGCCTCGTCTCTCCAGTCTGCGACGAAGCACGGTTCACAACAACGCGAACGGCTATAACATTCTGGTCAGTGACTCCACGCACCGGGATCGGCACGTCGCGGGGCTCATCGATTTCGGGGACGTCGTGCATACGATTACGATTGCGGACCTGGCCGTTGCGGCCGCTTATGTCTTGCTGAACAAGACGGACCCTCTGTGCAGCCTAGTGGACCTCGCCGCAGCGTACCACGCGGAATTTCCTCTGACCGAGGAGGAGACGGCCGTGCTCTTCCCGTTGGTCGGGATGCGGTGGTGCATGAGCGTCTGCATGTCGGCCGGTCGGCAGGCGACCGAGCCGGCTGACGCCTATCTACGCGTCAGCCGGGACCCTGTTTGGCGAACGCTCCGGCATCTGGCGACCACACCCACGCGTCTGGCCGAGTACGTCGTGCGAGATGCTTGTGGATTCGATCCACAGCCGACCTCGAAAGCCGTTATTGCATGGATCGACGCTCATCGAGGTGATTTTTGCGAAGTCATCGCCGGCGCACGTGAAACGAGTCTCACGT
>CAZMXY010000398.1:0-2297 GCA_964570345.1 uncultured Rhodothermales bacterium | reverse complement strand
CCGGAGCAAGTCAAAGGCGCCCTCCGCGATCGAACGAGGGAGAATCTGAAGGCGACGCTCTGGAGGATCGTCGCGCAGCAGAGGGGAGTGGATCGTGAACGAGTGTACCGCGAGGCCGCCCTGACCTATGCCTTCGTCGAACGGAAGCTCGAGGAGAAGGACGTCGACCTGGAGTTTATCCGCCAGGTCGCGGACGTTTTTCCCGAAAAGCGGCGAAATCGGCTGATCGAGCTACGCGTCGTGCCGGTCGGGTACGAATACGAGCAGCAGACGCAGCAGCTGCGAGTCGTCTTCCTCACGCACGACCCGTCGCTGCCGGCCGTCCGCGCGCTCATGCAGGAATTGAACCTGGAGCGCTACGAGCTCCAGTACGCCTCCGAGACGACGGTCAAGGAACTCCTCGCCAAGGCATTTCCGCGCAAGAACGAATATCTGGAGCGGATGACGGAAGATCCGCTCGCCTACGACCTCGGCATGAGTTACGAGGACGATCGGGGCGAGCTGATCGACGAAGAAGCCCTCGAAGCCGAAATCAACCGCTCCTCGCTCATCAATCTGTTCGAGGCGGCGCTGGTCGAGGCCGTTCACAAGGGGGCGTCGGACATCCACATATATCCGAACGCGAAACGACAGATCGAAATCCACTTTCGCGTAGACGGCCGTTTGCTGCTGTGGCACCTCGAAGACAAGGTGCATCCCGAGTCGCTGCTGGCCGTCATCAAGGACAACACGACGAACGTCGACCGCTTCGAGCGCGAGATGGCCCAGGACGGATTCATCCAGCGCAAGGTCGACGACACGCTCATCCGTTACCGCGTTTCGATCCTTCCGATCGCGACGGCGCATCAAAGCATACACGCCGAAAGCATCGTCATCCGCGTGCTCGACGACCGCAAGGTCATCACCGACCTGTCCCAGCTCGGACTGCTGAAGGGTGCGCTCGAGCGATTCGACATGGCCATCAGACAGCCGCACGGCATGGTCATCCTCACGGGTCCGACGGGCTCCGGAAAGAGCACGACGCTCGTCGCCGCGCTGCATCAGGTCGTCAATCAAGAGATCAATACCCTCACGGTCGAAGATCCGGTCGAATACATCATTCCGGGCGTCCGGCAGATCAAGCTCAACCACAAGCTGAACCTCGAACAAGCGCTCCGGTCCATCCTGCGTCACGACCCCGACGTCGTCATGGTCGGTGAGATGCGCGACCGTCCGACGGCGGAGCTGGCCATCAAACTGGCCAACACCGGTCACCTCACGTTTTCCACGCTCCACACGAACGATGCACCGAGTGCGGTCAGCCGCCTGTACAAGATGGGCGTCGAGCCGTTTCTCATTGCCTATGCCATCAATCTGGTCGTAGCGCAGCGGCTCATTCGCAGCCTCTGCCCGACCTGCAAGACGGTCGATTCGGATCCCGATCCGGTCGTTCTCGATCGGCTGGGCTTCACGAAAGCCGACCTCGCCGACATGACGTTCTACAAGGCGTCCGGTGACTCGACGTGCAAGTCCTGCAAGGGATCGGGATACAAGGGGCGGCGAGCCATCAGCGAGGCGCTTTACTTCACGCGAACCATTCGCCACCTGGTCGTCGAGGCCGATTCGAAAATCGACGAAGACGAACTGCGCGACGCGGCGAAGAAGGAAGGCATGTTGACGTTACAAGATTCCGCGCGAGAGGTCGTGAAAATGGGAGAGACCTCCATCGACGAGATGATGCGCGTTACCGCGGCCGAAGAATAGAGGTACACCGATGCCCCAGACGTTGTTAGCCATAGCGGCCATGATGGTGGCCACGCTTTTCGCGTTCCAGCAGCAGCGGAACGTGATGCAGACGCGGATGCAGATGATCCACAGCGAGATCGCCACGGCTGCCACGGGCGTCGCCGTCGACCGGCTCGAGGAAATCGGCGTGATGGCGTTCGACGAGGCGACGAAAAGCGGCGATAAGATCTATTCGTCCTCCAGTTTGACGTCCATGCCCACGTTCACGGACGACGCGCCGCCGATCGACGACGTCGACGATTTCGACGGCTCGCTCGTGGAGCGCTTCCGCGTCTACGCCGCCGATACGCTCTGGTACGGCGTGGAGACGACCGTCCGATACGCCAGCGAGGCGCAGCCGGACGACGTGGTCTCCGATCCGAATCAGCGCACGAAATTCAAGAAGGCGACGGTCAAAGTGTACAGTCTGAACTATGCCAGGGTAGACACGATTTCGCTATCGCAGTCCTTTTCGTGTGGAAGCAAGTGTGATTGGTAAATCGAGGACCATGCTATGCAGTTCATCTTTGACA
>CAZMXY010000397.1:0-2305 GCA_964570345.1 uncultured Rhodothermales bacterium | reverse complement strand
GCATTTACACCCAGGTCGCCACCTCCAACGCGAGAAACCGAGCGCACGTCGAGCACCGTGCCTCCGTTCTTACGGTTGAGACGGATGACGACGTCGTCCTTAAACCCGTACCAGAACGTCTCGTCCGTGGCCTCGATGCGTCCCGCCGCCGAGTCGGAGGCCACGACGTCCCATCCCATCGCGCGTGCAGCATCGAGCGCATGCCCGAAAGCGCGTTCGAGTGGGAGGTCGAGTACGAGCGGACGGATGTCGGGATAGGCCTCGCGCTGCTGCCTGGCGACCTCCGGACCTTCGTATTCGATCGGATTCGGAGCATCCGCACGCAGCGGTGCGATCGCGACGAACTCCGGCGGGTTTTCCGTATCTGTCGTGATGTCATGGATAGGCGGAACGCTCCGCGCCAGGCTCTGCACCTGCCAGAGCACCACGAACGTGGCCAGTCCGACCACCAGCGCCAGTACGGCGAGCGGCAGCCCGCGCCGCGACGCACCTGGCCGGGTCAGGTAGATGGCGACCAGCGAGAGCGCGGCCGCCACAAGCCCTCCGTAAGCGGCCACTCGCAGCATCCCGAACCCCGTCCTGAAGTGCCACCACCCCCACTTCGCGCCGAATGAGGAGAGGATCGCCATCAGGGCCAGGGCCACGGCCAGTACGGCGACGATGACGGCGACGCGGGAGAGCGGCCGGCCCGATGGCGCTGCAGGTGATTCTGACGTTCGTTTCATGGCTTCGTCTATTCAACCTCGAATAGATACCGCTCTAATCAACCGCATCAGGCCGGAGCAGCCACCCGCCTCGTGCCAGCGATTTGCCGGCACGGGTCGTCAGCGCAACGGCGAATAATCCGTCGGCACGAGCATGACCGATTCAACGCGCTCCACCAGCGGTCCTCCCGTATGTGACGCCTCATAGGCCGCCTGCCAATCCGGATCCGCATTAAATTCCTGCCACGCGTCGTTCCGGTCGAAGATGCTCGGAAACGAGAGCAGGTAGACCAGCTGACGGCCCTCGTTTTCGACGGGCAGCCAATACCCGACGTTCGTCATTCCGTGCTTTTCGAACAGGCGCATCGTGTGATTCCGAAACCGGTCGAGGAGTGCCTCAAGCTTTCCCGGATGGGCCGTGTAGGTGCGCAGCTCGAATACGCGCGGATGCTCGACGGCCCACGGCCCGATCGTCGGCGAGAAATCGGCTGCACGCAGCAGCGTGCTCTCCACGTTATCGACGAGTGCCCCACGGGCCTCGGTTATTTCCTTGATGCGCTGCCATTCAGGGTCGCCGCGAAAGCCGTCCCACGCCGGATCGCGGTCCTTACAGTCCGGATACGAGAGAAAGTAAATCAACTGATTCTCCGAATTGTCGTCCGGAATCCAGAAGCCGACCTGGTCCATGCCGTATTTGGCGAAAATGCGGCGGCTGTATTTCCGAAATCGGCGGTCGAGGTCGTCGAGTTTGCCGTCCGGCGCGGTGTAGACGCGAAGCTCGTAGCAACGCTCGTCTGAAGCGGCATCCCGCGTGAGTGCCGCCGCGCAGATCAGAGCAGCAAGGCACATCGTTATGATTCTAATCGGCATCATGGCTTCAGAACGGTGTGATGCATGCTAAATATATTGGGTTTGCGAATGGTTATCCTCTGAACGGACACGTTCCGCCGTGGACTGCTGCTGTCTTGCCGCAACCGAGAAGCACTTCAGCGTGGAGCACGCCGAAAGTGAGCTCTCACGATACCTGAAGAAGGGGCCCTTCTCCAGCTCGCGCGCCATGCTCGACATGCTGCACGAGCAGGAGTTGGATGGATCGACCTTCCTCGACGTCGGCGGCGGGATTGGCGTTCTCGGCCACGAGCTGGCGGATCATCTGGAACATGCAACCCTGGTCGAAATCTCCCGCCCCTATCTATCGGCAGCAGAAAGAGAGGCAGAAAAACGCGGCTACGTGGACAGACTTACAACGATCCAGGGAGACTTTGTCGAGATCGCCGACCAGACGCCGGAGGCGGACGTCGTCGCGCTCGACCGCGTCGTCTGCTGCTACCCTGATTTCAGGCAGCTGATCGCTGCCTCATTGCAAAAGTGCCGGCGATGGTATTTGATCAGCTATCCGAAAGATCGCTGGTACACGAGGCTCGACACGACCTACCGGAACCGAAAACGCCGCCGGAAGGGCAATGCATTTCGCACCTACATACATCCGGCGGATGAGATGCGCCGCGCGATCGCTTCGGCCGGATTCCGCCCGTTGGGAGTTCGAAACACGCTGGTCTGGCGGATCGAGGCCCATGCGAGATTATGAGCGGGTTCAGGCG
>CAZMXY010000396.1:0-2315 GCA_964570345.1 uncultured Rhodothermales bacterium | reverse complement strand
GCGCTCCTCGACGATGCGCTCGGCGAGGAAGAGTTTGATGAGCGACTGGTAGGGCCATGGCGTACCCGGATGGGATCTCTTTCGCGACCGTTATCCTCGTGCGGTACGTGTGCGGTGTTAGGCCGCGACGGCGCCGGGTTTGGGTAGAGGATCGCCGTGCTCGAGATAGGACTCGATGAATCCTTCTAGGGCGATTCGTCCTTCGCGGAGCGCTTCTTCCGGTGTGTCACCGAGTGCGGAATGCCCTGCAAATACGGGGCAGACCGCGACGTACGCGTCGTCTTCTTCGCTCCAGAAAACAGTAATCGCGTACCGGTCAACCAGCTCTGGCAGGTCGTGGATCATGGGCTTTCTCGGATGTGGTCCAATGCCTTCAAAACTTGCCGAACTTGATACGTCTTTGCTCCTCCATCCGGCCTCGACTGCAGATTCAGTCGGTTACCGCCAGGATGCAAGTAGATGTAGTGACTTGCTTTCATTCGGTCAAGATGGAAGCCGCTGCATTCGGCCAGGTACCGAATTTCGGAAACTTCAGGCCACTCGGAGAGCGCCGCGCGCGTGCTTCCAGTTTTTCACAACGACCCATCAGATCTTTCGTTCATCCGAAGGAGATGGCGGTCTTCTGATATAGACACGTTGCCTTGGGAAATATCACGTCGACCATTCTGCTGCGAGGCCGCGTATAGAAGCGTATCTCGACGCGGTTGAGCGGGATGACTTCCTCGAGAAACCGCTGCTTCAGGACGGAGTCTTGCGTCAGCTCCAGATCATCGGCGAAGCGGCGAAACGCGTATCGAGTTCCTTTCGCCTCGAAGTGGAGGGGATTCCCTTCGTTCGCGACGTGGAGCGCAGAAGATGCCTGGATTCCGAGAGGCCGTCCTACGGCCCAAGCAGGGCGGCCGGAACGACGGCGATCCCGTCGCGCCGGCGATAGGCCTGTGGACTGGTCGTGACGACGATGGCATCGAGCAGGTCGTTGCCGAGACGACCCTGGAGCCAGATCAGATGCCGAACGTCGGCGTCCTCGACCGTGCGGCTCAGTTTGACCTCCACGGCGACTACGCGCTGATCGTCGCGTTCCACGATCAGGTCGACTTCCTGTTGCCCTCCGGCGGTTCGGAGGTGGCCCACCGCCGCCTCGGCTGCCTGGGCGTAGACGCGGATCGAGAGCGTGACGAGCGACTCGAAAAGATGGCCTAGAAGGGTTCCATCGCGCGGTACGGCGGGGCCGGACTCGTGACCCTGTAGCAGGGCATCCGCTCCGATGCCGAGAAGTCTTGTCGCGAGTGCCGGATCCACAAGGTGGTGCTTCGGCGATCGAGTCAGGCGAGAAATCGGATTACGTGTTGGCATCCAGGCCGGAACCGGATCGAGGATCCAAAGCCGTTCGAGGATATCTCGATATGGAATCGTCGTGCTTTTCGCCGGCTTGTCGGCTTCTCCGGGCGTGGCGGCATCGCGGATGGTCTCGTAGCTGGCGGTCGTGGACGTCGCCGCCGCGTACGCAGCCATCCATCGGCGCAATAACTGGGGACGGCGGACCGGCTGTCCGTACTCGACAAAGTCTCTATCGACGATTCGCGTCAGGTAGCCTTCTAATTGCGCTCGCAGCGGACGCCCGGTGAGGTGGCGAAGCCCCGGAAATCCGGACTCGACGATTTCGCGAGTGTAGTCGGAGAGCGAAACGTCGGTTTTCCCCTGTACTTCAGGCCGGTTCCCTTCAAGAAGGGATCGAAGGCTCACCGTGGCTTCCTCGATCCCGCGTTCAGACAGGGAAAAAGGCCGTAAGCGAACGGTGACGACTCGCGCGGCGCCGGAATGAGTCGGAGGATGCGTGGGACTGGCCGAGCCTGTTAATAGATACGAACTCGCCGCCGCGCCGCCGTCGACGGCGCGGCGTACGCTGTCCCAAATAGCAGGTACGCGTTGCCATTCGTCGAGCAGGATCGGCGGCTCCCCTTTGAGGAGCTGCCCTGGGTCGGCCTGGCCTATGGCTTGCTGTGCCGGGTCGTCGAGCCGGTACACTGTGGCCGCCCGCTGCAGGGCGGTCTCGGTCTTTCCCACTCCCCTAGCGCCCTCCAGGGCGATCGCCGGGAGGGCGGGCAAGAGCTCATCTAGCTCGTCGTCGACGATTCGGGGTAGGTAGGGCATTCGCTGGGGGCCCATTAAGTTAGATCTTCCTAACACTACCAATATGAGGGAGTATACGCTACTAATATGCAAAAATCTACGCTACCGATATGAAGGGATCTACGCTACCATCGTGCAGGGCCGGGGAACGACCGGCTTTCGGTGCGGCCGGACCTGATGTGCGA
>CAZMXY010000395.1:0-2342 GCA_964570345.1 uncultured Rhodothermales bacterium | reverse complement strand
GCGAGGAGCCGATCCTGATTGCGACCGGTAGCGGTACGGGAGCGGGTCGGTTTTTCTTTGAAAGGGGTGTACGCCGACGCGTAACGGTCATGGACTATCTCTATTCGTTTCTACTGGGGTTGGGATGTTGCTCGCGGTTGCGGCTGCAATAGGCGTGTGAGCGACCTGCGCCGACTTACACACGCGTCGCAGGGATGTGAATGAGGCGCCCACGCGCTAATCGACCCGCACCACGTTGTGACAGAATCGAACGCCCGTCGTTCGCTAGCGGACAACGTCGGTGGTCCGGATTGTCCGTAGCGGCGGAAGTCACGAGATTTTCGAGATGCGGAACGGCATTTGGTATCGGATGGACGAAGGCTTCCGTCCAAAACGAAATCACGAGTTATGGTACGCCCGGCCTCACTCCTCATCGCCGCCACGTTCGTAACGATCGCATCGCAGTCCCACACAACGCCCACGGCAGCGCAGGCGCCGACGACCGACGCGAAGCAGGCGCCCGCCGCCAAGCTCTTTGCCCCCGGCGAAATTTCCACCGGCGACTACGAGCTCAATGCCGTCTTCATGCGCGACGGCGGCGAGCTCTACTACACGATCTCAACCCCGGATCCCGGTTTCGACCTGATGACGATCGTCCTGTCGCGCCGCGAAGCGGGGAAATGGTCGAGACCAGAAGTAGCCTCCTTTTCAGGGCGCTTTTCCGACGTAGATCCGTTCCTCTCGCCGGACGGTTCCCGTATGTTCTTTATCTCGAAGCGGCCCCTCGACGAGACCCAGTCAGCGGAGCCGAAAGACGACTTCGATATCTGGTACGTGGATCGAGAGGGCGACGGCTGGTCGAAGCCGCAACAACTCGAAGGGCCGATCACGACCGACGGCGACGAATATTATCCTGCCGTCACGGCCGACGGTACGATGTACTTCAGCGGTCGCCGCGAAGAAGGGAAGCGCGACTACGACCTGTACCGATCGCGGCTCGTCAACGGGACGTACACCGAGCCGGAGCGCCTCAGCGATGCCGTCAATTCGGAGTCCCACGAGATCGACGTCTACGTCGATCCGAAGGAGCAATATATGATCTACGTCTCGTACCGCGAAGGGCAGGGGCGCGGCGACCTGTACGTGAGTTATAACCGCGGCGGAGAGTGGACCTCGGCGCAGAATCTCGGGGATGCCGTCAACACGAATGCGAGGGAGTACTGCCCGATGGTGAGTCCGGACGGCCGAACGCTGTATTTCACGAGCGACCGATCTGCAGTGGACGACGCGCGGGTCGAGGCACTCACGTATGACGATCTCAGGCACCTGCTCGACAGCCCTGGTAACGGCCTTGGCGACGTCTATTCGATTTCGCTCGACGCTCTTGGCATCGTGGTCGAAGCGGCAGCGGAAACCGAATGAGTTCACGTGACGCGGCAGACACGATCCGGCATGCACCGCGCCGTTGAATTCTTCTTAATCGGGCTGCTCGCAGGCGCGTCGATCGAGATTTCAAGATGCCAGCCGTTTCCTGGACGCTCGTCATGCTGAAAAACTACCTCAAGATTGCCCTACGCAACCTCAAACGCGAACGCGGCTACGCGTTTATCAACGTGTTTGGCCTCGCGGTCGGCATCGGCTGCGCGCTTCTCATTTTCCTTTACGTGCAGGACGAGCTGCGTTACGACCGCTTTCACGAGAACGCCGATCGGATCGTCCGCGTCACGGCCACGCGCGGGATGCCCGAGCTTCGCACCTCCGCCAATACGGCCCTGCCGACAGGCCCGGCGCTGAAGGAGGATTTTCCGGAAGTCCTTGAGGCGGTCCGCGCCCGGCGGCGCTCTGGTCCCATCCTCAGGTATCGAGACCGCCAGTACGCCGAATCCGACGTATATGCGGTGGACTCGACCTTTCTCGAACTTTTCGACTTCCCGATTCTCCAGGGTAATCCGAAAACGATACTCGATCGACCGGACGCCATCGTGGCCACCGAGACGGCGGCGCAGCGCTACTTCGGCGATGCCAATCCGGTCGGCCAAACGATGACGTATCAGACCAGCTCAGGCCGGATCGATCTTACCGTGACGGGCATCCTGCGAGACGTACCGGCCCGGTCGCACCTGCACTTCGACTTTCTGGTCCCGTTTGAGACCTTCGGCGGCGACTTCATCGACGATTGGCACGTCTTCGTGATGAACTATACCTATCTCCTGCTTCCGGAGAGCTACGACCCCGAACGGCTCGCAAAGAAATTGCCGGGATTCGTGGCTCGTCACGTCGGTCCGGAATTAGATCCTGAGGACGTTTACCGCCTGGGACTGCAGCCGCTTACCGAGATCCATCTGCATTCACGCCTGGCCTCG
>CAZMXY010000394.1:0-2342 GCA_964570345.1 uncultured Rhodothermales bacterium | reverse complement strand
CATCGATCACGTCGAAACCGATGTTGTGACGCGTGCCCTCATATTCGGCCCCCGGATTACCGAGACCGATGATGAGACGCTTCGATTTCGCCATCTCTGGGAGCTACGCAAGACGATCGGAAGGAACGTGTGCGTTGGGCGGGTCGGAACGAATAGAACTACGCTTCCTCTCCCTCTTGCCCTTCCGTATCCTCCTCGCCCTCGACGTCCTCAGGCTCGATGATCTCGCCGTCCTCGGTGAGCAAGACTTCAAGCTCTTCCACTTCCTCGACTTCGAGCACGCGCGGCGGAACGACGGTCACGATCGTCTGCGTCGGCTGACCCAGGAGCTCGATCCCCTCCGTCACGAGATCTTCGATGTGGATGGAATCACCGATGTTGAGCTCGGAGATGTCCAGATCGATGTGCGATGGTATGTTTGCCGGAAGGCAGCGAACCTCCACCTCGTGGAGCACGACTTGCGTATCGCCTCCTTCCTTCTGACCGGTGGGTGTACCGTGAAACTGGATCGGGATCGTGAGATTGATTTTTTCGCCCTCCTCGAGCACCTGAAAATCGGCATGAATCGCTCGATCCGTCACCGGATGGAAATCCGCTTCCTTCATGATGCACCTGAACCGCTTGCCGTCGAGGCGGATTTCGACCACGTGTGCTTCGGTGGTATAAACGAGCTGGTTCAATTCGAGCTCGGGCACTTGAAACGCGACGGGATCGGTATGATGTCCGTACAGCACGCACGGAACGTTGCCGGCACGTCGTACGCTGCGCGCCGCTTTTTTGCCGACTTCGCGCTCCTGCGCTTCGATCGTAATGGCCTCCATGGATCTAAGACCTTATCTATTTGCGTTGAAAAATTTCTGTGGTTCCGCCGGCATCGGTTGATCACTCCTGCGGCGCTAATCGACGAATAACGTCGACACCGATTTGTCCGTATAGATACGTCGAATGGCATCACAGAACAGCCCTGCGACGCTGATCACTTCGATCTTGTGTGAGGGGCGCTTCAAGGGCACGGTGTCCGTTACGATCACCTTCCCGATGACCGATGATTCTATCCTTTCATAGGCCGGTCCGGAAAGAAGGGCATGCGTGCATGAAGCCATGATGTCCTCCGCACCGGCTTCTCGGAGCGCCTTGGCGGCACTCGTAAGCGTTCCGGCCGTATCGACCATGTCGTCGATCAGGATTACGTTTCGGCCGTTGACTTCCCCGATGATGTTCATCACCTCGGCCTCATTTTGCCGGGGACGCCGCTTGTCGATCAGGGCAAGATCGGCGTGGAGCCGCTTGGCGTAAGCCCGGGCCATCTTCAAAGAACCCACGTCGGGAGCCACGACCACGGCATTCGGGACGTTCAACCGCCTAAAATAGTCGATGAAAACGGCGGATCCGTACAAATGATCCACAGGGACGTCGAAGAAACCCTGAATCTGCGGCGCGTGCAAATCCATGGTCAGGATGCGATGGACGCCTGCCGTCACGAGCATGTCGGCAACCAGCTTCGCGGCGATGGAGACGCGCGGTTGATCTTTCCGATCCTGACGGGCATATCCGAAATACGGGATGACGGCCGTGATGCGTTCGGCCGAGGCGCGCTTCGCCGCGTCGATGAGCAGCAGCAGCTCCATCCAATTGTCCGCGCTGGGAGGCGTCGATTGGATGACGAACAGATCGGTGCCGCGTATGGATTCCTCGTACCGCACGTAAATTTCGCCGTCGGCGAAATCCTTGATCGTAACGTCGCCCAGCTCCTGACCGTACTCGGCGGCGATCTCACGTGCGAGTGAGGGGTTTGATCGACCGGCGAAGATCGAGATCGGGATATCCCTTGTGGCTGTTCGCATTACGTTCATTGGAAAGGTCGATCCGTACGCGTCAATAAAAATCCCGCACCCGAGGGCGCAGGATTCGTCCGCAGTACCCACTCGATCTCGCCATGCGAGCTACGGAAACCTCGCACTGCGTGCCCGCTGCCTCGAGCGGCGTCAGCTCGTGCAGCATGGCGACGTCCCCGCCGACAGGGCACGACCGCTGGTGCCGTGACGTCCGACGGAGCAGTAGTTGCCCGGGGAGGATTCGAACCTCCACATACGGCTCCAAAGGCCGCTGTCCTGCCATTAGACGACCGGGCACGGTGTCGCGCGCGAGATTTCTAATCTCGAGGGGGTAAATGCAGTTGGGCAAAATAACCACGCCTCGTGCGCAAGTCAACGAAGCCGCCGCCGAGGCTGTTTCTCCCCCGTCCCCACGTCCCCACGTCTCCACGTTCTATCGTCCCCACGTCCCAACGTCCCCACGTTCTATCGTCCCACCGTCCTAACGTCAAAGGCTTCGATTGAGCC
>CAZMXY010000393.1:0-2345 GCA_964570345.1 uncultured Rhodothermales bacterium | reverse complement strand
TGCTCCCCTACGCGTCGGACGCGTGGTATGTGTCAGACAGCGTCAAGACCGGCTACGACATCAGCTTCACGCGCTACTTCTACAAGCCGCAGCCGCTGCGCACGCTCGAGGAGATCCGCGCCGACATCCTCGAGCTGGAGCAGGAGACCGAGGGACTGCTAGTTGAGATCGTCGGGAGCAGCAGGTGATCGACGGGCTAAGGCCATATCCAGTCATGAAAGACTCGGGTGTGCCGTGGCTGGGCGAGGTGCCGGAGCACTGGGCAGTTCGCCGCATCAAGACGCTGTTCCGCGAGAAGGACGAACGCAGCGGTGACGGTTCTGGGGTATTGCTGTCGATGACGAGAGCCAAAGGCATCATTCCTCAGTCCGAGGTGTCAAGTCGACTCGCGAGCGCGCTGGATCTCTCGAACTACAAGGTCTGCAGGCCAGGCGATCTCATCATGAATCGGATGCAAGCGTGGTCCGGAATGTTCGCGTTGTCGTCATATGACGGACTTGTGAGCCCGGACTACAGCGTGTTTGTGACCACCGCCCCGGTCGAGGTTTCGTACTTCGAGCGCCTCTTCCGTTCGCCGAGTGCTGTCAGTGAGTTCGCCAAGGCCTCCAAGGGTATCGGGAGCGGCTTCAATCGGCTGTACACCCCCGACTTCGGGGCCGTGGTGGTTACATGTCCGCCGCTTCCTGAGCAAGCCGCCATCGTCCGCTTTCTCGCCCACGCCGATCGGCTGATTGGGCGCTACATCGGCGCCAAGCAGAAGCTGATCAAGCTGCTGGTCGAGCAGAGGCAGGCCATCATCCACCGCGCCGTCACCCGCGGCCTCGATCCTCACGCCCGCCTCAAGGCCTCTGGCCTCGACTGGCTGGGCGATGTGCCCGAGCATTGGGAGGTGCGGCGCCTAAAGTCGATTGTGCATCGCATCGATCAGGGCATCAGCCCACAGGCCGATAACCTTCTCGCAGACGGCGACACCTGGGGCGTTCTGAAGTCGGGCTGCGTGAACCACGGTGTCTTTCGGCAGACCGAACACAAGCGCCTACCTGATCATGTGGACTTCGATCGAGGTCTGGCTATTGAAGACGGCGACGTGCTCGTGTCCCGGGCAAGCGGATCACCGCATCTCGTTGGATCCGTTGGACGGGTAGCCGGGTTGACGCACAAGCTGATTCTGTCCGACAAGACGTTCCGGCCGGTGTTCTCGGATCGTGTACTCCCCGATTTCATGGTCTTGGCAATGAACAGCCGGTACTACCGCCAGCAAGTAGAGCAAGCAATAAGCGGTGCCGAAGGATTGGCGAACAACCTGCCATTGACGTCGCTGCGCGCCTTTACGTTCGGCATCCCACCTCTAAACGAACAGCGTGAGATTGTTCGGCACCTGCAGGAATCTCTGGAGATTGCACAAGCGGCGGCAGTTCGCGCGGAACACGAGATCGCCCTTCTTCGCGAGTACCGCACCCGTCTGATAGCCGACGTCGTTACCGGCAAGCTGGACGTGCGCGAGGCGGCTGCCGACTTGCCCGGCGAGTCCCATGAGCCTGAGCCACTCGATAAGCTCGATGCTTTGCCGGACGCTGGAGACGACACCGCCGAGGATGCCGAGCGCGAGGAGGTCGCCGTTTGACGACCGACACCAGTGAGCGTGGCCTCGAACGGCTTATCTGCACCGCGCTGACCGGATCAAATTGCGATCGGGGCGCCGCAACAGCCGGCGAAGTCCGCGAGCGACCGGCCGCCTACGGCTCCGGCTGGATCTGCGGCCGGCCCGAGGACTACGAGCGCGAGTACTGCGTCGACCTCGTCCAGCTGTCGGCCTTTGTCCGCGAGACCCAGCGGGAGACGGCTGATGCTCTCGATCTCGCTGAGGACGGCCCCACGGGGCGCCGCTTCCTGGCCCGACTGCAGGGGGAGATCACCAAGCGCGGGACGATCGACGTGTTGCGCCACGGGGTCAAGCACGGCCCACTTCACCTCGACCTCTTCTTCGGCACGCCCTCGCCCGGCAACCCCAAGGCGCAGGAGCGCTACGCCGCCAACCGCTTTAGCGTTACCCGCGAACTCCGATACAGCCGAGACGAGACGCAGCTCGCGCTTGATCTGTGCCTCTTCATCAACGGCCTGCCGGTCGCGACCTTCGAGCTCAAGAACAGCCTGACCAAGCAGACCGTCGAGGACGCCGTCCAGCAGTACAAGCGGGATCGGGATCAGCGCGAGAAGCTGTTCGAGTTCGGCCGCTGCGTGGCCCACTTCGCGGTCGACGAGCACGAGGTCCGTTTCTGCACCGAGCTGAAAGGCAAGTCGTCATGGTTCCTGCCCTTCAACAAGGGCTGGAACGACGGCGCGGG
>CAZMXY010000392.1:0-2418 GCA_964570345.1 uncultured Rhodothermales bacterium | reverse complement strand
CGTAGCTCACGATCTCTCGCTCCCGAAAGAAATGGCTGTCGGTAAAACCGGATGCGACGGACGGCGCGACGAGGGCCCCTTCATAATGCCCTTCCACCACCTCTTCGATGGTTCGGAAGAGCTCCGTATCGGTCGTCGAAACGGCCGGACTAAAGACCATGATCGTCTCGATCTCGATGGACGAGTCGTTTATGATCGTGCGAAGCAGATCCAGAAACGCGTCGGGGTCCTGGTCCGGAAGGAGACGGCAATCCAGCTCGGCCGAGGCTCGCGCCGGTACGACGTTGATCTTGTCACTGCCCTCGAGCATCGTGATGGAGCACGTGTTGCGCGTCAAGGCGTGAAGGCCCGGATCTCTAAGCTGCAGCTCGAGCAGGGCATCGCGACTCTCCACCGTCTCGTCCATGTTGCCGAACCGTTCCCGCCACGGAGGCTCGGCAAACTCGGCCACGGCCTTGAAGTATTCGTCGACGACCGGGATGATGCGCGGCTCGAATTCATACTGTTGGACGGCGGAGAGCCCTCTGACCAGCCGGGTCACGGCAGAGGCGGCGCGCGGCGTGGAGCCGTGGCCGGGCCTGCCGGTGGCCGTGAGCCTCAGCCACATCGGGACCTTCTCTGCCACGGCGACTCGGAAGACCGGACGGTCACCCTCTAGAACGCCCATCCCGAACTCGTTCAGCACGATGCCCACGCCGTCTGTGACGTCGGGACGGTTCTCCAGAATCCAGCCGGCTCCGAAGAACCCGCCCGCCTCCTCGTCCGCCGTAGCCAGAAACACCACGTCCCGCCTCAGTGGGACGTTCATCCGATGCAGGGCAAGAAAGGCCTGAAGATGGAGGATGCCGAGGGTTTTCGTGTCGAGCGCACCCCGGCCGTAAATGTGACCATCCCGGACCATCCCGGAGAACGGATCCACGTCCCACTGGGACTCGTCCGCCGACACGACGTCCATATGGTGCAGGAGCAGCAGCGCCGGCTCTTCTTCGCCCTCAAGCCGAGCCCAGACGTTTCCGCGGCCGGGTGCCGATGAAACGGAATCCCACGTGATGCCTTCTCGCTCGAAGACGTCTGCGAAAAACTTCGCGGCCAGCACTTCGTTGCCGGGAGGATTGACCGTACGCAGGCGCAGGTATTCCTGCGTGAGGCGGACTGCGTCCTCTTTTAATGAATCCAGATCAACCGCCTGCGCTCCGGCCTTTTCCACCCGTGCCAGAATAAGGATCAGGATGACGAGAGCGATTCTGGCCATGGATGCCTCCGCAAGTGCATCTCAGATGAGTGGGACCGGTGACGGAAAACTCGATTCAATGGCCCGAACATGCAAGTCGTGACAGTGCAGATCAGAGTCGCAGCCCATCGCTTGAGGTTATGTCGTGTGCACCATTCGTGTCTTTGGGAGCGAAGACCAGCCGCATCGATCCGGGGATCGGGCGCCGTTTTCGAATGTAAGATTGGAGCTGCCGCAAGTGATCGGAACATGCATCTCATGGAAACCCTCTCAGCCTGGAGCCGCGCGTTTCGCGATCCGTCGCTGCGCGATCTGCCGTACAAGATCGAGACGAACGAGTACGGTCAGCTCGTAATGAGCCCGCAGAGACCCGGGCACGGGCTCCTCCAGGGCCGGGTCGTGGCGCTGCTCGAACAGGTCGACCGTCCCGGAAGAGCGGCTGTCGAGTTCGCGATTGAAACGTCGAGAGGCGTTAAGCTGCCTGACGTCGTGTGGATCTCGAACGTGCGTCTGCAGCAGATGCCCGAAGGTGCGGAGGCATGTCCCGTCGCGCCCGAAATCTGCATCGAGGTCCTGTCCTACTCCAACACGCGGGCTGAGATCGAAGAAAAGCGGAATCTTTATTTCGAGCAGGGAGCGCTCGAGGTCTGGACGTGCGACGTGAACGGCAGGATGCGATTCTTCAAGGAAACCGGCGAGCGCCGTGCCTCCGAGTTCGCTCCGTCTTTCCCGTTACGTATCGAGTAAAGGCGAGTCTTCGGGGCGGGTCGTCTGCCTACCTCCGCATCAATATCCGCCCGAAGGACCACGCACAGAGCCCGAGCACGCAGCTCCAGCTCAAAAGCATAAACACTTGCGCACCCGTCGTCATATCGTCACCCGCTCTTTGTGTGGAGAGACCGTCGTGCTCTCGCGTACTTGTTCTGTGAATCCGAGCCGGTCGGAGGCGACGTACCCGGCCGTGAAGGGCTGATTCGCCGCCGGCGAACCATTGCAGGCCGGGTAAGGGCGTTCCGGGGGACCTACCGCGGCCGGGCGGCCGACATTTTCGTTCGGACGCAGAAGCTCGGCGCGTCGTCACCGAGTTTTGGGACCGTGCTGCGGTCACCTTGTCGGTGGCAGAGCGGTCCCGAGACGGCACGCGAGCTCATCGAACGCTCCGATATCCTCCCGGTACGCCGCGCTTG
>CAZMXY010000391.1:0-2418 GCA_964570345.1 uncultured Rhodothermales bacterium | reverse complement strand
TACCGTTTGACCTGGAATCGTGAACGCCATTCCGACCGTCGAGGCGAGCACGACGATCCATCCGTAGTAGACGGGAGACGCCTCGATGAGCCGGCTTGCCTTGGGTGGATGCCCGTGATCGGTCGAGAGCGTCGTCGAAAGAATAGCCAATGATCTATGTTCAGCCAGGTACTGTCGCTTGTTCGACGTCGTCTGCGGCGCACACGTTGACGCTCGCGGGTCAGGTAACGACGTCGTACGGCCGCCAGTTACCCGATCCAGGTGAATTCCACTCATAGAATGTGGAAGCGCTTGCGCCGGTCATTTTGCCTGCGGGCCGCCCGGCGGTCGCTGCGATGACGGCAGTCCAGCTTCAGAGCTCTTCCATCAATTCGATCGGGCGAACCTCGACGGCGAAACCCAGGCGTTCGTTGCAGTTCGCTGCCGGATGCATCGAGGCAATGCGCACGGCTTCGTCCACGTCGTCGGCCTCGACGATGAAAAACGATCCGACAACCTCCTTCGTCTCGACGTACGGTCCATCCGTCACGGTCGGCTCGCCTTTAACGGGCCGAACGGTAACGGCCGTCCGGTGGGCGAGAGACGCGACGACCACAAGGCGTCCGCTCGCACGAAGCGCGTCATCATAGGGTCGACATTCGCGCGCGACGGCTTGCTGATCTGCTTCCGACAGGGTATCGAACGAATCCGGATCGTAGTAGCCGAGGCATAGGTATTTCATAGACGCTGTCGATTTTTGGATGACCTGGGATGGATGGTCACGACCTTTCGTGCGGCCGATAGCGAAGGACGACGCATCCTGAGCTCAACGGACTCGCTTCGACGAGCTCGAGCCGGATCCTCTCGGGCGCCGGCTTGAACAGGGGCGTTCCGTCACCCAGAACCACCGGGACGACGCCCAGACGAACTTCGTCGATCAGCCCCCGACGCAGGAGCGAAGCGCAGAGGTCCGCGCTTCCGAATACGAACAGGTTTTTGCCGGGCTGCTGCTTGAGGCGAACGACTTCGTCTTCGGCACGTCCCTTCACGAGCGTGGTCTCGTTCCAATCCGCTCGATCGAGCGTGTTCGAGAAAACGACTTTCGGGATGCGGTTCATCCCGTCCGCGATCTCTCCCTCGGCGGTCGTCCAGTATTCGGCCATTCCCTGATACGTGACGCGGCCGAACAGCAACGCGTCGGCCGACGCCAGCTGCTCGAGCGACAACCGCTCAAGCTCCTCGCCCCAAACGTAGAGATGCCAGTCGAGATCCCACTTTTTCGGCCCTTCGAAAAAGCCGTCCAGCGAGATCAGATTCCAGGCGATGACCTTTCTCATTGTGTATCCGACGTCTTGAGATTTCCGAGCGGACGTTTCGAGACCCTCCGTGAGCGCGCGTTCGTCCGCACTTTACGCAATAGTCGCTGGGAAGCCGGCGAAATCGACAGGTGCGGGCCGGCGAATGCGGAAAAACGAAACGGCCGTGCGATTCTCAAATGTCTGAGGCGAGCCCATCGGAGTTGCGCACGGCGGCGGTGGCGACGCGGTCGGGCTTACGGGCCTCGACGACGAATCCGCCGAGACGAACGAGCACGGGCAGCTGGTGATGCCTTCTAGTTCGTCAGCGGGATGACGAAGGCCAGCTGGTGAGAAAGGACTTTCGTTTCCTGGAGGGCGAGCGGCCCGGTCGGCGCGACCACCCAATCCGCCGACGATTCGGCGAAGGCCGCCCGGTCGTCGATAATGACGGTGCCGCCTCCCCAGGGCCTCTGTACGGTCGGCGTACCCGTGCCGAGCGTCAACCGCCCCGTATACTGCAAGCGGAACCCGGAGAATTCGGTGCCGGCCCCGGCCGACAGCGTCCATTCCGTCCAGTGCTGATCGAGCAGGCGCCGCCGATCCTGTACGAAATCCGTCTGATCGAGATCATACGAAATGTGGTGCATGTCGAGGCCGACCGCGAAATCCACGCGCTCGCCTTCGTGATGGACACCCATTCTAACGCGCGCATTGTCGAAGACGAATCGGTTGTCGACGGTCTTCTCCCCGACCGCGATCGTCCGGTCGTTCGGCGTCTCGATCGGCTCGGCTGCTTCGGCCCACGTGTGGCTCCAGATCGGCTCGTAGATGAAATCGACGGCGAACGTCGCGCCACCGGACGTCGTGGAAAGGCCGATCCCGACATTGTAGGCGGCCGAATTGCCCGGGTCGCGCGGGATCTGCATCAGGTCGTAGTTCGGAATCTTCGGATGCCACTTCCAGTCGCCGACGACGCGCGCGCCGAGGTTCCATCCCGTGTCGAAGGCGTGGCGGTACCCGGTCTGCATGGCAACGCTCTGCGTCTTGTCCCGCTCTTTGCGGAAGCCGGACTCTCCTCCCGTGAATTCCTCCAGCACGTGCGTCATGTCGAACCGGTGATGCATCAGGACGAGCTCGGCCG
>CAZMXY010000390.1:0-2427 GCA_964570345.1 uncultured Rhodothermales bacterium | reverse complement strand
CCAGCCGGACGGCCTGGGCGAAGTCGTCCCGAGCCAGCCGGGCCTCGGCGTAGTAGTGGTAGAGCTCGAGGAGGAAGGGAAAGGCGACGTCGACCTTCAGCTCGCGCAGGTCGCGGAAGGCCGCGCCCAGCTCCTTGTCCGGCTCCTGTCCGAGCGCCATCGCGCAGTAGTAGCCGGCATAGGCGTGGATCTCGGCGACGAGGGCCTCGACGCCCGCGGTCGCGACCTCGGGGGCGCGTGCGTGTCCCTTGAACGCCTCGTAGACCTCGCGGACGTTGGGGATCTCGCCGGTCCGCAGCGTCAGGTAATGACGCATGAAGCCGTCGAAGTGCGTGCCGTAGGCTTCCTGGCCGAAGGCGACCTCCATCGGGCTCCAGTGGTCCTCGTAGAGCCGCGTCTGCACGGCCGGCTCGAGCCCCATCAGGATGAAGTTGCGGATCAGGTCGGCCTGGCTCAGCTCGCGGCCGGTCGAGTTCATGCTCTCGAAGATAAGCTGGGGATTGTCCTGATCCCGGCTGAGCGCGATGTCCACGATCACCAGCTTCGCGAGCCCCTTGCAGAGCGACGTGACGTCGTCGCCGAGCGCCGTGATCTGCTGTTCGAAGAAGGCGAAGTTCTCGGTGATACGCAGCGAGGCCTCGCCCGGCTGGCTCTTCTGCTGCAACAGGGCGAGCAGGCTGTGCTTGTCCGTCTGCGTGAGCAGGAGCTTGAAGCCGCGCTCCCCCTCCTCCAGCGGATTGAGCAGGTAGTAGCTGCGCAGCTTCTTCGCCGAGAACCCGTCCACGGGCTCGCCGTCGCCGAGACGCCGCGCGAGCGCCTCGAGGATGAGCATCACCGTGGTCAGGCGTTGCTGGCCGTCGATGACGAGCAGCGGGGACTGGCTCGAGACCTGGTAGAGCCCCTTTTCAATGTAGACGATCGAGCCGACGAAGTGGGCGGCAATGGCCTCGTTGCGGCCGGTGCGCAGGATGTCGTCCCAGAGCTGACGGCATTCGCGCTCGGTCCAGCTGTAGGTGCGCTGGTAGATGGGGATGACGAATTGCGGGGACTTCTTCAGGAAGTCGAGCAGCTTGGCTTCGGTGGCCTTCACGAGGTCACTTCTTTCGCGATCGCAGCAACGATCCGGGCGCGCGCCTTCGCCCGTGTCGCCACCTGCGCGTTCTCTCCCGTCTGCGCCAACCACTCGAAGAACCGCTGGACGCCGTGGCGCGTTGTGGATTCATCCCGGCAGTTCACGATGAACGCGAACTGCACCTTTTGAATGTTGTCTGCGACGAAGATGCCAAACGGGGCGGTGACCACGGTCGCATCAGGGAAGCCGAGCAGCTTTGTCGCCTGTGTCTCCGTTGCGTTCTTGTGGCAACCGATGATGTGGAGTGGCCCTCCGCGCCCCTCGTTGAGACGGTCGGAGAACTCGTGGTCACGGAGGAATGGTTGACCGACCAGTTCCTTGGCGGGACCGACTGTGAGCGCTGCTGGGATCGCATCGGGCAGGACCAGGATGTCCGAGTTGGCCAGTCTGACGACGACATTGTTGCCAACTGCTTTCGAACCGGAACGCTGGACCACGCTGTCGCGCAAGACACGCCGCATCTCCTCTCGGCGTGTGCGAAAATCAAGCCGCGTCCAGTCCAACGCCTCGCCACTGTGAAACTTGCCTTTGCTGGACTCTCTCACGCCCGCCTGCGCCAGCCCGAGCAGCGCATCGTGAAGGGCCTCCTTGACCCGGGTTGTCAGTTCGTCAACTGTCGACACGGCGCCACCGCGAAATAGGCTTTGCTTCTGCACGTAGTCTTGAAAGCGTTGATTCCGCTTGCCTTCCGCGCCCTTCTTCACAGGTACTTTGCCGAGGTCGATCAGTCGTACTTTCGCCGGGGCGATCGAAAGTCCAGTCATCAACTCGGCGTGGCAAACTCCGATGTCACCCTCATTTTCGGCCCAGCCCGCGTTGCCGTTCGAGAGTGCGAGAAGTACGTCGCAGTCCTTGGCAGCTTGGATGCACGTGTCCCAGCTGTCCCAAGTACCGCCCTGCGGCGGCGTGTCTTCGTTGATCCAGACTTCAAACACCGCTTTGTCGAAGACCCGAAGTGCCTCGATCTCCTTCTTCAGCTCCCTGCGGAGGTCGGAAAGCGGGGTCCCGCTCGCTGCCGCCGGAAACTTGTCATTACAACGGCTGGAAATCATCACGCGTAGCTTGGAGGACTTGGCCATCGCTATCGATTTCCCCCGATGATCTCGCCGAGCAGCCCCTCCGTCTCCTTCTCCAGCGCCAGGATGTCGGCGCGGATCTCCTCAAGCGTGCGTAGTGGCTGCGGCTTGTAGAAGTGGCGGGTGAAGCTGATCTCGTAGCCGGTCTTGACGCTGCCCTCCACGTACCAGGCGTCGGCAGCGTGCGGCAGGACCTCGCGGCGCAGGAAGGCCTCGATG
>CAZMXY010000389.1:0-2431 GCA_964570345.1 uncultured Rhodothermales bacterium | reverse complement strand
CCGGTTCTCGCGCCTGGCCCGCAACTCGAGCGACTGGCACCATCTTCTCGAGATCTGCGCGCTTACCGGCACGCTCATCCTCGACGAAGACGGGCTCTACGATCCCGGACACTTCAATGACCGCCTGCTGCTGGGCCTCAAGGGCACCATGAGCGAGGCGGAGCTGCACTTCCTGAAGGCGCGTATGCGAGGCGGGGCGTTGAACAAAGCGCGCCGCGGCGAACTCAAAATGCCCGTTCCCATCGGTTTTGCCTACAACGAGCGTGATGAGGTCATTCTCGATCCGGACCGGCAAGTACAGGCGAGTCTCCGATGCTTTTTTGAGACCTTTCGCCGAATGGGCTCGGCGGTGGCTACCGTAAAGGACTTCCGCCGCGAGGGCCTGCTCTTTCCTCGTCGCATCACGCGCGGCGCGCACAAAGGCGAACTGCACTGGCGCGAGCTCACCCATACACGGACGCTCTCGATCTTGCACAACCCCCGGTACGCCGGCGCCTTCTTCTACGGACGCACGCGAGAGCAGAGGCTCGCCGACGGGCGCCGCACCACCGTCCTGCAGCCTCGGGAAGACTGGTTTGCGCTGCTTCCCGACGCGCACGAAGGCTACATCAGCTGGGAGGAGTTCGAGGCAAACGAGCAGCGCCTGCGTGAGAACGCGAACGGCTACGGGTACGATCGCCACAAACGTCCGCCTCGCGAAGGTCCGGCGCTCCTGCAGGGACTCGTTCTATGTGGTCGGTGCGGCCGTCGCATGAGCGTGCGTTATCATGCTCGGCGCGGCACGCTGGTGCCGGATTATACGTGCATGCGAGAGGGGATCGAACACGGCCGGCCCTTTTGTCAGATCGTTCCCGGCGGCGCAATCGATGCGGCCATTGCGGAGCTGCTGCTTGCTTCGATGAGCGCCGTCAACGTCGAGGTTGCCCTGGCCGTTCAGGCCGAACTCCTGGCCCGCGCTGAAGAGGCCGATCGTATACGCCTCCAGCAGGTCGAACGGGCCCGCTATGCGGCCGAACTGGCGCGTCGCCGGTATATAAACGTCGATCCGGAGAACCGGTTGGTGGCCGACGCTCTCGAGGCCGACTGGAACGCGGCGCTGCGCGCCCTGGAGGCGGCCCAGCGGGCCTACGAACAGCACCGCCAAGTGGACGGCCTCCTCATTGACGAGCAGCGTCGAGCCGAGCTGCTCGCTCTCACTGCGGACTTCCCGCGCCTGTGGCATCATCAGAATACCCTCGACCGGGATCGCAAGCGAATGGTACGTCTGATCATCGAGGACGTCACGCTCGTGAAGGACGAGGAGGTCACACTGCATGTGCGCTTCCGCGGCGGCGCCGCGAAGACGCTCGTGCTGCCGCGGCCCGCCAGAGCCTGGGAGCTGCGCCAAACGTCCCCCGACGTTGTTCTCGAGGTAGACCGACTCCTCGAAGACCACCTCGAGAGCGAGATCGCTGAGATCCTCAATCGCTGCGGACGCACCTCCGGACTGGGCCTTCCCTTCAGCCGGGCGATCGTACACGACATCCGGCGGCGCTACAGCTTGAAGACGCGCTACGAACGCCTTCGCGCACGCGGACTCCTCACTGTCGCGGAGATCGCCGAGCGCCTCGGGGTTAGTCCCGGCACGGTGAAGGCCTGGAACCGGCACGGTCTACTTATGGCCTATCCCTTCACGGACAAAAACCAGTGCCTGTACGAACCGCCCGGACCCAATCCGCCGCGTAAATCCATGGGCAAGAGTCTCGCTGATCGCGCCCAATCGAGAACTCACGCTTCAACAAACCAATGAGGTGCAGTATGCAGCCAACGCCTTGTCCCAACAGTTGCCCTTGCGGCTCATGCTGCAGAGGATCTCGGCCTGCGCAAGCAGCCGCTGGTAGTCGGAGCTCGCGTACTGGCTGCCTCGATCACTGTGATGGATGAGTGTGGAGGTGGGCTTGCGCTGCCGGAGCGCATCCCTGAGCGCCTCCAGGACGAGCGATCGGTCCAGTCGGGACCGGGCGCACCACCCGACCACCTGGCGCGAGAAGAGGTCGATGACGACGGCCAAATACAACCAGCCCTCCCTCGTCCAGACGTAGCTAATGTCCGACACCCAGGCCGCGTTCGGCCGATCGACGTCGAACTGCCGATCCAGATGATTCTCTGCAACAGGCAGCTCGTGCTTCGAGTCGGTCGTCGCCTTGTACTTACGCGCCTGCTTCGCCCGGATCCCGTGCTCACGCATGAGCCGCGCGACCCGGTTCTCGCCGCATTTAATCCCCTGAGCTTTCAGATCGTGGTAGATCCGAGGGCTGCCGTAGCGCTTCTTGCTCTGCTTGTGCGCCGCCTTGATCTTCACCAGCAGAACCCGGTTTGATCGGCTGCCCTCGCTCTCCGGCCGGCTGCGCCAGGCGTAGTATCCGCTCGTGGACACCTTCAGTGCACGGCA
>CAZMXY010000388.1:0-2437 GCA_964570345.1 uncultured Rhodothermales bacterium | reverse complement strand
TCGGCGCGCTGGGCTGGGTGACCGTGTTGCGGCGTCGCGTGCGCCAGCAGACGGAAGTCATCCGGCAAAAGCTCGACGTCGAAGCGGCCCTACGCGAAGACGCGCAGGCAGCCAATCGGGCGAAGAGCGAATTTCTCGCCAACATGAGCCATGAGATTCGAACCCCGATGAACGGGGTGATCGGCATGACCGAGCTGGCGTTGGACACGGATCTCTCCCCGGAACAGCGAGAGTATCTCCAGATGGTACGTTCGTCGGCGAATACGCTGCTCAAGCTGATCAACGACATCCTGGATCTCTCGAAGATCGAAGCGGGGCGTCTCAAACTGGAGACGATGGAATTCAGTCTACGCGACAGCTTTTCGACGACGCTCAAGACGCTGGCGCTTCGCGCCCACAAGAAGGGACTGGAGCTCGCGTTCCACATTCCTCCCGACGTGCCCGACCTGCTGCTCGGTGACCCGATCCGGCTCTGCCAGGTCATCGTAAATCTCGTCGGAAACGCCATCAAATTTACGGAGGAGGGCGAAGTCGTTGCGTCCGTCACGGAGGTGACGAGGGGAGGGGAGGTCCTGGCCGAGGTGGAAGTAAGTCGGACGAGTCACGACTCTATCGAGCTGCACTTCTCCGTTCGGGATACGGGTATCGGCATCCCTGAGGGAAAGCAGGCGATTATTTTTGAAGCATTCGAACAGGCCGACGCCTCGACCACGCGTCGATTCGGCGGCACCGGGCTCGGCCTGGTCATCTCTAAGTGTCTCGTCGAGAAGATGGCGGGGCGTTTCTGGGTGGACAGCGAGGTTGGTAAGGGCTCGACGTTCCATTTCACGGCTCGCTTCGGCCTGGCGGTGGATCGCACCAGGCGGCCCGTCCGAATGCTGCCCGTCTCGACCCACAGTCTGCCGGTCCTCGTCGTCGACGACAACGCCACGAATCGTCGGATTCTGGAGGAGATGCTCCACAATTGGAAGATGAAGCCGACGCTGGTCGCGAGCGGACGCGAGGCGCTCGACGAGCTGGAGGCCTCTGCGGATCAGGGAGCACCGTTTCCTCTCGTGCTGCTCGATTACCACATGCCGGAGATGGACGGGTTCATGGTTGCGGAAAAGATCCGTAAGCGCTGGTCTGAAGACGTCGTGAACGTCGTGATGCTGACGTCCGCCACGCAGTCGGGCATCACCGAACGCTGTCAAGAGCTCCGCATCGCCAGCCGTCTAATGAAACCGTTCTCGCAGTCCGACCTATTCGACCTGATCTCTGCCGTAATATGCGTTCCCGACGCGTCGGACGACGCTTCGCCGTCGGCGTCGCCTGCGCTGCCGGAGGCGCCCGGCCGGCGACCTGCACGTGCGGTGCGCAGGGCAAACGGCAAAGCGCTCAAGGTCCTTCTTGCCGAGGACAACGAGATCAATCAGACGCTCGCCGTACGGAATCTGGAGAAGCTGGGACATCAGGTCGTCATAGCCTCGAGCGGAAATGAGGCGGTGGCCGCGTATCGGCGCGACCGGTTCGACCTCGTTCTGATGGACGTTCAGATGCCGAACATGAACGGATTTGAAGCGACGGCAAGGATTCGCGAGATCGAGGCGCGGACGGGTTGCCACACGCCCGTCATAGCGGTGACCGCGCGCGGCATGCAAGGCGATCGCGAAAAGTGCCTCAGAGCGGGTATGGACGGCTACGTTTCGAAACCCATCCGCACGAACGAGTTGTTCGATGAAATGCGGAGATTGACGTCGAAAGTCGGGAAAGACGTAACGGCCGATGTCCGCCCGTCGGCAAACGGATCCGCTACCGACGACGCCTTCGGGGGGCAATCCACCGGCGACGGCGCAGCCGGCGTGTCTACGGTCGCCGTCGGATCCGCCGCATGCTTCGACGAATCCGTGGCGGCCGGCGAGGCAAACGGCGACGCGTTCTTGCGGCACGACGTCATCGACGAGAAGGCACTCGGCGAGCTCGTCAAGGGAGACCAGGACTTCCTCACGGAGATCATCGACCTCTTTCGAGAAAACGCCGGCTCCGAGCTCGCCGCCGTTCGGCGAGCCGTCGAAAGCGGCGACGCCGGGGCCCTGGATGATGCCGCCCATAATTTCAAGGGTTCGCTCCGCAGCATCTGCGCTTCGCAGGCCGTCGAAGCGGCCGACCGGCTCGAGCAGTTCGGGAAGGAAGACAATATGGTTGACGCGAAGACGGTCTTGACGGAACTCGAGCGTGCGTTTGAACGGATTCTGGACCGCATCAGCGAGGGCGTGTCCGTCCTGCAACGCTGATCGGAGGCGAACGGCGTCGTGAAGTGAGGATGGGGCTACGGCGTGCGCACGATCGAGAGCGTTCGCCGCTCGTCTCCTACCTGGACGTCGAGGAAATAGACGCCGGGCGTGAGGCGGATGCCGTCGAGTCGCGCCTCGTATCGGCCCGACGCTTGCTGCGCGTC
>CAZMXY010000387.1:0-2482 GCA_964570345.1 uncultured Rhodothermales bacterium | reverse complement strand
ACGAGGAGCAGGAGGGCCTGCGGCGATCGGCGCGCGTACTGCAGGAGAGCCTGGACCAGATGACGATAGGTGAGTGAAATCACCCACGCCGGTTTCCTGCGAGATTGGGCGTTTTCCCCGATGCGAAGGCGGGAGGTCTATCCTAACGTGGATTGAGCGTCGAATTAGCGTCCGCCGGGACCGATCGTCGATAACGAATCGAATCGCCTTCAGCCTGCAGGCGTTCGGATTGCCTACAGCCGTTGCCTCCGGCACCCGCACGGCCTAGTTTGGCGGCGTCGGATAGCATCCTTTTCGAACGAGGCCACCGTTTCTTGTGAACCGCCGCCGCTTTCTCGCCTCCGCCACCGCGTCGATTCTCGTCGCCTCAAACCACCCCGCCTGGGCGATCCCGCCGTACCGCGCCACCCATGTCCTGCGCGGCGCGCTCGTCTTCGACGGAAGCGGCTCGCCGCCGCGGGAGATCGACGTCGCGATCGAGGGCGACCGCATTGCCGGAGTCGGGCCGCGCCTCGACGTGGGGAACGTTCCGGAGACCGACCTGCGCGATCTGGCCCTGGCGCCCGGGTTCATCGACATCCACGGACATACCGATCTGGGGCTCCTCGCCAATCCCCAGGCCGAAAGCAAGGTGCGGCAGGGCGTCACCACGGACGTGACGGGGCAAGACGGCAGCTCGATCGGACCGTGGACGGACGAGCAGTACGAAGAAGTGTCGGCCGGCGTCCGCGAGCGGCTCGACGTCGAGCTTCCGTTTCGTGACCTGGTGGGATTTTTTAGCTGGATCGACACGCACGGCACTGCCCTCAACGTGGCCGGCATGGTCGGGCAGGGGACGATCCGACAATACGTCATCGGTGAAGACGACCGGCCGGCCTCCAAAGGCGACGTCCGCCGCATGGTTGAAGAGGTGCGCACGGCTCTGCGGGCCGGAGCCTGCGGGCTGTCGAGCGGACTCGAGTACACGCCCGGCGCCTTCGCCGATACGGATGAGATTGCGAGACTCGCCACCGAGCTGTCGGATACCGGACTGCCTTACGCGACCCACCTGCGCAACGAAGACGACGGCGTGCTGGGCGCGCTCGAAGAGGCCCTCCATATCGGACGGATGGCGGACGTTTCCGTCGAGATCTCGCACCTCAAGGCGCAGGGCGGCCGGAACTGGTGGAAGGCGGGACTCCTTCTCGAAGCCATCGAGCACGCACGTGGGACCGGCGTCGACGTCGGCTTCGACGTCTACCCGTACATCGCCTACAGTACGGGGCTTGCGAGCCTCTTTCCCATCCGCGCACGAGACGGCGGCACGGATGCGTTCCTGGCCCGGCTTCAAGATGATGCGGAACGGACCGAGCTGGCGGGACCCGTTCGCGCGAAAATCGAACAATTGGGCGGATGGGATCACGTACAGATCAGCGGGACCGGCTCCGAAACCCTGGCGTGGGCGCGCGGCCGAAGGCTCGGCGCGCTCGCCGCCGATCGTGGCGAGGATCCCTACGCGCTGCTCGTACGCCTGCTGGTGGAGGATCGCGGGCAGTCCGATATGGTGGGCTTCGGGATGAGCGAAGAGAATGTCGAGAAGCAGCTCGCCCATCGGCTCGCCGTCGTCTGCTCCGACGGCGGAGCCCGCGCTACGTATGGTCCGCTTTCGCAAGACGTGCCGCACCCGCGCACGTTCGGGGCGTTCCCCAGAGTACTCGGATACTACGTTCGAGAGCGGGGAATCATGCCCCTCGAAACGGCGATCCACAAGATGACCGCCCTTCCCGCCCGGCGGCTCGGCCTGACCGATCGAGGCATCGTTCGTCCCCGCGCTTTCGCCGACCTCGTCGCCTTCGATCCGAATACCGTCGCCGATCGGGCCACGTTCGAAGACCCTCAGCAATACCCCGCGGGCATCCCGCACGTCTGGGTCAACGGCGCACAGGTGCTTCGGGACGGCGAGCAGACGGGCGCGCTGCCGGGACGCAGCGTACGACCGAGCGGCTGAGCACGCCTGGCTCCTCAAATTCGCCAGCGTCAATTCGCCATACACGGGACGGTCCCATGAAACGATCATTGCGCATCGCTCTCATCGGCGTCGCCGCGGTCCTCGTCGCCGGCTTCGCCGCCTATCGCATCTGGTTCCACAACCCGCATCAGGACTCGCTTCGTCTGGATCCGGCGGCCGTCTTCAGTGAGGAGGCGGCCTCGAACGGTCTGCTCGTCAGGGACGTAACGCTGATCGACGTCGTAGCAGGCGAAGCGATCCCCAATGCGCACGTGTTCGTGCGGGGCGATACCATAGCCGACGTCGTGATCGGGGAGGCTCCCGAGGTGCCGGCGAGCATGGCCGTGTACGAGGCCCGGGACAAGTACGTCATGCCCGGACTCGTCGACGTGCACGTGCATCTCGCCATGCATTGGCACCTGATCAGCGGTGAGTTTACCCCGCGGGATTCGCTCGTGACGAGGGCCGCACTGGAGCAATTCGTTCGATACGGCG
>CAZMXY010000386.1:0-2497 GCA_964570345.1 uncultured Rhodothermales bacterium | reverse complement strand
ACGTCCTGATTCTCCCGGAACGTGCCGCTCTGCCAGAGCATGGCGTCGACCAGCGTGGTCTTTCCGTGGTCTACGTGCGCCACGATGGCGATATTTCGAATCTCTCTATTCACGAGTAAGTCGGCGTCGGCTGGGGATTACTAACTCCTTGTCGGCTGCGTTTCGAAAAGGGAAAAGGCGGCCTGCGGATGCGGACCACCCGGAGATCGACGGCCGTCGGAGGCGGGTCCTCAATCGCCCCGAAGGCTTGATGTTCCGCGCGGCCGGCCGCGGACGCTCGTATCCACCGAGAATCCTCCGTGCGAGGAAACGACTGTGCTATGCTCGCCATAAGTAGTGGCTAAAGCATACCTTTCAGGGTCTGCGTCGAGTACCCGCTCGCCGTTTCCCAAATCGCTCCCCATCTGCCATCGCGACCATGGCCCATCAAAAATTCGAACCGTTTCTCTTCTTGATTTTTGGGGCCAGCGGCGACCTCACGAGGCGCAAGCTCGTCCCGGCGCTCTATCATCTGATGCGGCAGTACGACGAGCTTCGATGCTGCCACGTCCTCGGCGTCGCCCGCTCCGACCTGTCGGACACGGATTTTCGTCACGAGATCTATGACGCCCTGCGCGAAGCGGGCTTTGACGACGACGACGACCTGGCCGCGTGGTGCGACAGCAACGTCTACTACCAATCACTTGGATCGCGCGCGGACGACTACGAGCGGCTGGCACGCCGTGTTGCCGAAATCGAATCGCGAAACGGACTTCCCGGAAATCGGGTGTTCTACCTGGCCCTTCCCCCGAGAGCCTTCCCCGAGACGATCGAGGCCCTGGGCAAGACCGGGCTCCACGAAAGCGGCGGCTGGACGCGACTGGTCATCGAGAAGCCGTTCGGGCACGACCTCGACTCCGCGCTGCAGCTGAACGAGCTCGTCCACCGCTATTTCGACGAATCACAAATCTTTCGGATCGACCATTATCTGGGCAAGGAGAGCGTTCAGAACTTGATCGTCTTTCGCTTCGCCAATGCCCTCTTCGAGAGCGCCTGGCACCGCGGGCAGATCGAACACGTCGAGATCGCCGTCCACGAAAAGCTGGGCGTCGGAACGCGGGCGGGCTATTATGACGAGTCGGGCGCCCTTCGTGACATGATACAAAACCATCTCACGCAGCTTCTTTCACTCGTCGGCATGGAGGCGCCGACGCGATTCGACGCGGCGGCGATTCGACGCGAGAAAGTCAAGCTGCTGGAATCCGTCGCCCCGATCGATCCGCGAGACGTCGTCCTCGGCCAGTACACCTCCGGCGAGATCGACGGCGAGCCGGTCGTCGGTTATCAAGAAGAGCCTGGAGTTGCACCCGACTCGGAGACCGAGACGTTCGTCCAGCTGCACCTGCGAATCGCGAACTGGCGGTGGGAGGGCGTCCCCTTTACGCTTCGCACCGGAAAGCGCATGCACGAGCAGCGAACGCGGATCGCCATCCGATTTCAGCGCGCTCCCGTCTCGATCTTCCAACCGTTCGAAGCGACGTGCGACGTCCACCCCAACGTGTTGCTCATCACGCTGCAGCCGAACGAGGGCTTCGACCTCCACTTCGAAGTGAAGCAGCCTCGAATGCCGCTTCGTCTCGACACGCAGACGCTTCGATTTCGCTACGACGAAGTGTTCGAGCGGTTGCCCGACGCCTACGAAACGCTGCTTCTCGACATACTCCAGGGGGATCAGACGCTCTTCGTTCATGCTGACGAAGTCATCAACTCGTGGCGGCTTTACACGCCGCTCCTCGAGGCCGACATCCCGGTGCGACGCTATCCGGCCGGGAGCGGCGGACCCGTCGAGGAATCGCCCGCCGATGCCGTCACGGCGTTGCCTAGAGCCGCGAGCCTGGCGACCTGACGCATACGGAAGCATGCCCACGGACCGAGCCATACACGTTTTCGACAATCCGGTCGTGCTGAGCAGGGCGGCCGCCGAGCTGTTCGAGGAAGAGGCGCACTCCGCCGCGGCCGCGCGGGGACGTTTCACGCTCGTGCTTTCCGGCGGCTCGACGCCCCGCCGCCTTTTCGAGCGACTCGCTGCTCATTATCGCGACCGCATCCCGTGGAAGCGTACGCACGTATTTTGGAGTGACGAGCGCTACGTGCCGCCGGATCACCCCGAGTCGAACTTCGCGCTCGCCGAGTCGAAGCTGCTCCCGTACGTTCACGTTCCTCCTTCGCAAATCCACCGGATCCCAACCGAATTCGCATCGCACGAGACCTCCGCTCTGGAATACGAAGTGACGCTTCGGCGGCAATTCCCTCGCGACGACGCACCTTCATTCGATCTCGTCCAGCTAGGACTCGGAGGAGACGGACACACGGCCTCGCTCTTTCCCGGGCTCCTGCCCGACGGTGATCGATGGGTCGAGGCGGTCGTCGGCCCAGCGTACCGGCCGCCGCCCGAGCGTATCACGCTGACGTTCAAGGCGCTCAACGGGGCGCGGACGGTCGTATTCCTCGTGACCGG
>CAZMXY010000385.1:0-2519 GCA_964570345.1 uncultured Rhodothermales bacterium | reverse complement strand
TCATTCGCGGCGAACACCTGGTCACGGCCGCCGGCGGCATCGCACCGATCGATGCCTGGGGCGAACTGTGGATACTGGACCTCGAAGAAGAAGAGAAGGCACGGGAATTGATCGCCGAGTTGATGGAGGATACGGACGCGGCGGACGATCCGTGGATGTGTCCCGACTGCATTGAATGGCGAGACGGACCATTTTCACACTGCTGGAAATGCGGAGCAGAGCGACTGTACTAGGATGAAGTGGAGCCTTCTGGTCGGGGCTTCGCCCTCCTATTGCGCTAACGTCCGCCAACTCCGAACAGATCTGCTCGGCTAAAGTATTTTTCCGCTATGATTCTATTACCGTTCATGCAGCGATCGCTCAGCAAACGTAATTGCTCCGCATTGCGTTTTCTGAACCTGCCTTTCAACCCCGGCACCTTGGCGGCTGTTCGTAGTAACCGATATTGTACGACAGGCTGAATTTTATCTGATAGGTTAAGCCTGTTAATTAACAATTTTATGAATAATGAATCAGGCGGAATGGAGGTGTTCAGACTATAACCTCCTTCTATATTCGGTGCGATCTGAGATATCGAATCATCCTGAATTGCAGACGCAAAAATTGAAATCAAATCCCACGTAGATGGTCGACGTTCCAGTTCATAATAAATGAGAGGGCGGACCTCCCATCCACATTCTTCCCAATTATTGAGTAGGCTACAATAATCCATTAATCGTCGAGTTGGGTGTGATTTGATGAATGTTCCAAAATCGGCCGTACTACCATGGCTCAATGAATCTCCATATCGGGATACGCATGCATGTGCCTGGTCCCTTAGACACGGGGCCGGTTTGAGCGCTATCGCTCCATCCACGCGCGGAACCGGGCTGCTTTTTCCTGGCTGACCATGACTGAGTCGTGTACCGGCGGCCGCAGATCCACCCGAATCCTTCCGCGCGATGCGGGTCGAAACGACTCGATGGCCTCAATCCGTGTCAAATATTTGCGATTCAGCCTAAAGAATTCGTAGGAATCGAGCATCTCCTCAAGGGTCGTAAGGGCCTCGTCGCACAGATACCTCGTGCCTTCACGATCGACTACGAACGTCGTCTTTTGGTCCGAGAACGCATATCGCAGGTCTGCCGTACCGATTGATACGAAAGTGCTGCCCTTCCGTACGATCAGGCGTTTTCGGTACGTGCGGGGCTCTTCTACAAGAGCCCGGCGGAGCGTCTCGGCGACCTCACCGGTAAAGTGCCGGCGGAGGCGCTCGTATTTCTGCAAAGCCTCCGCAAGACGTTCCGGGCGGATTGGTTTCAACAGATAGTCGATCGAGTTGCACTCGAAGGCGTCGAGCACGTACGCGTCGTAGGCCGTCGTGAAGACGACGGGACACGTGACGTTCGTGGCGCGGAAGATTTCGAGTGACAATCCGTCAGTGAGCCGCACGTCGAGAAAGAGGAGGTCCGGGGCCGGATGCGAATCGAACCAGCGGACCGTGTCGGCGACCGTCTGTACGTGTGCCGCGATTTCGACGCGCTCGTCGTACTCGGAGAGCGCTTTCCTGAGCCGCTCGGCGGCGGGGCGCTCATCTTCCACGATAAGGACTCTCATGTGCTGTGGAGCCGGTAGATGACGGCGCCGTCGTCAGGCGGCGACGTCGTGCATGAGCGGGAGGGTCACCCGAAACATCACGTCGCTCGCCTCGACGTCAATACCGCGACGCGTCAGCAGCTCGAAACGCTCATTCAGATTCCGCAGGCCGATTTTCGACGACGGCCGAACGACGTCCAGCGGACGGCGCTCGTTTTGAACCGTCACGGCGTCGCCGTTCACGGAAACGAACACGCGCAGCGGGTCGGCCTCTGAAAAGGCGTTGTGTTTGACGGCGTTTTCGAGGAGGACCTGAATCGAGATGGGAGGAATCAAGCTGCCGTTGACGGGCACCTCGTCGAGCCGGATGTCCACGGCATCCCCGAAACGGCGCTTCATCAGCGCCGCGTAGTTGCCTGCAAAGACGAGCTCGTCGCCGACGTGGACGAGGGCTTCGTTCTTGTGGCGCAGGATGTACCGATAGACGTCCGCCAGGTCGTCGCAGAACGCGCGGGCCTGATCCGGACGCGTCTCGATGAGGTGGGCGAGCGTGTTGAGCGAATTGAACATGAAGTGCGGATCGATCTGACTTCTCAGCGCCTCGAGCTCGGCCTCGGCTCGGGCGCGCTCGAGCTTCTCGAACCGCAGCCGGTCGTCTTCTCGCTGCTGGATGAGGTAGACGGTTTCGTAGACATGCGTTACGAAGATCACACAGATGACGTTCATGAGGGTTACGGTCTGGATGACGCCGTAATCCGGCGGCGAAAAGGCAGCCGTTTCGTACCAGAGCCGGAGCCAGGCGACCGTCAAGGGCGCGGTATACAGGACATTTGCTGCCAGCAGCACCATCACTTTCCGGGCCGGGTGCCTGAACCAATCCAGATAACGCCGCTGCTTGAGCAGGAAAAAGCGGTTGCCCTGCCAGATGCAGAACGAAAGAAGGA
>CAZMXY010000384.1:0-2524 GCA_964570345.1 uncultured Rhodothermales bacterium | reverse complement strand
GAAGGAGCCCGCCAGCAGACTCGAGACGCAGAAACTCCCCCAGGCGCGCCTGCATTCGCTCGGTGACCGTCCGCGTGGCAAATTCCATGGAGGTTCGGGCTTTCTGCTTTCTAGAGCTACGGATCTACCTTAAGCAAACGCCCGGAATTGTACACGTCCGATCGTTCGTAGACGTACCGGTCGTCGTCGATGGTCACGGTGGCGTGACCGGTTTCCGAGCGGCCCTGCAATCCTGTTCCGAACCCGATCCGGAGTCCCCCCTGGCCTGCTCGTGGGGACGATGTTGCGTCAGTCCGAACGGCGGAAATCAAGAGTAGCCATCATATCGTCGAGGATGCGGCGTTTACGCTCGAATGGCGTGGCACCCACGTCGTACGTTGATGCAACCATGGTGGTATCGCCAAGATCAACGAAGTACTGGTATGAGCGGATTCCGGCATCGTAAAGTCCCTCACCTGTCGTCTCGCCGTCAACGCGCATAGCGTTCCGACCATCGACGGTTGTCAGTTCGCGCGCAAGATTCCGGCGGCCCATCACGTCACCGGTGAGGGTCGCAAATGGGACCGGCTCGACGTTGATCATGATGGCGATTTCGATTGGGATCTCCGAATTCCGTGGCACCTCGATCGGGTCCGGGTCGAACAGCGCGCACGGACTAAGAATCTCCCCCGTGTTCACCTGCCAACCGGCCGGGTACTCGATCGCATAGCCATCATCGTTGTTCGCGCATTCGGTGGTCCGCTCCATCGCAGAGTCCGCGGGCACGCGGTCTACGTCCTCCGCCGGCGTAATGCCGACGTTCTCGTCGGGCCCGCGGTCGATGTCTTCCGCCGGCGCATCTCCAGGCGGTTCAGCCGATTCACGTCGTTCACACGCGGCGGAAACGGACGCCAGTGCGAGGATTGCGAATAACAAGTATTTGCTCATCGGATCGCTTCTCGAATGCATGACGTCGACGGACGTTGGCGCGGCTTTCGGAACGGCGTGAGGAAGATGAACCCTGTGCAATGGACGCACGGACGGTAAGACCGAACGTCACGGCTGGGGCGAAGGGTCAGCCGTTGAGCCAGCTGTCACTGCGCGTTGCATGTCGTCTCAATTCCGTGATGCCGCGAGCGCGACCTCATGCACGTTACTCGAGCAGACCATTCAAAGTGGGCAAGCTCAATCCCGCCGCTTGATAAGATCTTTCGCACGTCCGATTCCGAATTGATCACTCGCCCGTACGGCTTTTCCATCCGACGTCAGATGGATTTCTATCATCTTCTCGCTCTTGACGAGGGCACCCGTTTCGTCGACCAGTTGAGCAATGACCGCTTTCGTTGCGACGTCGATGATTTCCCCGGTCGGGGCATAAGCATGCTTTCCGTCCAGACTGAACGTAATCCATCCCGGCTGCTTCCGGAGCTTGATACGCTGCTTGTACACGGGAGGCATGACGGTATTGTCGTAGACATGGAGGCTCTCATTCGCGCCGTCGACCACCCATACTTCTGTCTCGTCCGGGGTGAGACCGACGCCGTGGCTATAAACGCCGTGCCGCAGGGGGGACTTCGCTTCAAAACCCTCGTTCGTCACGTCGACACGGTGCATGAACTCGCCGGTTTTGAGATTGGCAATCTCGAAGCCCAGCAGCCCATTCACATTGATGTAGGCGAGGGTCTGATCACTGTTGATGGTGAAGGGGCGAACGGGACCGCCGAGCGGTCCGACCTGCCTGATCAGCTCGTACGTTTTCGCATCCACGACGCCGAGGCTGTTCGTGCGAAGCCCGCCCAGGTAGACCTCCTTGCCATCCGGGCCGAAGATGGTGTTGTGTGCACCCGAGTTTCCGCTAAAAATTTTATGGAGAACCGCGCCCGTTTCGGCATCCACGACATGCCAGTGCTCCTTCTCCAAGCTCGGCAGAAAGATGGTTTTTCCGTCCGGTGAGATCGCCATACGATCCGCCCCGCCTTCGTATTCTGTCTCCCATACGACCTGCTCGGTCGCCAGGTCGACGCGCTGCATCGTCTCCAGATTGCTGATGTAAACGCTATTGGTTGCCAGGCTCGCGACAATTCCTTTGACGTTGGAGGGCTGTCCTGCCGGAGTCACCCCACCGTGCAAGTCCGCATTGTCCTTTCTGAGGAGCCCTGCGACCGGGATGCGCTTAACGAACCGGTAGTCGGAATCGATGTCAAAGACCAAAAGACCGTGGCCGCCGTGTTCGAGATATCTGCGGAGGCCGGGAACGGCCACGTACAAATATTTTCTGACCTGCTGGTCCGACTGTTGAGCTTTCGAAAGCGCAGGATCCGTTTCCGAGCCGGGTACGCGTTCCGACGACGGCGCAATTACGGCGAAGGCCGACACCGACAAACCAATTAGCAGCACACTGAGGAGATTCGCTCGCACCTTCATAGGCATCTTCAACGTTGTATGCGTTTCAATGTCAATATACACTGCGGCGTCCAGACTCGGCTGCCGCCGGCCGGCTGCGCCAGGCGTAGTATCCGCTCGTGGACACCTTCAGTGCACGGCA
>CAZMXY010000383.1:0-2530 GCA_964570345.1 uncultured Rhodothermales bacterium | reverse complement strand
TAACTACGATGGCCATCAACGTGGCGGCCACGCACCACGAACAGGAACGATTTGAAGAGGCGGATCCGATCTTCAGAGAGGCCCTCGATGCCCGCCGGCTGGCTCTCCCGGACAGCAGCAGCGGGATCGCCCACGCGCTCGTCTGGCTCAGCAGGAATCTCATGGTTCAGGATCGCCACGACGAGGCTGAAGCACTTCTGCGCGAGGCGCATGCCATTCAAGAGCGACTTTTTCCGGATCGTGTCGCATGCGAGCGCGCTCAGCGTTTCCTCGGCCGATGCCTGCTCGAGAAGCGGAAGCTTGAGGAGGCCGCCCAATTGCTCCGGGCGAGCTATACGCGATGCGACACCGTCTGGACGCCTTCCGATCAAATCCGCATCGGTGTCCTCGAAGACCTCGTCACCCTGTACGAGTTGTGGGAACGTCCGGAAAACGCGGCAACGTACCGCATGGCGCTGGCCGAGCTAAGCGACGGCCGTCTCGGAACGTCTGTTGAGATCGGGCCTTAGCTCCCGACGAAGCCGACCAGACCGTTTAATAGCCGCTCCGCCATAAAACGATCTACGACCTGCACCACGAAGCCGTTCTATTTACTCTGCCACTTTACCGAGGCCGCAGCTTATCATGACCATCAGAATGACGGTTTACGGCCGTACTCGTACTCATAAACCTCCGCGGGAAATGGCTTGCGACGAGGCAATTCAAGGACACTATTTCGACAACAGCATCGTGCGCGTTTGTGTGAAGGAGGGCGTTTCCAGCCGGTAAGCGTACACGCCACTCGGTAGGTCTATCGTCTGAAAGGTTACTTCGTACGTGCCTGCAGCTTGACGTTGGTCTACGAGAAGCTCCACCGCGCGGCCGAGCACGTCGAAAATAGTGAGTTTTACGTGTTGCTCCTCCGGAAGGGCGTAGCGGATGGCCGTTTGCGGGTTGAAGGGATTTGGATAATTCTGATCCAGGCGGAATGCATCCGGGAGGCCGGTCTCCATGCGCTCGATGTCGGTGCCCGTCTGCTCTTGGGTCTGGTAGCTGGCGGATGTTGGCTGCCCGGTCTGGTCCAGCGAGATGGATGCGGTAATGCCTTCCTTCGTAATAAAATCGAACGACGTGGTCGTGCTCGTAAAGCCGAAGGTTGTGACACTCAATTCGTTTCGCACACGCAGGCACGGTGCGCTGCCGGATGGCGTCATCAGGGTTCCGTAGCCGTCCACTTCGGCCTGGAGCGACACGTCGGTGCTGAATGACTGCTCTGCGACGGTGAAGGTTTGCGTCGTCTCGCTGGTCCATTCGGTGCCGAAGGTTAACGGCAGGGCAGCGGTCTGAAAGCGTGGATTGTAGCTGAACACCACTTCGTCGGGCGTGCTCCCGTCGCCGTCCACGTCCTCGCTCGAAAGAAAGAAGAATCCGTAGCTGTAGGCCCCATCGCTGTCGAAGGACTGATAGTTCCAGGCTGAGGAATCTGCCTCGCTGCTCTGGCTCTCGAAGGCGATGACCATGACGTGTGTCGCGTCTTCGAACGCAGGATCGTCGGCCCCGGGCACGTCGGCGGGGAGGGGTACGATTTCGATGGTGCCGGCCGTGGTTTCCTCGAAGACGATCGCGGAAAAGTCCCAGGTCTGGTCGGCCCCGGAGGTGTTCACGAGCGCCTGTAGCTCAGCTGTCGTTTCCGTCTCGAAGGTCTGGACCTCCCGTAGCTGACCAACCAGACTCTCGATGTCGGAGAGTGTAAAGGAGATCTGGCCGGCAGCGTCCATTACGGGACTCAACAGTATGCCGGTGAGGAGCAAAACCAGGCGTATTGTTTTTTTCGAAGCAGACATGGCCTCTGCGTGTTCAGGTGGAGGGATTCCCTTCATCCTACAACGCGAAAAGCAGTCCGCGAACCGGACAAGCGACGATTCCATTTGGATGTAGGATTGGCTCCGTCGCACGGTGGGATAGGAGAAGATCGGACTAGAGACGACGGGCCAACTCGTCCTGAGACGGCGCAACCGTCTCCACGGCGGTCGGCCGATCCCACAACTCCGCCAGACGCTGAGGCGCCTCCGGACGAGTCCCGACGGCCTCCGCGACGATCTCGGGGAATTTGGCGGGATGGGCCGTCGAAAGCACAACGACGGGCGCCTCGGCGCGACCTTCCCTGCGAGCGCGTCGAACGGCTTCGAGACCGACGGCCGTGTGCGGATCCGCGACGTAGCCTGTTGCGTCGTAGACGCGCCGCATGGAAGCGGTCGTGGCTTCATCGCTCACGGCGGCTCCATGGATGAGCCGCCGCATCTGATCGCGATCGAGGAGCGCGTCGAGCCGCTCGAAATTGCTCGGGGCGCCCACGTCCATGGCGTTCGACAGCGTGCGCACCGTGGCTCCGAAGCTCACCTCTTCGCCCCAGAGCAGCCGCGGGAAGAAGTCGTTTGCGTTGTGCGCCGCAATGAAGTTGCGCGCCGGCATCCCGGATAGCAAAGCGAGAATGCCGGCCGTAAGATTGCCGAGATTCCCGGACGGGACGCAGAATACGACGTCGTTTGAC
>CAZMXY010000382.1:0-2558 GCA_964570345.1 uncultured Rhodothermales bacterium | reverse complement strand
CGCGAAGCCGAAGCCGATAACACGGCGGGATGAGCGACGAAGGCGTTTTTTATCGTTTCGATTTGCTGCCGTACGGCGTCGTCGTATCCGAAGTCGATCACAAGCATCTGCTCCTGCCGGAACCCGAGATCGCGGCTGCGCAGGAATTCCAGTTGCGAGAATACGACGGCAGTGCCGGCGATCAGGGCCACCGAGAGGCTGAACTGGAAGACGACCAGCCCCTTTCGAAGTGCGACGCCCTTCGAGGTCGACCGAAACACGCCCTTCAGCACCAGCGCCGGCCGGAAACGCGCCAGGACGAACGCCGGGTACACGCCCGCGAGCAGCCCCACACCGGCAGCGGCCGCGAATAGGACGAGTACGACGTCCGGGGAGAGCAGTGCACCTTCGGGAAAGGCTTTGCCGGAAAGCATCCGGAAGGCGGGCAGGGAGAGTGCGGCCAACCCGAGCCCCAGGACGGCGGCGATCAGGGACAACAATACGGATTCGGTCAGGAACTGGTTGATGAGCCCGCTCCGACGGGCACCCACCGCCTTCCGCACGCCAACCTCTTTGGCCCGCTCCATCGAACGGGCGGTCGAGAGATTCATGAAGTTAATGCACGCGATGAGCAGGATGAACACCGCCACGGCCGAGAAAACGTAGATGTTCGTCAAGCTGCCGATCGTTCCCGGCTGCCGGGCCGCCTGTGAATGGAGGTACGCGCCGGTGAGCGGCTCGAATGAGAGCGCGTAGGCGCCGGCCTCGTCAGGGGGTACGCGGCGCTTCACGAAATCAGGCGCCCTGGCTTTCAGGGTAGCGACGTCGAAATGCTCCGGTACGAGGAAGTACGTGTAAAAATCGACGTATCCCCATGCGTCGAAAATTCCCGGCCTCCTTTGTCGAAACGTACTCATGGACAGCAGCACGTCGAAGGTGAAATGCGAGTTGGCGGGCACGTCCGCCATGACGCCGGTAACCGTGAAGGCCCCCTCGTTGTCGATGATGAGGGTCTGCCCCAGCGGGTTCTCGTCGACGAAATACTTTTGAGCCGCGCTATGCGTCAACACGATGCTGTACGGAGCCGCGAGCGCCCGGTCGGGATCTCCGGCAAGCAGGGGCCAGCTGAAGACCTCAAACACCGTGGAATCCGCATAGAACGCGTCCTCTTCCTGGAAGCGACGCTCGCCGTGTTGCATCAAGAGGCTTTTGCGGCCCGTGAACCGTACCACTTCCAGGACCTCAGGAAAGTCCGCCTTGAGAGCAGGCCCCACAGGCGCGTTTCCCCATACCTGAAAGTCCGTTGGGGCGGGAGGTGGCAGTGTTTCCGGGTTTTCACCGTATCGGAAAGCATGGATCACCCTGTAGATACGTTCCGCATTTTCGTGATAGTGGTCGTAAGACGACTCATCCCGCACGTAGAGCGCAATGAGCAGGCAGCACGCCATCCCCACGGCGAGCCCCGACACGTTGATCAACGCGAAGCCCCAGTGCCGCAGCACGTTGCGCCAGGCAACGGTGACGTAGTTCTTGAGCATGGATGCTCTCCAGCTTAGGTCATGGCGCCGCACCGATCGGAGGTCGCCTACGCCGAAGCACGTTTAACGTGATGCGCCGCCACGCGGCGAAGGGTTTACGGCTTCTCGAGGTCGTCGTCGACGGCCCTCATCCATTGAAGGCCGTAGGATCGCGACGGCGTATCGACGACTACGACAATAGGCGTGCCGAAGCGTCGTTCGTCCTTGGGCGCCGCCATTCGGTGCAGGCGAAAGCATCGATCGTCCGAAGTTGGACGTCCGCCGTGCGCCACCGGACAACGGAACCTGACCGCCGAAACCGTGGACGCTCGCCGGGGATCTCTCCACGCTCCAGGCGGAATTCTTCCGCGACGTGACGAATTCGGCGTCTCGTGTGTCTAAGAGGAAAACGCCGGTGTCGCGATGGGCGAACCCGCGGCAAGACCGGTCGTATCCGAAGGGTTGTTGCTCACGAAATTGGAGACGTCATGGCCGAGCCACTTCCCGTTCATCCGCTGACCGTCGACGACTACCATGCCATGGCCGAGGCAGGAATTCTCGGCGAGGACGACCGCGTCGAGCTGATCGACGGGCAAATCATCGAAAAAATGACGATCGGACCGAAGCATATTCGGATCGTGAACTTCCTGAACGAGGCTGCCGTCAGGCGGGCGTCAGGCGTCGTCGAGGTGAGTATCCAGAATCCGCTCCGGCTCGGGCGCTACACGGAGCCGGAGCCGGACGTCGTGCTGCTCCGAAGAGATCGAGACGTATCTCGAGTGCCCCATGCGGAAGACGTGCTGCTTCTCGTCGAAGTGGCAGATGCGAGCCTTGGCATCGACAAGCACGTGAAACTGCCGCGCTATGCCGAGGCATCGATTCCGGAGGTATGGATCGTGAACATCCCGGAGGAGCGCCTCGAATGCTATCGGGACCCGTCTCCGTCCGGATATGTTTCGCCTGCCTTCCTCGACAAAACGGACGAGGTTGAGGCGACGCTCGTGCCGGCTCTCGGCCGCATCTCACTCGATTCCATTTTCGCGGACTGACCGTTCCAATTCG
>CAZMXY010000381.1:0-2580 GCA_964570345.1 uncultured Rhodothermales bacterium | reverse complement strand
CGTCGACGACGCGCGGGTCTACCGGCGTCGAAGCATTGTAATCAAGATACGTGACGCCTTGCATGGCTTCGATCCGACGGTTCGTAGAGTCTTTCATAATACGCGAACGGCTCGATCAGTGTCCGAACACGCCGGAAAACCCTGGCCTTACGAGTTTTTTCACATTTGACCGTGCCATCCAAAGCACGCGTAGTATATATTTAGACTGAATCTAAATAACGACGCCGCTGCACGCAACGGTGCACGGCTGGTCGCCTCGTACGAAGACGGCGCATGCTTCAATGCGGTATCTCACGATAGTACTTCTGAGCCTGTCCCTCGCGTTGACGGCCTGCGAGGACGATCCCATCATCGGTCCGGGCGGAGGCGACGATACCGGCGGCGGCAGCTACGGCGTGATTCACTTCAGTACGGCTCCGCACGAAGGTGGTCAAGCGGATAGCCTTCGCGCCTTCGTCCACGACGCCCCTCGGAAAAACAATCCGCAGCGTTTCTGATGTCGTTCGATCGTCCGGAATGCCGATTGGCGTGGATCCTGCTGGCGATGATCGGATTGAGCAGGCCGCTCGCTGCACAGTCGCCCGACACGTCCCTGGCCGCGATCACCGGGGGCGTCGTCGACGCGGCCACGGGCGAGGCACTCTTCGGGGCGACCGTAGTGGTAAAACGCGGCGCCGCGCTCGTTCGTGGCACCACGACCGACTATCACGGTCTCTTCGAACTTCGCCGCCTCGACTCCGGCTCGTTCGTCGTCGAGGTACGATTCGTCGGATATCAAGCCTATGAAAAGCGACTCATACTGGCGCCGGGTGAGCGCGAGACCCTCTCGATCGCCCTCTGGAGCGAGCCGGTCACGCTCTCCGTCCTCGAAATCATCGGCGAATCGGAAAACGTCTATCGCTCGCTGTCCGGCACGGCCACGCGACTCAGCACGCGCGAGGTCGAGATGATCAATCCGCTCGGCACGCAGGAGCTGCTCGCCTACGTTCCCGGCGTTCACGGCTTCGCGGACGACGGCATCGGCAACTCGCGCATCTCCATCGGCATTCGCGGCCTCAATCCTCGTCGCTCCTCGCGCGTGCTCATCCTCGAGGACGGAATCCCCATCCAACCGGCCCTCTACGTCTATCCCAACATGTATTACAATCCGCCGGCGGAGCGGATCGATCGGGTGGAGGTAATCAAGGGCAGCGCCGCGATCAAGTTCGGCCCGCAGACGATGGGCGGCGTCGTCAATTACGTCACGAGCCGGCCGCGCCGGGCCTTCGGCTACACCGCGCAGGCGACGACCGGGACGAACGGGTTTCTCAGCCTGTTTACGGAGATCGGCGGATGGGGTGACGAGCGGTTCAAGCCGGAGGTCCAACTCCTCTTCAAACGGGGCGACGGATTTCGCCAGAACAACGATTTCGTCCAGTACAATGGGACCGTGAAGCTCAGCCTCATCCCGGATGCGGGGCGGGTCTATTACGTCAAGGGCAACGTCAACTACGAAAATTCGAGCGCGACCTACACCGGGCTGACCGAATATTCCTTCCGCACGGAAGCCGATTTCAATCCCAAGGAAGACGACAACTTCAAGGTCTTCCGGTCGTCGCTCGACCTCATCTCCAGCCGGCAGGTGTCCAGCCGGCTCACGTCGACGACGCGCGGTTACGTCAGCTATTTCGATCGCCGTTGGTGGCGCGAGCTCGACGTGTTCGTGCGACCCGCCGCCCTCGGCGACGATTCACCCGGGGTGTTCGAACCGCTTCCGTGGTACACGGGCGGCGACCTGGTGCGCGTCGGCGGCCGCGCCGAGAATTTCGGGATCCTCCGGACGTTCTTCACGGGAGGCCTTCAGCATTCCTACGAACTCGATCACGTCCTGGCGGGCGGAACGGCCCGCCTCGACGCCGGGGCCCGCGTACACTGGGAGCGATTCATGGACGTAAAGGAGATCGGCGACGCGCCGGGCGCCCGCGAGGGCATCCTCTATAGGGGCGATCCCGACGATCCGGCATCGCTCGAGATCGTGGGCCAGAGCCATCACTACGAGACGACGGCGCTGGCCGTGTACGCCGAAGAACGGCTCGCCTTCAATCGCATGAGCATCGTCCCCGGCGTCCGCTTCGAACTGTTCGAGCAGGAGCGGATCGATCGGCTAAACGGCTCGACCTACCTGGACAGGACGTCCGCGATCCTGCTACCGGGTATCGGATTCAACTACGCATTCGACGCACTGAACGTCTTCGGCGGCATCCATCGCGGCTACACGCCGCCGTCGACCGGTGCGCTGCAGATCGTAAACTTTGGCGAGGACGTCGATGAGGGCGGTCTCGATTTGCGATCCGAAAAAAGCTGGAACAGCGAGTTCGGCGTGCGCGCCACGGTGAATTGGCTGGATTTCGAAGCAGCGGCATTTCACCTGGCCATCGAAGACGTCGTCGCGGCGGGGAGGGGGACGGCCTTTACGAACCTGGGCCGGGCACGGACCTACGGCCTGGAGTGGAGCGGTGCGCTGCGTGCCTCGTCGTTCGGCGCCGTGCTGCCCGACCTCAACGTCAACTACACGTATCTGCAGACGGAGATTCTCGACGG
>CAZMXY010000380.1:0-2582 GCA_964570345.1 uncultured Rhodothermales bacterium | reverse complement strand
CGAACCCGCGAACGTCGTCACGGTCGCCCACGCCAGGGCGGCCTTGTACCCGAGCCTTCCGCTTCCGTAGAGTGTCGCGACGCCCTTGAAGTTGTCGTTGGCGCCGTTCGCATAGGCAAGAAAGGCGGTGGCAACAACGACGGCGGCTATCTCCATAATATGGGCGTCGGAAAAATTCGAATGAAATGCGCACCGCTGTCAAGACAAATGCGGGCCTTCTGTCAGAGTGTCCTCATCCTGCGTCGAAGATATCCACTGCCACGCCTGTTCGAGTCGATCCGAATGGAAGAATGCGATCCTCTGATAGAAAATCGCGAGCAGATCCTGGGTGCAGTCGCCGCATTTCCGACCCACCACGGCGAGCTTTTCAATACTTCGCCCGAAGGCCTGGCTGAGCCCGAGAATGTCGAGGAGAGCGGATGCACTCCAGGTATCGTTAGTCCGGATCCGTACGAGAAGGCGCAGGCGGCCGGATTTCGCAATGCGGCGCTTCAATTCTCCGTATATGCCGGTTAGTTGGTCGTTCGTGGGATGCCCGTCGGTCCATAGGCTGATTACGGAACCGGAGTCTTTGTAAATTCGCAGCATGACGGACTGAAGTCGAATGTGGATAATAGTAGGCCGGCTCGCAGCGATCTTCGCTCGAAATGAGCCGGCTACCGGACGTCGACGTCCTCCATTTCGGTATCCCACCGGCCGCCGTTCGTTACGGAAGCCCTCGGCGTTTGCGGTCCGTGCCTGCAGGCACGGGCAGCGAGAAGTAGCCTAATGCGATGGCTCCCACCGAATTCCGCAGGATCGCTGGAACCCAGAACCGTGCAACGAACCGAATGGCCCTTTTAGGCCGGCCGAAGGAGACTCGCGGGAATAGCGACGGGGGTACGGCGGTCATCGCTCCGACGCCTTCTGACGGAGATGCCTCAATGGAATCGATCGGCGTAGGAACAGTGTCACGGTCGTGCCTTCGCCTGCCACGCTCTCGACGCTCATCTCGGCGTCGAGCAACTCAACTAGCCGTCGTACGATGGTCAGGCCGAGACCCGAACCCTCGTATCTGCGACTGAGGCCTTCGGACGCCTGCTTGAACGGTGCATAAAGTTCGGGCAGGAACGATGCGTCCATTCCGATGCCGGTATCTTCAACATGGATGTGCACCCCATCTTCCCCTGACTGCGCCGCGATAGTTACGGTGCCGGCGTGCGTGAACTTGACGGCGTTGTCCACAAGGTGGGTCAAGATCTGACGCAGAGCGTCGCGATCGGTCCGGACGACAGCCTCGCCTTTCACGGACGCAGTGAGCGACCTCATTGCAATATCCTTTTCCTGAGCCCGCGACTGGAAACGCTGAACGACGTCATCGATCTCTCGATTCAGGTCGACGCTTTCGGGCTTCAGGTCCACATCATTCGCTTCAAGCCGCGCCAGCTCGAGTACTGATTCGAGCATCGTCTCAAGACGCCTCCCGCTCCTCAGGATCATCGACGCAAACTCATTGTGCGAATTTGTTGTCTCTTCAGCAATGATGGTGGCGCCTCCCAGAATGCCGGCCAGCGGCGTCCTTATCTCGTGGCTCATCCTAGCCACGAAGGCTTCTTTGAGGCGCACCATTTCTTCGGCGCGCTCCTTCGCCTCCCGGAGCCCGGCTTCATAGCGGAGCCGATCCGTCACGTCATTAGCGTAGATACGCAGACTTCCTCCAGGCGCGCGGGAAATCCGCTGCTCATACGCACGAGCTTCGATATGTACCTCTCTAACAACCCCGACTCGACTCGCGTTCTTGAGTACCAATTCCGCATCTTTCAGCTCATGAAGGAACGGGTGTGACAATCCTCTCCTCTCCAGATCGGGAAATAGGGCTTTGATGGCCGGATTGAGGTATGTGACGTCGCCGGCCTCGCCGATCTCCGCGACCGGCTCCGGACTGAGTTCGGGAAACGACGCCAGCCACGCACGCTGTTGCTCGGCTTCTAAAACCTGACGTTTTCCATAGGAGAATAGGGCGCTCAACACGAGCAGAGCGAATCCGAATCCCAACATATCCCCATAAAAGACGGCCGGCGCCGACTCGACGGGAATCATACTGGGCACGTTACCGGAGAACGCGGTCAGGCCGAACAAGAACGTGTACGCACCGACGGTGGGAAGCGTCCATACGATGCCCGATCTCGTCCCCAGCAATACGGTCCCTAGTATCGGACACGCCCACAGCCACGTCAACGACGCTGCGCCGGCAAGCGTAAATCCCCCCGCCAGCCATGCTTTCTGAGCCAGAAGGGCAAAAAGAATGGCGACAAACAGGTGCACGGCCGGTGCAAGACGCTGGGTTCGTCTGAAAAACCACACGGCCAGCATGAAACCGGCTCCTTCGACGAGGGCGACCCAGGCATGAACGTTCGTCCCGGCCACAAAATGAAGCACCGCATAGAACGGGCTCATAAGCGCCATGAACAGGGCGATTCCAACAAACATCCGCGCCCGATGATACAGATCCAGATCGCTGCGTGTGTCGTGAGCGACGAATCGGTCGAAAAACTTCAGTAGTCGGGGTAGCATCGATTCCCGGGGCTGGCTGCAGGGGGCCG
>CAZMXY010000379.1:0-2591 GCA_964570345.1 uncultured Rhodothermales bacterium | reverse complement strand
GCGCCGATGTTTGATCCCGCCAGAATGTACGCGTCCTCGTCCCGGCTCCGCCGCCATGAATACCATGACACAAGCGCGAGGAGCACGACGTACAGGCCGCCAAGTATCCAGAGCCACTTAATCATTCCGCGCTATCCGGATTACTCTCCGGGGGATAAACTCGGGTCGCGGCAAAGGTTAGCAGAACGAGCAAACCCGTGACCAAGATACCCGCCCATAGCGTTCTCGGCATCCCGAACACAAGCGGCTGGATTTCGCCTGACGGAATCACCAGCGGAGTGAATGCGACGCCGGATAGGAGCATCACGCTCAGATAGCATGCTCGCCAGAGCATCCGTCGCCTGGACGTTTTGGACGTGGAAGATCGCGGCATAGACGTCATGGGGCCGGCAACTCGGAGGGTACGGCCGGCGGTTTAGTCGTGAGGCGGCAAGGAAAATAGCGAGGCATAATGTTCGCTCTCGTCGAAGATGCACCCGCTTCGTTCGTAGAAGTCGTCATCGAGCGGGAAGACGCCTTCGCGGGCGTGTCGCCATGACGCCTCCGGACAGGGGTGATAGCTCTCCATTCGCGGCCACCCGGCGTAGTTCTGACGGCCGTTGGCTTCCATCAGCCCGAGATCCAGCCCCGGCAGCGGCGGCAGCCTGGCGGCAATGATCTTGTTCCAGTCGAGAAGGATTGGATTTACCGTCAAATCCGCGCAGAAGCATGGCACGCCGCGATCATGGGCCGCCTTGGCCATCTTCAGCGTCATGCTCATGGTCTTCGCGATCGGCTTCAGCGCGATCGAGCCGTAGCCGAGCTCAATTCGCTCGATCACGTCTTCGACGGTGTGCGCACTCTCGTCGGCGGCGACGTTCAGACCGAGATCGCCGACCTCTACGAGATAGTCCTCCGGAAAAGGCTCCTCGAGGACGATGATCCGGTCAAACGCGCCGATCTGCCGGGCGTGGTCGAGCAGACGACCGATGGCGTCCTTGCTTTCGTATCTCCCGTTGGCGTCGAGATAGTAGGGGACGTGCCCGTCTTCGAACTCCACGTCCCCGAGCGTGTCGTGAATGGCGGAAAGCCACTCCATGTCCTTCTCGAGCATCTCGCGTTGGGTGCCCGGATGGCCGATTTTGATCTTCATGATGAAGTAGCCGTCGCGTGCCGCTTCTTCCAGGTCGCCTCGCGTCGAGGCGTAGCCGAAGGCCGGGACGCTGGCCACCCGGCGGTGGCGATAAGACAGGCCGGGCCGGTATCGCTCCGGAATCAGGTCGTCGAAGCGCCGCGTCCCGCGCTCCAGCGCAAATAGAATCCAGGCGGCGTTGTCGACGGCGACCAGCGCATTCAGGGCAAATGTCTTGCGGAGATCCGACCGGTCGGTGATGCTCTTCGCGAAGGCATAGGAGGGCTCGAAAAGGCGGTCGAGCAGATCGATCGGCGTCTCGAACGACCCGCCCTCGACCATGCGCAGCGCCGAGGCGGTGACGGCGTACATGAGGGCATTGCTCCCGTTTTCAGAATGCCCGGCAAAGACCGCGGAATCGGACCACAGCGTGTTCTGCGTGCCGAGGCCGATGCCGCGCCGCCCGGATGACGATTCCATGAGCGCGACCGTCTGCCAGACATTCGACATAAAGGCGCCCTTGAATCCAAACGGCGTCTTAAGAGGCTCGCGCTCGAAGGTGGAGTCCACGCGTTCGATGGTAACCGCGGACGTGCGGAAGGCGCTCCCGTCGGCTGCCGGCCGAAGTGAAGGCATTAGTCGGGGCGTGAGCGCCCATCCGGCAAAGGCAGCCGCCCGCCCGACGAACCGGCGGCGAGAGAGAGGACCGAAGTTCAGATGATCGTTCACGGAGCGGCGCATAGTTGGTGAGCCCGGCTGTCGTCTATGGCCGGGTTTGTTCGGCTCAATCGGCTGCGGTGTGCTGTGGACGCGCCCCGGCCGGAAGCGGCGGCACGTCGACGCCGGCGACGGGAAGCGTTCCTTCCAGTTCCTGACGCCAGTGCGCGACGTCGCCGGCCGGAGCGTAGCAATAAAGCAGGTTCAGCAACTCATTTCCGGTATTGGTCAGCTGATGGAAGATCCCGGACGGAATATAGACGACGTCGCCGGACGAGAGCGTACGGCGCTCATTGCCCAGACACATCTCGCCGGTGCCCTCCATGATGAAATACACCTCCTCCTGCTCGTGGTTGTGCCACGGCACCTGTCCGCCGTTCGGCTCGAGCGTCGCGACGCCCATGCAAAAATTCCGGGCCTGGAGGAGCGAAGTGCCGCCGACGAGGTTTTTCGTCGTTCGGCGCGCGGGATAGGATCGCCCGGGCGTATCCTTCAGGTTCGCGATCATCATGCGCTGGGGTTCGATCGGTGGATTCATGCACTGCTACCGGTCTGAGTCGACGGGACGTACCACATAGACGCCGCCCGGCCGCGTGTCCCACTCGACGACGTCTCCAGCCTCCGCTGATGCGATCAGCACCTCGCCTTCTGAGACCGCGATCGCCGAGGCGGCGAGCAGTCGGGCCGGAGCGTCGACGGCAGATCGAACGACGGCCTCCGAGAGTTTTCCTTCCTCCCACTGCACGTCCACCTCAAACCTGCC
>CAZMXY010000378.1:0-2606 GCA_964570345.1 uncultured Rhodothermales bacterium | reverse complement strand
GGCAAAGACCTGACCGTCGGCATCATCGGTAATGCGGAAAGCGGTTTCACCGTTCTGCCGATCACGGAGGACGACTACTCGGCGCTTCCGGACGGCCTGCCCCCGATCTGTGGGTATGAAGCCAAATGGATGGCCGATTCGCCGTACATGACGGAGGTGCAATCCGTCGTTGCGAACCTTCAGGACGTTACGCGCAGCTTCATCGAAGAATGCAGCCTTTCGCTGTTCGAGCGCCTCGGATGCCGAGATTACGCACGATTCGACTGGCGGCTCGACGCGAGCGGCGGCCCTCGCCTGCTCGAAGCGAATCCGAACCCGGGCTGGTGTTGGGACGGGCACATGGCCAAGCAGGCAGCGCATGCCGGTCATTCCTATGCCGACATGCTCCGGCTGATTCTCGAAGCGGCAGAAGCCAGGATTCGAGCGTCGGGCCGCAGGAATATGGCCCGCAATGGCGCGGCTCACGCGATCGGAACGGCATCGATCGGAATGGTCACGACGATCGAGTGATCGCTCACAGACGTGTTCCCGCCGGCGCCGACGGCGGTGCGAGGTGAACCTTTCGTAGAGAGCTACGTTTAGATTTGCCGGCGCGGGCCCGCGCCGCTATCTTCCTCTGTACGAATCGGGACGTGGCGCAGTCCGGTAGCGCACTTGCATGGGGTGCAAGGGGTCGTGGGTTCGAATCCCGCCGTCCCGACCATCGAGTCCAAACATGCCCCACTCTCGTAACGAAGCCCGGAATCGCCTTCGTGAGGCGACTCCGGGCTTCCCTGTTAATTCCGCTGAACGCCGGAGCGCTGTCTGCCACGAGCGCAGGCGAGTTTCCTATCGTGCATACCGGGCGTTTCCGGTAAGCACGCTGGCAATTTCACCGGGAGAAGCATTGGCGGCGACTTCCATATCTATTTCGCCACTTCCCTCGAGTCCTTCATAGGCGCCGCTTCCGCTCAGAATCGTGAAGCCGCCGTAGGCACGATTCGTGTTCGGGCCGCTCGCAGTCAGGCCGGCGTAGAACTGGATCTCGATCGTTCCTTTCTCACTCGACAACGTCTTCAAACCGGAGATACTGGACCGGAGATGCGGCGGTGCCGGCGAATCCAGCACGTCATCCACGTCGCCCTCGTCCTGGATGGATCCGATGGCCTCAAACGTTCCCGTGAGCAGGGTTGAGCTTTCGGCGATCTGTGTTGATGTGATGGTGAATCCGTTTGCCGTGGTGAATCCGGTTGCCGTGGTGGATTCGCTTGTCGTCTTGTCCAGCTTGTCGACGACGATACCGGCTCCTGCGTCGCAGCCTACGCTGAACAGAACGAGTGGCAGAATCACGGCGGCAATTGAATGTCGTGCATGCAGCGAAATCATGGCGCTTACCTCCAGGTCGAGTATGGTTTGAATTGCTGATACCTTGTCGGCAGATCTTGCTACCCTTCATCTCTACTGGCAGCACAACACGTCCGAACCCTTCACGGAGGTATTCACTTTTTTTGTATTGCTTGAGCAAATCGAGTATTGTTTGAATTGGACTGGGGCAAGGTCTCGGACCCCATCGAAGCCGCTTGCGCGACCGACAAGCGATCATGCTCTCGAAAGCCGACGTGACGCAGCTGCTCAACGCCTACGTGGAGGGTGACCACCACGCGCTCGACCGGCTCATGCCCGTCGTTTACGAGCAGCTCCGGAGACTGGCACACGCTCGTTTGCGCAATGAACGACCCGACCACACACTCAATACGACGGGTCTGGTCCACGAAGCGTATCTGAAGCTGGTCGACATCAATCAGGTAGAATGGGAAAGCCGTGGTCATTTCTTCGTGATGGCCTCGAAGGTGATGCGGCGAGTCCTCGTCAACTATGCCCTTCAGCGGAAGGCGCAGAAGCGCGGCGGTGACGCGCCCCATGAATCGCTAGAAGAGGAGCGCCTGATTCCCGACAGGTACGCGGAGACACTCCTGGAGTTGGATGATGCTCTGAAGCGCCTGGAAGCGCTGTATCCCCGGCAGGCCGAATCGGTGCAGCACCGCTACTTCGGTGGCTTGACGAACGAGGAGAGCGCTGAAGTGATGGGGGTGTCGCTGGCGACGGTTGAGCGTGATCTTCGCTTCGCGCGGGCGTGGCTCGCGAGAGAGTGGGGTGGCGATTTGGGTCTGTAGGAAGGGGCGTTTCTTGGGTCTGTAGGAAGGGGCGTTTCTTGGGTCTCAGGAACGGGCGCTTCTTAGGTCTCAGGAAGGGGCGCTTCTTAGCTCTCAGGAAGGGGCGCTTCAAGATTTTTTTCCACACATGAAGGGCGCTGCGGCAAAATCTTGCCATTACGGATATGGGGCGCCTGCAAGTGTCTACGAACAATGAACCCGTACCATCCCTTCGAACACGCCACTCAGATCCTGCAGCTTTTCGATGAAGTCATCGGACTAGCTCCAGAAGCTCGATCCACCCGTCTGAACCAGGAAGACAATCCGGAAGTACGCGCGGAGGTCGAAGCCCTCCTGCATGCCGACGGACAGGCCGATAAAGTTCTCCACGACCTCGATCAAGGGGTGGAGATCGCACGGGAGAATCCGGCCACCGACCCCCTCATCGGCCGATGCGTCGGGCGCTACCGGATC
>CAZMXY010000377.1:0-2638 GCA_964570345.1 uncultured Rhodothermales bacterium | reverse complement strand
GAGATTGAAGGACCACCGCCGCATGTCGTCGTAGAAATCCGCGAGGTACGGATTGTCGTCGACGCGCTCGAAATACGCCTGCCATTTGAAGTAGTCGCTGAGGACGCGTGTGAGGGAGCTCTTCCCTGAGCCGATGTTGCCGGCGACGGCTACGAACTTTTTCCCACGGGTCTCGGGCATTCGGCGGATGGCGGACGCTTACGATCGGTGCCGAACGTACTGCAGATGATCCGGCGTGAACGGGGTAAACGAAACGTCGAAGTCGCGGTAGAAGGCCGAGCTGTCGCAGGTATTGCCCTCGATCAGCATCTCGAATTGATCGGGCGAGATGGGCAGCAAGCCGACTTTCCCCGCCGCGTGAACGATCGGACGTACGAGCCAGAGAGGCTGGGGGATCTTGCGCTTGGGCGCGTGCCCCACGGCTTCCGTGATGCGGTCGAGCAGCTCGTTATACGACATCTGCTCCTTGCCTGCGACGCAATATGACGTGTGATCGGCGGCGTCGAGCGTCAGAGCCTGCACGAAGGCCGAGGCCACTTCTTCGACCGAGACGGGCTGCATCGCGAACGAGCCGTCGCCGAAGACGGGCAGCACCGGAAACGGCTTGATCAGTTGCCGCGCGAGGCGCACGCTGAATTCCGGGTTGTCCGGACCCGGGTCGCCGAAGATCGTCGAGGGGCGAAAGATCGTCCAATGATCGAAGGACGCGTTACGGAGGACCTCTTCCGCCTTCCATTTGCTCGTCTGATACCGTGAGACGCCGTCCGGCCGCGCGCCGTTGGCACTCATGAGGACGAACCGCTCGATCCCTGCGCGGGCCGCCTCGTCGATGACGGCCCGGGCTCCGTCGAAGTGGACGGCGTCGAACGTCACGCCCTGAGACGGCTTCTCGTCGATAATGCCGACCAGGTGGATGACGGCTTCGCATCCGTCGAGCTTGCCCGTCAGCGTCGCCGGCTTGGTCACGTCGCCTTCCACTTCCTCGACGCGGCCTTCCACGTCCTGGACGTCGCCGTTCGCTGCGGCCCGACTGCGGCGACCCGGGGTGCGGACGAGCGTTCGCACGCGGTGCCCCCGTCGCAGCAGCTCGCGCGTAACGTAGCTGCCTACGAATCCCGTTCCGCCCGTAAGGAAAACGTTCATGATCGACCTCCGAGTCTTACGTCACTGCCTTGGACTTTCGCGTACCTTTCAGCCGGTAGTCGAAGTCTCGCACGCCGAAGGACGTTCCAACGCCCAGCGCGGCGGCGATCATCGGATTGTCGGCGGGGACTTGTCGCGTCTTGTTTGCGACCTCATCGAACGGTACGCTCGTCAGCCGATTCCCCTGCATGGCGACCATGCGTCCAAACTGAGCGTCGGCGACCATCGAGGCGGCGTACGTCCCGAAGGCCGTCGCCAGATTGCGATCGAACGAGCTCGGCGTACCGCCCCGCTGCATGTGTCCGAGGATCGTCGTGCGCACCTCGCTCTGAATCCGTTTGCACAGCTCAGCCTCCAGCACCTTGCCGACGCCGCCGAGGCGGATGGGATCCGGGCTTTCATCGACCTGCTGCCTCACCGTCAGCTCGCCGTCCCTCGGCCGCGCTCCCTCGGCGATGGCAATGATCGTAAAATTCTGCCCCCCACTTTCGCGCTCGCGGCAGACACGGACGATTTCGTCGATCTCGTACTGCACCTCCGGGATGAGGATGATGTCGGCGCCGCCGGCCACGCCGGCATAGAGGGCGATCCAGCCGGCGTAGCGGCCCATCGTCTCCACGATCATGACGCGATCGTGGCTCTGCGCCGTCGTATGGAGCCGGTCGATCGCCTCCGTCACGATCGAGACGGCCGTGTCGAATCCGAACGTTCGCTCCGTCCCCATCAGGTCGTTGTCGATGGTCTTGGGAACGCCGACCAGGTTCAGCCCCAATTTCGAGAGGCCGTTTGCAGCCGACATGGTTCCGTCGCCGCCGATCACGACGATGGCATCGAGGCCGATGGCCCTGTAGTACTTCACGACCTCGGCCGACACGTCGGCGTTGCCTCGCTTGTAGTAGCTGAAGGGATTGGCCTTGTTGCTCGTTCCGAGAATCGTACCGCCGCGGGTCAAAATGCCGCTGACGTCGCGATACGACAACGAAACGACACGCTGCTCGATCAACCCTTGCCAGCCGTCTTCTATACCGATGACTTCGGCGTCGTACTGAAGGATGAGGCCCTTCGTGACGGCGCGGATGACGGCGTTCAGTCCCGGACAATCACCTCCGCCCGTCAGAACGCCGACTCGTAATGATCTTGCCATGCGTAATCGAATGAAAGAAACAGAGCCGCGAGCGAAAATCGACGAGGCAGAGCGTTCCAGCCGGTCATTTCGGCCGTTGAAGCACTGAAATGAAGAACCGGTCGCTCACGTTCCTGTACTAACGCGTGAGTACGTGAACGCACCCTGACCTCGTAAGATGTCCACGCCGCTGCGAACGCAACCCCGGGTCGTCGTTTTGATGGGCGTATCCGGCGTCGGAAAGACGACCGTCGGAGAACTGCTGGCCCGCCGCCTCGGCTGGGATTTCTTCGACGCGGACGCGTTCCATCCGGAAACGAACGTTTCGAAGATGCGGCGAGGCGTTCCGCTTACGGACGCGGATCGAACGCA
>CAZMXY010000376.1:0-2644 GCA_964570345.1 uncultured Rhodothermales bacterium | reverse complement strand
TCAGAAAGAAGCTCGCCTATAAGGCGAATCGCGACGGCGTCGCCGAGCACTTTCCCGACGAGCACGTGCGCCGCTCCATCGAAGCGAACCTGGCGCTGCTCGACGATTACGACGAGATCATTGGCCGGCTCGAGTTGCACCTCGAGCGTACGGCCAAAGCGCATGACGCGCACACGTTCTATCTGCTGAAGACCGTGCCGGGAATAGGCAAGATTCTGGGGCTTACGATGCTCTACGAGATCTACTCGATCGAGCGCTTTCCGCGGGTGCAGGATTTCCTGAGCTACTGCCGACTCGTTCGGCCGAAGAAGACGTCGGCCGGAAAGCCTTCCGGGCACGCATCCGGAAAGAAGATCGGCAATGTGCACCTGCGTTGGGCGTTCTCGGAGGCCGTCACCGACTACTCCGCGACAGCGAAGAGGTGAAGCGCATGAAGGCACGCCTCGAGAAGAAATACGGCGAGGGACGTGCGCTCTCCATTCTAGCCGCGCGTCTCGGCCGCAGCCTCTACCACATGCTCCGCAAACGAGAAGCTTTCGATACAAAGCGATACCTGGGCCAGACCGAGATGGTTGCCGCCCTATAAATACGGGCCTGCCGAGATGAGCCCGACGCAGAACTCGGCCAAGGGAATGCGGAGTCCGCACCTAAATTCCTGGCCGGCAGCCTAAGGGCATTCGCCGAGCCGAGTATGGATCGAAGGAGCGAGCGAAACGCTCCATGGACCCGCCGACCGAAGGTGCCCCGCTCCTCCGGTCCCCAGCGCTTGCTTGCGCTGGATTGGACCCTCGGCACGGCCCGGCATCATTGCTGCCGAGCGGCCAGGAGGCCGCTCAAGGTAGCCCGACTGAGCTGCTTTCGGGCCGAGCTCGATGCATAACTCGCCAGGAGGCGATCTGCGGACCGAACCGGTCCGCATCGCCACACCGCCTGAGTCGACCACTTGAAGGAGCCGGCCTCGGATAACGGGATCGATTCTCGTCCGCTGGGCCATGAAGGCCCGGCCGCTGCCGCCATACAGGCGACAGTCGAGAGACCGAACAAGGGTTTGGTACGGCTCTTCGGCTGTAACCGCAAGATAGAAGCGCCTGCAGCAGATCGGACGTGCTACCCGGCCATTACGAGATCACAACACCGGAAAATCGGTCTCGACTTCGTCGAAACCGAAACGGGAGGACTATTGCCTCTTGACAACGTCCGCCATACAAGGGTTGAACTAAACGCTTTCGCGGTAGAGTTCGTGCGCCCAGGCGCCTCGCTTCTCAGATCTCCATTTCGGTCGATTGTCGGAGTCGGGTGACGTCCGCTCAAGAGTCGGCAGACTCCCGGTGAGGTGAAGTATTATTCTGGTGACCAAACCATCATACTTCACCTCAACCAAGGAGGTCTGTCATGACGCTCTTACGCCAACGCATGATCGAGGATCTCACGATCCGGAATTACTCGCCGAGGACCATCGAGGTCTACGTGGAACGCGTAGCCACGTTCGCCGCCTCTTCCCTGCATCCACGCACCGCTTCACGCCTCCCTCGACCGATTCAATCTCCATAGCCAACCTTGTCAGCGGCTCAGTCCAACAGGATTCTGTCCGCAATGCCACCGACGTTCCGCTGCTCAGAAGGGGTACTCCTATATTGGCACTCCGGACAGAATCCTATATGTTAGGTGGAGCCATCACCGGACGTCACTGGACTATCAAAGTCACTCGGTCCGTGAACGTCGGATAGGCGGCGTCGACTAGAACAAGCATCTTGTCCACAATCTCGCATGCGTCTGGAAGGACATTAGGCAGTTGCCTAGCATTATCTTGAGGAATCCTATGCAGGCGATGCAGCGGATTTCCGCAAGTCGCAAATACGGTGTCGCGAACTGCACCCCATTGGCCGTGTGAGTATTGTGATGACCAGGGGTAGTACTTGTCGTAGTCGTCTATTATCCCTGCAGACACGCTCATCTTTCTCAGGTTCATCTTTTCCCAGTGTCCAAGGTTTATCGAAACGAATTCCTGCCAAGCGTCCTCATTGGCTAGATGGTCCAATGTATCCATGTCGACAGATGGGGGCGCATCTGACGATTCTTCGAATTTCAGAAGAGCGAGTTTAGCTTGGCCGGCTCCATAAACCCGATAGGATTTCCAAGACTTCTCATCGTCTTGAGACAGTAGGTATGCGAGCGTGATATAACATTCAGCAAGGGTCCTGAGAGAGCTCCGCCCGACTACCCCGTAGCGATTGCCTGGACGAATCAGTTCCTCCAGAATTGCTAAAGCGTACAGGGCAAGGCCAAAGACGGCGTCATGCTTTGCATCGACGGTGGTCGTAGAAGTCGTCGACATGCAATGATTTACGAGGCTCTCATAAACCTCCGTGATGGTCGAGATGTCGGTCGATTTGTCACTCCGTTCGCTGCTGGTTAAAGTCGGAAGCTCAAAGCAATACGTCTCACGATAGCCTTGTGCCCAAAACGCCTCGGCCCACGTCGTATCAGGCTCATCCGGAAGTGCTAATCCGCCTTCAGCTGCTCGGATCGTGGGCCGAACAGCTCGCATGTCTCCCTTATCCGGGTAGTGCAGAATCTCCTCACCCATTTGCTGTGGTAAATGTAGCTTGCGCGCTACGATAGCGGCTAGAAGCTTAAGCCATCT
>CAZMXY010000375.1:0-2694 GCA_964570345.1 uncultured Rhodothermales bacterium | reverse complement strand
TGAATAGGGATTCATCGCGTTCGGTACAACGTCTGCCGAACATTTCTCGCGATCGTTTCGGCGCGCCACTTCTGTCATTCACCGGACTCCTGCTCTTCGAGGGCAACAGTACGAACTTCGATGGAGGTGCTCTCTGGAATTTCGCGCCAAGTCCTCGCGCGACCGAAGGCAGAAACACGCAATGTCTCACGGTCTATGTCGACGATGCGGATGCCCACCGCGCCCACGCCCGCACTTCCGGCGCGCACGTACCCGCGAGCCGGAAACGACCGACCATGGAGCCCAATACGCGATGAACCGCACATACAGGGCAAGAGATCTCGACGGACATCTCTGGTTTTTCATTCAACGTGTGCGAGATCCGCAACCAAGCATTACATTAGATTCCGGGTAGCAGGTACAGCAGCACGAGCCGGAGTAGCAAACTCGAATTCGCAAGCCGCTGGAACGGCTCACCGATGAACGACGCCCCCGTAGGCGAGCCTCCTCGTCCTCAGCTATACCTGCCGCCCGTGCACCTGACTACATCTCGTGGTGCGCCGCAATCTCCTCGTCCGTCAGCCGGAGGAATCGCGCCGCATTGTTGTAGAAGATATCGCGTTTCTGCTGCTCGCTGAGAAAAGGCGCTTGCTCGATGGATTCGATAGCACGTTCGATCGCTTCCGGCCATATCATCTGGTCGGATCCGAACAACACCCTGTTGCCGAACCCGGCTTCCACAAATGCGCGAAGGTACCGATAGAAGTCAGCGCGCGGGTGAATGTAGACGAGACCGCCGACATCGACATAGACCTGCGGGTGCGTGAAAAGTATCGTGAGCATGTCGTCGAGCTTCGGCCACCCGCCATGAATGACGTAGACGCGTAAGCGCGGATGCCGTACAAGTACATCCTCCAGCAAGAGCGGACTATGCAAACCGTGGGTCGGCGCTCCCACGTACGGCGAGCCCGGGGGGCCCGGGTGAACGTGGATGCCGACAGGGATGTCCAGTTCCTCGGCCACGGCCCAGTACGGCTCCATGCGCGGGTCATTGGGTCCGATTCCTGCATACTGGTTCGAGACTTCAGCCAGCACAGTGAGCCGGCCGGCTCGGTGCAGCTCACGAATCGCGTCTGGCGAGACGTTGACACCCCGGCCAAACAGCTCCAATCCCGGAAGGATGCGCTCAGGTGCCCGTTGCTTCCATTCCCACACTCGGTCGGGCGGACCACTCAGCACGCCTATGATATTCCGCCGCTCCAGTACGTCCAGCGTGCCGTCGCGTAACGCTTCGTCGGTGGTGGGTGACCAGAGCGGATCCTCGCAGGGCGGATCCTTCTGCATCTCGTCGAACACATCGATCCAGGGCCGGGCCGGGTCCCAGCTGGGAAATCGCTCAAAGGGTGCGCAGATGCCGCGGGGCGGCGGTCCTTGATGATCGGCAGCGTGGGCGTGAAGGTGCACATCAATGATGGGTGGACGCTCCTGTGCAAATAGCTGGGGACCATACACCAAAACAAGAAGCACAGCCGGAACGCATTTCATGTTCAGCTACGGAACCAATGTCTCCCACCGTTGAAGCATCGCGATAAACTCTCTGATTCGCCTGGCCCGTGTCTCAGGCTTCGCCGCCGTCTGAATTCTGTGGAGGATGGCATAGCGGTTTGCGCCCTTCAGGGTATCGAAAAAGGCGCTCGCGTCCGGGGGTTCATCGAGAGCGATCTGAAAGTCATTCGGTACTGTCGCTGAGCCGGGCGAGTCGTAGGCGCGCTCCCATCGGCCGTCGGCCTTTGCCGCGTCGATCGCCGGGAGTCCGGACAGCTGCATTTCACCACTTGCGATGAGACGCCCAACGAGCTCTCGGTTCCGCTTCGACCAGACGCTCTTCGTCCCCCGTGGCGTGAACTTCTGGAGAAAGGAATCGGCGTCGTAGCTCTTCCTCTGACCGTCAATCCACCCGTAGCAGAGCGCAACCTCCAGCGCCTCGGCATAAGTGATAGATGGCATCTCGGAGGCAGTTTTCGCCAGCCGCAGCCAGAGGCCTCGCTCCGTGGCATGGTGCTGCCTCAGCCACTCGGCCCACGCGACTCGGTTGCTGAAGTACAGGATCGCGTAATCAATCGGCGCAGCGCCCATTTGATTCACTTTTCACAAGGCTCATTCGTTCGAGAGGCGTTCGACGCCTGCACGGCCAGCGACTGCCGGTACCTCACGCACCCTCTAATTGATTCCGGCCAATCCGGTACGACGGGGATCGGATCTGTCCCTTCCGGCAACAATCCCCAAAATGCAGGATGGTGCCAAGAGAGCTCGTGTAGGCTGCTATCACGATGCCGCGCCGCAGCTTCTTAACTTTTCCGATTAGTTCCTCGAGTGTCATCAGATCAACGTCTTCGTCCATAAGATTCCTCCGAATGCTCCCTAATCAGATCGCCGGCTGCTGCTCTCGGCAATGCAATGTGAGCACGCGATCGCCTGGGGTAACCGACGACATGCAACCTCCTTCACTAAATGTAAGCAACTCCTTTCCCTGGGTGCTGTCCGCGACGAGCGCCCGCGTTACGCATCCCATTGTTGGCACATCGAGCTCGAACCCATCTTCGTTTTCCAGCCAATTCGTGATGGTCATTCAGAGAGGGGAAAACGGGGTGTGGAACCCATGGTTTACCGGAAGAGATTCGTGCCGGGTGCGCTCGAGAAGGCGGGACGAGCGCG
>CAZMXY010000374.1:0-2707 GCA_964570345.1 uncultured Rhodothermales bacterium | reverse complement strand
GCTAGCCCTGCCCATTACCCACAAGTCGCATATGACCAGCACGGTGGGGGATAATCCAGCTAGCCGGGCGAGCCGCGGACGCGTTGGCTCGCCGCTGCCATCTCCTCATGAGCCATCACATAGCCGGAGCACATGCCTTGGAGCCGAATGAAGCCCTCCCACATCGTCTGGTGGCCCGGTGGGCCGTCGCCCTTACGGCCGAGATAGCCACCCAGCTTGGCCACGATGCGCACGGCGTCGCCCAGTCGCTCCGGAGGCTTGAGGTCCTTGCGCGTCCTCGCGAATGCCTTGAGCACCCGAATCTCGACGTCGGAGAAAAGCACCTCGGCGGGAAGATCGGGCACCTCCCGGCCCAGGAGCGTCATCAGCATGAGGCGCCAGGCGACCACCGCATTGATGGCGATGACCCTCTTGAGACGCTCCGCGGTCTTGTGCTGCAGTTCTTCGATCTGACACCCGCTCTTGAGAACGCGGTGCCAATCCTCGATGCGCCAGCGCAAACAGTACCACGCCAGGCACTGCTCGGCCTCTTCGGGCGAGACGATCGGCTTCGTGGTCAACAGAAACCATTCGATCGGCTTCGCTCCCGGCGGCGCCTTCTCTTCGGCCACATGGATCATCCAGAGCGCGATCGGTTCTTTGGCGCCCAGATAAGGCGGCGGACGCAGTTCGACCGGCTCGTAGCGCAGCACGCATTCTGCGAGGCGCTCCTTGCGCCGGGGCCGAGCCTTCTGCTTGCTCCTCTTGGGCCGAGCGCTCTGGCGTCCGACGAAGATTTCGAGACGACCCCGCGGCTCGCTCGCCTTCATGAGGTCGAAGAGCTTCTTCTCGCCGCTCGTGCGCCGGTTGTGCTTGGCACGTACCAAGAGATCGAGGCGAGGGTCGTCTCGCCATTCGTCGAAGAGCTCAAAAATATCGGCCTCCCGGTCCATCACCGAGATCACCCGGGTGTGCGGCATCTCGGCGGCCGCTGCCCGGCAGTCGCGCAGGCCGAGAATCCAGGCGTAGGTGTCCTTCTCCTCGATCGGAATCTGGGCCGCCGAGCGCGTATCTTCTTTGGGCCGGCTCTCCGGAGCCCAGCATTGGGTGCGCAGCATGCCCAGCGGCAGCCCCTCACCGGTCACCGCCAGCGTCGAGTGCAGGTGCAAGCCCCGGCTCTCGGCGCCCGTCTGATTCGTGCCGATGACGCCGAGCCCCTCGCACTCAGCCAGCGCATTGTAATCCAGATCCGTCCCGTCCTGTATACAAAGGACGATCTTCTGCGCCTTCATCCGCCGAAGCGTCTGCTCGCGGTGCGGCGCGAGGACGTTCTCCATCGTCGCCGCCGAGCCATCCGGCTGGTCGATGAAGCGGTAGTATCCCTTCACCGCCGCCCAGTCTCCTCGTGCCACGCCCGAGAAGGCGCGTATGGGGTCTTCTGCTTGCATCATGGCACTCTTCACCAGTCGCTTGCTCCAGCGCTCGTCGCCCAGGGGGGCGCCGCCGAACTCCTGCTCCGCCCAGGCGTCGCTCTCCAGGCCCACCTCCACCGGCAGCGGACCCTGCCCGCTGTGCGCAGGCAGACCCATCCGCTCGCGAAAGCCCTGCTCCAGCACGTAGACGTAGACGTCTTTGACCGTCTCCGGACGCACTCGCTCCCGGTCCTGACGGCCCCGTCCTTCGCTCGAGCCCACCCGAATCCAGTTCGCCGCCTGAAAACACGTTCCGGCGACCTCGCTCGTATCGACGAAGGTTTCAACGAGCCAGGGAAGATAGCCGTAGCCCCCTTCGAAGTCACGCTCGAGGTGCTCGATCGCCACCCTCAAGACGTGCGAAGCCAGGTTCTTGCACCGCACCGAAGGGCGGATAAGCAATCGGCTCAGGCCCACCACCCGGTCCAGCTGCGCCCGCCGCGTCTCGGTGTCCCAGCCGATCCACCGATCACGGCAGCGGAGATGGAGCGCCGCCGAGGCGAAGGCCACTCCGCCGAGGAGGCCGTGCGCGGAGTCGACGAGGTACCGGAGTTGGCGTCCCACGAGCGGTCCTGCGCCTCGAGGATGCTCGCGGATGAACAGTTCGTTCCAGAGACGCATCTGCTGCTCTGTCTCGACCAGTCTCAGCTCGAGGCCGCGGAGCTGGCCCACAGACGGCGGCACCTCTCGAGGCGGCGGCACGCACTCCTGCAGCCGCCGCGGCGTGGACGCGCCTGTCTTCCTCGTCGGAGGAGGCAGTTCGAAGAGATCGCGGGAGGCCAGCACGCGCAGCGCCTTCAGGCAAGCAGCACGGCGCGGGGAGCCGCGTCGATCCACGAAGCCAAACTCTTGGCAGAGACGATCGGCAAGCGCGGTGCGGTGCATCTCGGGATGCGCCGCCACGAGCTGACGAACGCGCCTGACGCCATCGGGGCGGGCAAGCTGCCTTTGGAGTTGGCTCCGGGGTACCATGCCGCCATGATAAGCAGCAAAGTCCGCTTTGTCCAGCCCTACTTATGGGGAATGGGCAGGGCTAGCCGAGAGCTTGCATGACGACGTCAGCGAGGTGAGTACTCTCTTTTTAGTCGCACAGGTCTTTTTAGTCGCACAGGCTTACTCTGTGGGCCGCCATCTTGAACAAGTCTATATACTTGTAGACTTGATTACAAGATGATAACATTGTAAAGAACAGCCAGCTGGGCTCACAAGCGCTTCTCTACCTGCTTCAGATACTTTCGAATGCGCCGGGCATTTAC
>CAZMXY010000373.1:0-2709 GCA_964570345.1 uncultured Rhodothermales bacterium | reverse complement strand
CGACCGCCTCATGCATATCGTCATCGCCGGAGGACATGGCCAGATCGCGATGCTCCTCTATCCGTTGTTGATCGAGCGAGGGCACGCCGTGCGTGGCCTCATCCGCAATCCGGATCAGAGCGACGATCTGCGAGACGCGGGCGCCGAACCGGTGGTCTGCGATCTCGAAGCCGAGGAGGACATCTCCGGCGCGGTCGGAAATGCGGATGCCGTCGTCTTCGCGGCCGGTGCCGGACCCGGCAGCGGCGCGGCGAGAAAGGCTACGGTGGATCGCGACGGCGCGCTCAAGCTGATCGACGCCGCGAACCGAACCGGCGTCGCGCGCTACGTGATGATCTCGGCGATGAAGGCGGAAGAACCCCGCGGAAGCGAGGTATTTCGAGCATACCTCCGGGCCAAATCGCAGGCGGACGCCGCGCTGCGCGAGAGCGGTCTAGACTACACGATCGTGCGGCCCGGGCGGCTCACGTATGAGCCCGGGAAAGGGCGAGTCAGCATAAGAAGCGATCTACCCCGCGCCGACATTCCGCGCGCCGACGTGGCAGCCGTTCTTGCGGAGGTGCTCGACACCGACGCCGCGGTCCGCCGGCAGTTCGATCAGCGTGCGGTTTCGTAATGCCGTTGTTTACGCGCCAAAAATGTTCTGGCTCAAAAACTCGTTGCAAAACTTACCCTGAGGATCGTGCTTGAATAGGCACGCACCGGGGCCGACGTAGTCGAGGCCGTCGTCTCGGCCATCCTGGCGCACGTGAATGGCGAGCCGTTAGCTGCACTTTGCATCCTCAATTTGATAAATCAACGCTGTCACTCGTCAGGCTGCTATGCCGTTCACGACATGTCGCAGCCGCATTGGACGTATTTCTGGTCCGACTGAAGGACAGGCGTAGCGGTACTGCACGATTGCCACTTAACAGAGAGATGTATGACGGTCGAAACTGGCCTCCAGCCCGGTCAAACGGGAACGGACCTGCGGATCGTTCCATTTCCCGTTTCGGTGGATCACATTCATTGCCGTCTGCGCAAGCGCCGGCCTACAATAATGTGGCGCGGAGTCGCTACACTATCTCAGCCCAGCCGAGGGCCGCTATGATCCATCCCGAAATCGCCTATCCCCACACCGGCTCGCAGATCGCAATTGCGCGCGTCGCGACGGCGTTTGCCGTCGTGAGCGTCGGGGCGCTCGCCATCGGAGCGCTGGCTATCGGACGCCTCGCCATCAAGCGGCTCGCCGTCGAAGGAGCGGCCGTCAAGCGCCTGGGGATCGAGAAGCTGGAGGTGAGTCGCCTCCGCGTCCGGGAGTTGATCCAGGGCGAATGAGATCGGTCGAAGCGTGGAAGGTGATCCCGTCCGAAAAAGACCGTTCGAAACATGGAGCCGACTTTCTTCGCAACGCCGGACGACTTTCGCCGCTGGCTGGAGGCGCACCACGACACGGAGACGGAGCTCGTCGTGGGATTCTACAAGAAGGGCTCCGGGCGGCCGAGTATCACGTGGCCGGAGTCGGTCGCGGAGGCGCTCTGCTTCGGATGGATCGACGGAATTCGCAGGAGCATCGACGAAGAGAGCTACAGCATTCGCTTCACGCCACGCAAGAGGGGGAGTACGTGGAGCAAGATCAATATCGAAATGGCGGAGGAGTTCATCGCGACAGGACGGATGCGTCCGGCCGGCCTCGAAGCCTTCGAGCGGCGCGATCCTGAGAAATCGGGGTATTCGATCAGGGAGCGAGAAGAAATAAAGTTGGGCCCGGAACTGGAGGCGCTCTTCCGGGATCAGGCAGACGCCTGGGCCTTTTTTCAGGAGCAGCCGCCGGGATACCGAAAAACGGCCATCTTCTATGTGATGAGCGCGAAACGAGAGAATACCCGGCTGAGACGCCTGCAGACGTTGATCGAGGCCTCGGCGGCAGGTGGGAGGATCGGCCTGCTTCGCCGCGGAACGGATGAATAGGGCAATGCGCTCAACCGGCCGAGACGCGGGTCTGTCTGCAGGCGTTATGCCGCCTCACCGGCCCTTTTTCTGACATCGCCATGAGACGAGTGCGCTATAGCGTCGCCATGAGCCTCGACGGCTACATCGCTGGTCCCAACGGCGAGAGTGACTGGATCATCATGGACCCGGAAATCGACTTCGAAGCATATATGGGTCACTTCGATACGTTCCTCATGGGGCGTCGGACGTTCGAGGTGGCAGGCGGTGGCACGATACCGGGAACGAGAACCGTCGTTGTGTCTCGCACATTACGGCAGGAGGACTACCCGAACGTCACGATCCTGGGCGAGGGGATGGAAGAAGCTGTCTCGCGTCTGCGAGCAGAGCCGGGCAAGGACATCTGGCTCTTCGGCGGCGGCTCGCTGTTTCAGAGCTTGCTCAAAGCCGGGTTGGTCGATACAGTCGAGGTCGGCGTCATGCCGGTTTTGCTTGGTGGAGGCAGGCCCCTGCTTCCGCCGCCGGGAGATCGAGTCCGGCTGCGCTTGACCGGGAGCAGGGTGTACGAGAAGACGGGGATCGTTGCGCTGGAGTACGCCGTGGAGAAGGCGGCATAGTCTGTGGCTCAACGCGGATCGAAAGCGGGTCGGCGTTTTCTGCCGGGACATTGCTCGGCGTTTCCGCTTGCGATTAATTTTGAGGAATACGCCCGCGTGCTTTGGGCCGGTTTACCCACAGACCGTTAAGCGTACCAGCAGACGTTCACGCCTGCTGACCAGC
>CAZMXY010000372.1:0-2716 GCA_964570345.1 uncultured Rhodothermales bacterium | reverse complement strand
CGTTCTACCTCATCGAGAATCGCATCCAGCGGCCAATCGACGGCGGCAAATCCGCGCTGCCTCCAGGCCAGCACGTGTTCGAGGGGAGCCGCATCCACGGCCGTCGACGTGACGATCTCACCCGCCTCTGAGACGTTTCCCGAGGTTCCAGGCTCGGACAAGGTCACCGGGAGGTCCGGATTCGCGGTCGAGGCGAGACGGATGCGGCCGGAAGCGAGGGTTACCTTCGTTCCGCCTTCGAGCGCACCCGGGCGAGATCGAACGTTGAACGACGTTCCGAGCGCCTCGACCCGGGCATGCTCCGTCTCGACGACGAAGCGCCGGCCGCCGGGCTTGACGTTGAAGAAGGCCTCGCCCTGCAACCGAACGCGCCGTCCGGCCGATGAGAACCACGGCACGGCGACACGTCGGGCGTACTGAAGTACCGTAGCACTATTCATTTCGACGGTCGATCCGTCGGGCAACTCGACGTTTCGTTGCGCCCCCCGATCGACCGTAATCGTCACGGGACTGCGGAGGAACCATACGCCGACGAGGACGACGACGGCTGCCGCTACAGCCGAGCCTGCGAGCAAGCCGCGACGCCGGTTCGGACGGCGACCGATCGCAGCGCGCTCCGGTCGGCCTTCGATGCCGGCCGACTCGAGTCGACGGACCAGTTCGCCCCAGGCGTCGTCGACCGACGGCTCGACCTCGCCTTTGCGCCGTAAACTTCCGAGCGCCTCCCAGACTTGTTCGATTCGGCGGCGCTTTTCGTCGGGCTCGTCGAGCAGCGAATCCCGCAGAGGAGGAGGTATCGCTGAGTCCTTTCGCTTATCGGTCATTTTAACAACGAAGGTTCGAACGCTTGAACCCGATCGCTCAGGTTTTTGAGGGCGCGCACGATATGGTTGTTCACCGTTCGAGGCGAGATACCCATGATCGAGGCGATCTCGCGATGGCTGAGGTCGTGATATCGGCTGAGCAAAAGGGCTTCGCGCTGCCGGTCCGGCAGCTCTTCGATCCACCCGTGCAGCAGCTCGCCGAGCTGATCGACGCCCAGGTCGCGGTTCCGCTCGCTTCCGTTCGACACACGCCCGACGGCCTCTCCCTGAATGAGCGCGTGCTTCAGACCATGCGCGCGTGTGTCCCTCAGATGTCGGAGAGCCCGGTTTCGAGCCATTCCATAAAGATATGCTCGCAAGGATCGGGTCGGATCCAGCATCTCGCGCGTGGCCCACAGATCGACGAAGACGTCTTGGACCAGATCATGCGCTACGGCCTCACGCCCGACGATACCGCGAACGTATCGCAACAACTCATTCCGGAAGCGCCGGAACAGGTCCTCAAACGCCGCACGATCCGATGCCTTTATGCGGCGGCACAGCTCTTCCGGCGCATCATACACGTCATCGTTCAGGTCCAGTGGATTTTCCATTCGCTGAAAGGAACGAGCGAATCGCGACCTGTCTCACGACGCGATCTGCTAGTAATGTTCGCGAGAGCCGTCGAATGACTACGTCCTGGGGCGACCGTCGCCCAGCGTCCCGATCCGTGCGGCCGCCGAAAAACGGGGGCCGAAAGCCGGCGGGCACCACTGGAATGTACGCACGTTGCCTGGCGGGAGCTGCCATGCCGACCACGGAGATCCGACGCCGTCTGAATCCTCCTCGGGACGACAGGCGTACGGCTGTGGATCGGTAAGGAATAATGATCGATCTATCGTGTGATATCACCGTTTCTAATTCATGATCCGTCCATGGCCGACCTTTTTTCGTCCGATCAGCTCCGAACCCTCGTCACGATTGCGGACACGGGGAGCTTCACGCGCGCGGCGGAATGGCTGTATAAGACCCAGCCCGCACTCAGCATGCAGATCAAGAGCCTCGAGGAACAGGTCGGGACCCGGCTGCTCGAACGCTCCGGCCGCGAAACGACGCTCACGGAGGCCGGACGCGTACTGCTCGCGTACGCGCGGCGCATCCTCGACATGAACGAAGAGGCACTGGCGAAGCGGAGATTGCCCTCTACCGAAGCACCGAAGCCCTTTCCGACGCAGCAGAGTGTCTGCACGAGTTTCTCCTCGTGCCTGATGATAGTGGCGGCCGGAGGAGGGTTCAGATGCGCCTTTCCACTTGCTCTAAATATCTTCGAATGCGTCGCCCCGAAAGGGCGATCCATTTTTGCACGTACCTGCATTCGGCCGCGGCGCGCAATTTCCAGGGCCGGATTCCGCCTGCTTGGGGTCCGGTACACGGTGGTGGCGGATCGAGGGTTACGAGAGAGAATGAGTGACTACAGGGCGCAGGGTGGGTCCGATATGCGGCGGGCCGCACGAATCGAGGTGTGCCGGATATTTTCGTTTGCCTATGACCCGCCCCGCCTCGAAATTGCCCGGGCCTATTCTCATGCCCGCACGAGAAGCACACTCTCGTTTTGCCGACACACGGAGGTCTATTATGTCAGTCGAAAGGACACGTGAGGTAATCACCAGGTACTGGGATTCCAACCACGCCGACGTCAGCATGATGGCAAATGACGTCGTTTTCACCCACATGGCTACGGGGCAGGAGCATCATGGACCTGCCAACGTGTCGGCGATGCTCAACTACATGTATCACGTGGCATTCGACGCGAAGGCCGAGACGCGGAATACGATCTACACGTCCGGTAATGCCGTTTTAGAAGCAGATTTCGTCGGGAAGCATATCGGGGAATTTGCGGGAATCGAAGCCAC
>CAZMXY010000371.1:0-2743 GCA_964570345.1 uncultured Rhodothermales bacterium | reverse complement strand
CGGTGGCGCCCATCGATGTAGCGCACCGCTCCACGAGCGCGTGCCTCATTGCGCATATCGCCATGAAGGTAGGACGACGACTGTACTGGGATCCAGAGGAGGAACGATTTAAAGATGACGTGGAAGCGAACGCGATGCTTTCCAGACCGCAGCGGCATCCTTACACCGATCATTCGCTCGGGAAACTTCCCACGGGCTGAGACGACTGGATTCCCGGCCGCCTCGTACAGCCGGCGAAAACACGGTACGTCTTGCTGTCACGATGGACCACGACTGATGACGTTATTTCGATTCTTTGGGTGCGCCCTACTAGCAGGGTTGACGTCGTGTACCCCCGGTACGCGCGGGTCATCTTCGGAGCCCGGCAGGGCCCCGGTACAGGTCAGATTGATGACGGTTGACCCCGGCCATTTCCACGCCGCGCTCGTACAAAAATACCAGTATGATCAGGTCGACTCGGTCGTGCACGTGTATGCTCCCGACGGCAACGACCTGGAAAGCCATCTGGCCCTGATCGAGCGGTTCAACACTCGCCCGGAGGAACCGACGCACTGGATCGAGAAGGTCTACGCGGGAGACGACTTTCTCGAGAAGATGGTGGCAGAGAAACCTGGAAACGTGATGGTTGTGGCCGGGAATAACGCCCGGAAGATCGATTACATCCGCCGGGCGGTCGAGGCCGGCATCAACGTGCTGGCGGATAAGCCCATGATCATTCATCCGAACAGCTTCGATGTGTTGGAGGAAGCGTTGACCCTGGCGGATGAAAACGGCCTCGTGGTCAACGATATCATGACTGAACGTCATACGATCACGTCTATTCTGCAGCGAGAGCTGTCTCAGATTCCGGAATTCTTTGGTGAGCTCGTTGCCGGCAGCCCTACGGAGCCGGCGATCTCGAAGGAAAGCGTCCACTATTTCTCCAAAACGGTCGCCGGGCAGCCTCTGATCAGACCCGCGTGGTTTTTCGACGTCGCACAACAGGGGGAAGCCATCGTCGACGTATCTACCCACCTCGTAGATCTCATTCTGTGGCAGGCGTTTCCGGGAGAGCCGATCGATTACGAGAACCCGGACGACGGCGTGAAGGTGATCTCCGCACGCAGTTGGGATACCCCGCTCACGCCGTCTCAATTCAAAAAAGTGACTCGCGTGGCCGCCTATCCTCCCTATCTAGCCTCTAGCGTAAACGATTCGACCCTGAATGTCGCCGCCAACGGAGAATTTGTATTCAGCGTGCGTGGAATTCACGGGAAGGTATCGGTTCGGTGGGGCTTCGAAAACCCGCAGGGCGGCGATACGCATTACTCCGTTATGCGAGGAAGCCGGGCCAACCTCGTCATCCGGCAGGATAAGGCGCAGAATTACCAGGCGACCCTCTATGCAGAGCCGGTTGCGGGTGTGAACGAGCAGGAGTTTGCTTCCACGTTGGAGGACGCCCTCACGAGTTTGGGCGATCGATACCGAGGATTGCATGCGGAGCCGACGGAATTTGGATGGGAGATCAAGATTCCCGATGCCTACCGAGAGGGACATGAAGAGCACTTCACGCGAGTCACGGAACGCTTCCTGCAATACCTGGCGAATGATGGACTGCCTGCCTGGGAAAAGACGAACCTATTGACGAAGTATTTCATAACGACGCAGGCCTACGCGTTGAGTCGATAGGAAACGTCCGTCCGCCTAGTTCGTCCTTCGCTTCGTATTGATCAGAATCACGCCGTTGGCGCCCCGGCTTCCGTACACGCCGGTCGCGCTGGCATCTTTCAGGACGGAAATCGACTCGACGTCGCCTGGGTTGATGCCATAGAGGGAGCCATCCACGGTCTGGATCGCCATGCCGTCGATCACGAAGAGCGGTTCATTCTCTCCCATAAATGACCGCGTACCTCGAACGCGCACGCGGATGCCGCCCCCGGAAAGCTCCGTGACCTGTACACCTGCGATCCGGCCCCGCAGCATATCAGCCAGCGTTCGCGGCTGGTCCTTCTGTGCATCGTTGCCGTCGACGGTCGCTACCGCGCCGACGACATGGCTCTTATCGATCTTGCCGTATCCGACTTCTATTTCATCTTCCTTCGGCGTCGCGTCTTCCTTCTCGGTAGACCGCGAAGTCGCGCAACCGATGAAAAAAAGCCCGGCTATCGTCGTGGAAAGAATGAACCGAACCGAGTAGTGGTTGAGCTTGGATCCCGCTCGTGTCGTCATGCGATTAAAGCCTCCTCCAGGGGTTTAGGTCTTCCAGCGGCGGCAAGCCCTGCGGATGCCGGACGGCCGGTCCCAGAACTCCGAATGCTCTGGTATGGTAATGCCAACCTCGCCCTAATACGGTTTATAGTCCACACCCTCTTACATGTTCGTCTCGGTCCAACCACATGCCTGAAAATTTGCGCTTACGTGTTGTCCGGCGCCGTCACGCATGTCGAGCGTTCGAACGCGCGTCACTCCTTGAATAGCAGCCCGTCTCTTACTCGAAAGCGCCTTATCGCGCTGGGATTCCACTTCATTCGCCAGGGCACGCAGCACGCCGGCAGCAGCTTCCCGATTGTCCCGTCCGAGCTGGCGTCGAGCGTTATCCAGCTTCGCCTCCAGACTCCGCTGAATGTTCGGGCCGTCAAGCCAGCCCAGCGTCGCCGATCGCTCTGGATATGTACGTAACGTGTCGAGCAGAGCTCCCGGATTGAACGGCATGGTCGGATCCTCCGCACAGATCGACACGCCTACCGTCGAATTCGATGTCACC
>CAZMXY010000370.1:0-2752 GCA_964570345.1 uncultured Rhodothermales bacterium | reverse complement strand
CGGCCAGATGTTGCCGCTTACCATAACTGGTGACGGTGGTTACTACTACGGCGCGAGTCATTGTGACTGCCACCTCTACGTCTCGGAACTCGATACGGAGACGGGGAACCTGGTGGGATCTCCGGAGAAAGTGGGGCCGGCCCTCCACAACTCGGGAGGTGATTGGTCACCGGACGGCAGCTTCATCGCTTACGTCTCCCCTGCCGACGGTGTCGTACCTGCAGGCACGGGTGTCGCTCGTGCGGCGTGGACTCTGAAGGTGAGTTCCCGCGAAACCTGGTCGGAACGCACCTACCATCCCGCGATTGACCGCTTACACCAGTTGCGCCCTCGCTGGTCGCGTGACGGCCGGCTGATTCTTCTCAAGGGCTGGGACCGGAATGCGTACCCGCGAGTCGTCGCATACGCGCTCGATGTAGAGACCGGCGACTACTCCATGGTTCTGAGCGAGGCTTCACTATGGCGACGAATGGTCGACTGGGTTGGCTGGTATGGAGACCGCATGGCCTTGTCGTATGTCGATCAGACGGCAGATCAGACTACGGGCATCGTCATTCGTGATGTGCGAGAGGACGACGAGAGGACGGTGTTTCGCGCTCCGGTGCCACCTTATCTCTACGGATTGACGTCCTCGCCCGACGGTCAGTACCTCGCTTTAGGCCTCTGGGACACCCGATCAAGAACCTCGAGCCTGGCGAGCATTTCTGCGTCCACCGCCGAACTGCGGATCCTCATGGAGCTCTCGCTACCGGCAATGGTCTCGCCTCCGGCTTGGTATGCGAACTCTCTCGACCTTATGTATGAGGCCGAGGATCAGCTGTGGCGCGTATCAGCTAAAGGCGGCACGCCGGAAAGCCTAGGAACGTATGCGCCCCTCAATTCCAACCAGGCAGGAATCAGCATCCATCCATACGGTACGCACATTCTTTTCGTCGCCGAAAATGAACGGACCTCAGCCGTGTGGTTCATCCCGAATATCTTGCCAACGGAATGACTGGAACAACGACGCCGCTCGGTCGGCTTGCCATACGAAAAGTCGGCGCCTACATTGCCTCAAGTGAACGAACTGCCGGGGGCGGTATAGTACGGCGAGTTATGCCGCCCTTGGAGGAAACGATGCTGGGAAAGGCCAAACGAGGCCGGCGTGTGAAATGTCAATGCTTACTCGTTGCCACCATTTCCGCCTGAACCGTCTGACGGGAGCCTCCGCCCTCCGAATTGCTACCTTTATCTACCCTCCCCATCAGGGCAGATCACGCCTCGCTGCACCCGTTCGGAAGCGGATCACGAACCCAAATCAATCGACACCGACCGCGGCGCCGTTCGGCTCGACTACGCCGTGCGAAAAACCGTTGCATCCTTCTCGGCTGTATTGACTTTCGCGCTGATTATCGGAGACCACGCTTCCGGACCCGACCCATGTGCTCCAAGGCATTCGCCGATATCCTGAAACTATGGACTACAAAGCTGCCAAGACGAGCGAGGTGGCCTACATGGATGAGGTCCGTCGTCTCTTTGGAGGCTATAAGCACGGCACCTTTGAGCGTCTGCAGATCCGGCCGGGACATCGGATTATCGATGTGGGCTGCGGTCCGGGTGACGATGCCCGAACGATGGCGGAGCAGGTTGCGCCTGGAGGTGAGGTTGTCGGCTTGGATCATGATGAGGAGATGATCCGACAGGCGAGCCTGCGCTCAGCCGATTCAGACCACCCTGTGCGCTTCGTGCTCGCCGATGCGTACACTCTTCCGTTCGAATCGGCCGGCTTCGACGGATGCCGAGCGGACCGGCTTCTCCAGCACCTCGACGAGCCGCAGCGCGCCGTTTCCGAATTCTTCCGCGTACTGCGGCCAGGAGGGCGGTGTGTCGTCGCTGATGTAGACTGGGGGACGCTTACCGTTGCCACCTCCTTCCCGGCGCTGACGCGCGCGATCCTGGGCTGCGGCAGCGATCTCCACCGAAACGGATGGGCCGCTCGAGCGATTTACGGGCAGTTCAGATCCGCCGGATTTGTGGAGGTCGGATGCGAAATGGCGGTATCACACACGACGGAGTGGGCCGTTGCCGCGTGGGCATTCGGTCTGGAGCACTTCGCAGCAGAGTCGGCGGAACGGCGGCTGATCTCGGAACGGGAGCGGGACCTCTGGTTGAAAGACCTGCGTGAGCAGGACGCCGCGGGCATCTTCTTCTCGTCAATTATGGGCGCCACTGTCTGGGGGCAGCGTCAGTGAAAGGAGGTAGAACCTCGACCCCGTCTAGGACTGCAGACGACATTCTGTCACCTGCTCCGCGCCCGTATTCAGACGCGAAGCGTTCCTGATCGCCCGCGCACGGGCCTTGCCAATCGCCATGGCGGCGGCGAGGAATTTCCAACGGTTGATTGGGCGGCAAAGGTCGCACCTCGTGGCATGGATCTGTATTTTAACCCATGCTTACGATTCGGGATCACCACGCTGGAACCCTCCTCGATACATGGGCTCATTTCGAGGAGACCGATCCCGGCTCAATCGAGCAAGCGACGACTACGATGAAACCGCCAAGCAGCGACTAAGATGAAACCGGCCGTTTTCGTTCTCACAGTCCTCCTCACCACCGTGATCACGTTGAATTCTGCCGGGGCCCAACACGGCCCGCGGCCGGACACCGTAGACAGGGGCTACGTCTTCTCGCGTGCCCCGCTCGCGGAGACGCCCTACGCCACGCTGCCGCTCGGAGACGTGCAGCCGCGAGGCTGGATTCGCGAGCAGCTCAC
>CAZMXY010000369.1:1455-2757 GCA_964570345.1 uncultured Rhodothermales bacterium | reverse complement strand
TCGGCGAGCGATCCGCTCTCCCACCCGTGCGCATAGCTGTGGACGTAGTGCGATACGATTCGCTCGAGAGGATCTCGGAGAACGTAAATGATCTTCACGTCCGGAACGACCTCGTGGATTCGCTGGGGGACGCCTCCGAACAACTGAGCCTTCGTGTAGTTGGGCGAGGCCTCTCCGTAGGCCTTCGCCTCGCCTCGAAACTGAGATGAGTACCAATCGATGCCCTTTCCAAGATTCTTCTCCGCTATGAAAAAGTCCGTTTCCTTTTCTGCGGACATCGATATCTCGGGGTGCTCCTTCAGATACTTGTACAGGCTTGAAGTACCGCCCTTCATCGTCCCGATAATGATAAACGTCGGCAGGTTGTGATCCGGGGAGATCATTACACGCTCTACTGAAGAAATGGGCGGGCCAAGCGCCTCAGTCGGCCCCAGGGGAAATAGCGCGGTCCGAAATGGCGCACGACTGTGACACCGGCGCGCAAACGACCGAGCCGGGTAGCCCTTTTCCGTGCCCGATCCAGTGCTCGTTTTCCGAAGAAACGTTTGCCCAGCGCTCGAAATTCGTCGGTGTCGCCTCCTATCTGCTCGCACATAAGGTCGAGCAGACCCGAGAAGTCTCCACACCACTCCCTCACCGGAACGGCGTACGTCAATTGCCCGGAGCTCTTTCGAAAACTGGCCTTTACCTCTCGTACGTCTACCCAGTCACGTCTCGGCGCGAGGGCAACGATCGCATAACCGTCGTCAAATTGATTGTATAAGGAACGGAAACCACCTACCGATCGAAGGGCCTCCGTGTTAAAAAGCGTGCTGCAATAATAGACTTCCGTTTTGTTATTGAACCATGCTCTATAGAGGGCCTCGGGCGTACGCTCGTCGACGACGTTTTCGTTTGCCCGAATGACGTTGCCCTCCCCGTCAATAATTCTCGCGCCCGTTCGAATGAAACTATGATCCGTCGAATATCCGGCCGTCTTCATACAGGTCGCTATGAAATCCTCGTCGATCAGATCGTCATCATGCAAGACCAGTACGTACGCACCCTTTGCCGCATTGAGGCAGAAGTTGAAATTTCCGATCGGGCCGAGACTCTTCTCATGCTTGACGTAGCGTATTCGTCCGGCGCCGAGGGCCTCGACGACCCCGTGCGTATTATCGGTGGAGCCGTTATCCGATACGATGATTTCCAGATTATCGTAGGTCTGCCCGAGCGCACACTCGATGGTACCGGCCAGATACCTGTCCGCACTGTTGTAGGTCGGAATGGCGATGGTAACTAACGGATTCGCGGAAGAACTCG
>CAZMXY010000369.1:0-1355 GCA_964570345.1 uncultured Rhodothermales bacterium | reverse complement strand
CCTCGCGACAGATCGGTCTTCGCCGTGGCCACGACTTCGACGCGCGGTGAGCCGAGCGGTGTAATCGTCGCGTCACCGAAGAGCACGGCGCGTGCGATCGTGTTGTGGACTTCGAAATGACAGAGATGATACGGCGTATAGAAGCAGTAGAGCGGTCCGTCGCCGAGCTTGTACAGCTTCAGATAATGCTGATGGGCCGGATGGTCATGTGTGCCGATGACGAACACGCCCGGAGCGGGCGACGCGCCGACCAGGTAATCGACGATGCCCGGACCGCGTAGCAAATCGTCCAAAGGGTACGACTCGACCGCTTCTTGAATGTACGTACCGGCCGGAACGGTCAGTCCATGCATCCCACGTTTAGCCACGCGCATGCCCGTTGCGTTGGCGACGATCGCTTGTTCGAATGAAACTTTCGTGCCATCCGCGAAGGACGCGACCATGTGAGGTTTCTGGCCCCACTTTCGTGCAAAGGATTCTTGCGTAGTTGGATTTCGGTACGGGTCCTGCAATCCTTTGATGTTGCCGCACATAGCCGGCCGAACCCCAATCCCCTTGACGAATCGGTATAGATTCATCATGACGCCCGGCTGATCTCCATCGACGTTCGTGAAGATGACGCCGGCGCGATCGGCATGCACTTTCAGGATCGGCCCTATCGTCCCATCCAGCTCCGCGTTCATCGCTACGACGTGCTTCCCGTGCCTGATCGCGGCCGTCGCAACGTGAGCTCCGAACTCGATGGCGCCGGTCACCTCCACGATGGCATCGATCCCTTCGGCCTCGCACAATAGGAAGGCATCGTCGGTAATCGCGCATCGACGATCCGCGACGGCCTCCTCGAGTTGCGCCGTCGTGCTTACTTCGACCACGTCTTCGGCGCCTGCCTCTCGATAGAGCCTCCTCGCACCGTCGAGGCGCCGATTGGATACGGCGACGAGCTCAATGCCCGGTGTGGTACCGGTAAGCTGCAAGGCAATGCCGCGAGCCATGAATCCTGCCCCGACCATGGCCACTCGAATCGGACTGCCACTTTCCTCGCGGCGCCGTAGTGCGCTGTCGACAATAATCATCTTTGTCTGATCTGTTCGATTTCTTCGTTGCCGATACCTGCGCGACGCCCTACCAACCGCCGTGCAGCGCCTGTCTCAATCCGTCCGTCGTTCCGACGTCCAGGCAACGACCCTCATCGAAAGTGACGGCATCCACGTGGTATCCGTCGTCGATAGCGGCCTGAATTACGTCGCCCATGAACAACTCGCTCCACGGCGTTTTGCCGCGATCTTCTACCTGATCGCGTGCCGATCGAACGTAGCCTTCCATAAATTCCGTGAACGCAAACGTCCAGACGGCCA
>CAZMXY010000368.1:0-2774 GCA_964570345.1 uncultured Rhodothermales bacterium | reverse complement strand
GGCATACGAGATAGAGAGAGGTGACTGGAGTTCAGACGTGTGCTCTTCCGATCGGCGGAAGAATTCCTGCGGGTAACGGACGGCTCCCATTTCGGCTGGCCTTACTGCTACTACGACCAGGTGCAGGGAAAGAAGGTATTGGCTCCCGAATACGGAGGGGATGGCGTCGTCATCGGAAGGTGCGACGAGTACGACGATCCCCTCATCGGCTTCCCCGGCCATTTCGCACCGAACGACCTGATGTTTTACCGCGGAGACCAGTTCCCGGATCGTTATAAGAACGGCGCTTTCATCGCCTTTCACGGGTCTACGATCCGGAATCCATATCCCCAGGCGGGCTATTTCGTGGCCTTCGTTCCTTTTGACGAGGGAGGGCCGTCCGGTGAATGGGAGGTGTTTGCCAATGGATTTGCCGTCGTCGACCCGATCGTGAACACGAGCGATGCGATACACCGTCCCGTCGGCCTTGCGACGGGGCCGGACGGATCGCTCTACGTCACCGAATCGAATCGAGGAAGAATCTGGCGGATCACGTACACGGGGGACAAAGCGGCCTTCGGCGACGCTCAGCTAGCCCGCATGGTGGATGAAAAGCGGACGGCCAGCAACGTCCGCACGCCGGACAGAGAAGCCGACAATCTCGAGCGAGACGAACCCGTGGCCGGGGAAAAAATTTACGTCACCTATTGCGCCGGCTGCCACCAGCGCGACGGCCAGGGTGCTGCCCCTCGATACCCGCCCCTGGCGGGCACCGAATGGGTGACGGGTGACAAGCAACGACTGATCTCGGTGATCCTCGCGGGCCTGGAAGGACCCATCGAGGTGAGGGGCGAACCCTTCGACAACGTCATGCCGCAGCACAGCTTTCTGGATGATGGGGCCGTAGCCGAGGTGGCGACCTACATACGGCAGAACTTCGGCAATGAAGCCGGAGCGGTAAGCACGCAAGAAGTGAAAGACGTGAGAGAGGCGTTGACGAATGAGAGCGATTAGCTCGAGCCCGATGGCCTGCGCCAGGTTTCCCGACGCCATTCGTTCGGGATGGATCTGCGCCGCGGTTCTTGTAGCCGGATCGCTAGCCTATCCCGCGTTCGTTCACGGCCAGGCGTACGACCTGCTCCTGAAGGGAGGACACGTGGTCGATCCACGAAACGCGATCGACGCGCCGATGGACGTTGCGATCAGTGGGGGCGAGATCGCCAGGGTTGCACGGGACCTTCCGCCATCGGACGCTGAGACCGTGGTGGACGTCACCGGCTACTACGTCACGCCCGGCCTGATCGACGTCCACACCCATGTTTTTGTGGGAAATCGCCCCCGCGCCTTCGCCGACGGGTTCTCCAGCGTCTCACCGGATGACTTCTCGTTTCGCTCCGGCGTCACGACCGTCGTGGACGCCGGCACCTCCGGGTGGAGGAATTTCCCCGTTTTCAAGGAGCAGGTGATCGATCAGTCGACCACGCGGGTCCTGGCTTTTTTGAACATCGTCGGCCACGGCATGTGGGACGATGCACACGATCACGATCTCGACGACATGGACGCGACGAAGACGTCGTCGGTGATGGAAGCATATCCCGAGATCATCGTGGGGACGAAAGTGGGGCACTTCACGGGCGAAGCATGGGATCCGTTCGACAGGGCGCTGGACGCTGCAGCCGCCACCGGATTGCCGCTACTGGTGGAATGCCATCTTCCCGAGCTGGCGCTCGAAAAACTGCTGGAGCGCATGAGGCCGGGAGACGTCTTTACGCACGCGTTCGGGGACGTAAACGACCGGGCCGCCGTGCTGGACGCAAAGGGCAAAGTCCGGGATTACGTGCTGGACGCTAAAGACAGAGGCGTCCTCTTCGACGTGGGCCACGGAGGAGGCAGCTTCCATTTCAGCCTGGCCATGCCGGCAATGGAACAGGGCCTGGCGCCCAACACCTTCGGTACCGATCTGCACAGAGGAAGCATGAACGCCGGAATGAAAGACATGCTGAACGTCATGTCGAAGTTTCTGAATATGGGCATGGGACTGGAGGACGTCATCGAGCGCGCTACCTGGGGCGCAGCGAAAGCTATACGTCGCGAGGATCTGGGGCACTTGAGCGAGGGGGCGGTAGGCGACGTGGCGGTTCTCGAAGTGAAGAAGGGACGCTTCGGTTTCGTTGATGCGGGCGGCTACAAAATGATCGGCGACAAGAAAATAGAAGCCGAGCTGACCATTCGCGGCGGTCGGATTGTCTGGGATCTGAATGGACTGTCGGCTCCGGAGTGGAATGAGTGAGCGGGCGGGAGAGGCCCGTTATCGGACGCGAAAACCTCAACAAAAGGAAGCGCAACCATGCCTGCTAGAAGAGACGTATTGAAGATGTTGTCGACGCTGCCCCTGGGCCTGGCGGCCGGGACGGTCGCCGCCGACGGAGCGACCCGGCTGGTGTCGTCGAGCGATGCAGAAACCACGTCCGCTCTTGGACCGGAGATCTTCCGCGCCCTGGGGATAGAACCGGTCATCAACTGCCGGGGCACGTTCACGATTATCGGTGGCTCCATCGAGCGGCCGGAAGTCCGTGCGGCCATGGATGCGGCGTCCCAGAATTTCGTGCAGTACGACGAGCTGGCGGAGGGCATCGGCCGGCGACTGGCCGTGCTAACGGGAGCGGAGTGGGGGATCGTCACGGCCGGGTGTGCCGCCGCCATGAAGCACGCCACCGCGGCCTGTGTAACGGGGGGCAACCCCGAGAAGCTCATTCGCATTCCCGATCTGACCGGTTTCGAGCGCACCGAGGTCA
>CAZMXY010000367.1:0-2781 GCA_964570345.1 uncultured Rhodothermales bacterium | reverse complement strand
AACGTTCTCCGGCGCCATCGGCAGCGACCGCAAGCGTACGCCCGTCGCGTCGAAGATCGCGTTTCCGACGGCGGGCGCGATCCCGATGATCGGCGTCTCGCCCGCACCGGCGGACGGCAGGTCCTTTCGATCGACCAACACGACCTCGAGATTCGGCGTATCGCTGAAACGCGGCACGCGGTACTGCGAAAACGACGGGTTAGTTATCCGGCCGTCCTCGAACGCGATGGACTCGAAGAGCGCCCCGCCGATGCCCTGGACGACGCATCCTTCGATCTGATTCTTCAGATGATTCGGGTTGATGACGGCTCCGCACTCGAAGGCTTCGACGACGCGGACGACCTGCACGTTTCCTGTATCCGGCTCAATCGCGACTTCCGCACACGTGGCGACGTAGCCGCCCTTCTCCGTGCCCGCGGCGATCCCGAAACCGTGCCCCGCCTCCGGTTCCGCTACGTCCCATCCGAATGCGGACGCCGCCGCCTCGAGAACGGCGCGAAGACGGGCATCCTTCAGATGGTTGAGGCGGAACGCGAGCGGATCCATTGATGCGGCGTGTGCCAGCGCGTCCATGTGGGATTCGCGTGCGAAATTGTTGGCCGTCGCCGCCAGTGCGCGATACGAACCCTGGCGAAGCGGCGACTGCGCGGGATGGAACGTTATTTCTTGATTCGGAACGTCGTAGGGCGTTCGAATGCCCGAGCCTCCCGAGTTGTAATTGTCGAAGGCCCACGCGGTGATCCGCCCGTTACGATCGATGCCGCTGCTGATCTCGATGACGCCGGCGGGACGAAAATAGGCCCACGTAAATTCTTCCTCGCGCGTCCAAACGAGCTTCACGGGCTTCCCGGCTGCCTTGGCCAGGCGCGCCGCCTCGATCGCCGCGTCTCCCGTGTGCTTGCCGCCGTAGGCCGATCCGGTGTCGGGCATGATGACCCGCACCTGCCCTTCCGATAACCCGAAGGCCTCCATGAGCTCCTCCCGGACCCCGAACGGTCGCTGCGTTCCGGTCCACGCCGTAAGCTTTCCGCTCGTCCACTCCGCCAGTGCGGCGCGCGGCTCCATGGGCGCGTGCGCGATATAGGCGACCGTGTAGGTCCCTTCGAGCGTCTCGTACGCGGCCGCGAGAGCCGCTTCGACATCGCCCTGCGTGTGGGCCGAGCGGCCGCCCCAGCCGCGCGCATCGGACGGGTTCTCTTTCAAATAGCGGAAGATCTCCTTATGTGAAGGCTGCGGCGTCGTCGTCCAGTCGGCGCGGAGTGCGTCTCGTGCCCGCACGGCCGTCCGCACGTCCGGCGCCGTGACGCCGACGAAATTACCGTCACGGACCACCACGACCCCGGGGATACCTTCCGCTTCGCTCGCGTCGAGTGAGGCGAGCGTCGCCTCGAATGCGGGCGGGCGAAGCACCTTTCCGAATACCATGTCGGGAAGCGTCATGTCCGACACGAACTGATGCCGCCCGGTCACGAATGCACGGCCGTCGGCTTTCGGAGCAGACGTCCCCGCCACGCTCCATTCGGCGACCGGCGTCATCGGCGCATCGTCCGGAATCGTCTCTACCAGCTTCTGTCCTCTGGTCAGTTCGCCGAAATGCAGCGACCGGTCGGCAGCGGGATCCGTAATCTCCCCGTCCTGCACTACGAGGGATCGGCGATCCGTTTTCCACGCTTCGGCCGCGAGATCGATCAGTAACTCACGAGCCGCGGCCGCAGCCTTGCGGAGCTGCGGGCTCATGTCTGGCGTCGTTCGGCTCCCGAACGTGCCCCGGTCGTACGGCGTCAGATCCGTGTCCCCCATGACCATCCGGATGGATTCCACCGAGCCCCGAAGCTCTTCGGCGACAACCTGCGCGAGGGAGGTGCGGATGTTCTGACCCACCTCGACCTTCCCCGTATAGACGGTCACGGATCCGTCCTCCCCGATGTGCAGCCACGCCCCGATCTGATCCGTGGCCATCGCGGCCGGTGCGTCGTCCCCCCGCGCGAGGACCGCAGTACCGCCCGAGAGGCAGACTACGGCAATTCCGCCGCCGAAAACCTTCAAGAACCGGCGCCGATTCATGTCGAATCGATAGCGCAGTTCGGCGTCGAGTTCGTAGCGTTCCGCTTCGATCGCGCGGGAGGTCTGATCGTGCTTCTTCATCCTCATCCCTCGCTTCTCTTTTCGGCGGCTCGACGGATCGCCGTGACGATGCGGGGATAGGCGCCGCAACGGCAGACGTTGCCGTTCATGAACTCGATGATCTCGCTCGCGGTCGGCGCCGCATTCGCCGTCAGCAAGGCGACGCCGGACATCAGCATGCCCGGGGTGCAGTAGCCGCACTGGAGTGCGTCCGCTTCCAGAAAGGCCGCCTGGAGTGGGTGGAGGCGGCCGTCCCGTTCGAGGCCCTCGATCGTCGTGACGCCTCGTCCCACCGCCTCGCTAACGGGCAAGACGCAGGATCTCGTGGCCTCTCCGTCCACCAGCACGGTGCACGCGCCGCACTGCGCTTCGCCGCATCCGTATTTGGCGCCGGTCAATCCCAGGTCTTCACGCAAGACGTAAAGCAATCCTCGATCGCCCTCCGTCTCGACGTCGTAGGCCCTGCCATTCACGAGCAGTTCGAATCGCGCCATCGTCTACCTCCGGCGGGTCAAGTTTGCACAGCTTCGTCCATCCATTAATACCTGCGACGTGCCAGAAAGGCAAGCTCCGCCCCAGACATTGAGTTGGCCGAGCGCAGGTCTATCGGACGATCCAGACGTCGCAGGGAACCTCCTGCAGGCCCCAGCTGATCGG
>CAZMXY010000366.1:0-2802 GCA_964570345.1 uncultured Rhodothermales bacterium | reverse complement strand
TCAGCGACGGACGCAAATTCGAGCCGTTATACAGCGTCTCTCTCTACCGATCCGCTCGTCGGGCGCTCGCGCCGGATGGCATCCTCGTCACGCAGGTCACGGATTTCTCCTGGCACCTCGAACGCACGGTGCGTCACCTTCGCCGGGTCTTTCCCATGGTATATCCGATGCAGGTCGACCTGGGGAATTCCGTCTTCAATTTTGTGGCCGCGAGCACGCAGCCCCTTCGCCAGCGTCGCGCGCTTCCGGCAGGACTGCGCTTTCTGCGGCAAGACGTGCTCGATCCGTTGCTCGGCAGGCGCATACGAACTCGAGCGAGACGGTCCGCGCCGGCTCGGGCGGCCTCCTGACGCCTGGTGACGCAGATCCGCGCTTAAATGTATGCGGACGTGCTCAACGAGGCTTCAGAGTCGCGACGGTCCCGTTCTGCTGCGCGGGGTCGGAGCAAATATCGTGTCGAAGAGGAATGCGATGATAGACTCGCTGCCCGGCGGCCGGAGCTGCCGCCTCGTCCAAGTCCGACCACCCTACGCGCGCTCGGCCGGCCTCTACGACGTCCTACTGGGGCGCTCCATGCTCCCTCTGTTCGTTCGCAACTTTGAAGCTCTGGCTCGCCTTTACGGACTCGGTGCCCGAACGGCGGCGGATGTCGGCTGTGGGACTGGTGCTTTCGTTCGGCATCTACTGGGGCGTGGCATCCGCGCCGTCGGCGTCGACGCCTCGCCCGCCATGATCCGCGAAGCCCGTCGGCGAACGCCCGGTGCCGGCGGTATGTTTTTCGTACAGGATCTTCTGAGGCTTCGACTGCCGTTCCGCGTCGACGTCATCACGTGCAATTTCGACGTGTTGAACTATTGCCTCAGGTCTACCGACTTGCTGAAGGCATTCTGCCGATTCCGGCGCAACCTGGTCGGTAACGGATGGCTTATGTTCGACATGATCGTCGGAAACGGGCTGCCGATGCGGCCGAAGCGAAAGGAGCTAGTCATCATTACCCCGGACCTCGTATCAAGATGGACCATCTCGTGGAATCCCAGGGAAGGCGTTCGCAAGGTGGTCATGCTTCACGCGGTGGGACCGAAACGACACTCATTGGAACGAGAGACCCACGTCCAGCGGTGGTACCCGGTGGAAATCATCATGCGGGCCCTGTTTTCCTCCGGATTCATGCTTCTCGGCGTACACGGCGTGCGCACACTCAGGACCGCGACGATTCGGGACACACGCGTCGTCTTTATCGCTCAGAGAATGCCTGACCCGAACGGCTCGTGAATCAGCACGACGCCTCGCATTGTTAGCAGCTTAACGTTCGCAAGATGAGACCGAGCGCTCATATTCTCCTGGCTGAACCGGATCCCGATTTTCGCGAGTCCATGCTCAACCATCTTCTTCTCTCGGGGTATGCGAACGTCGATCTGGCGACGAGCGCCGACGATTTTCGGGCCACGCTTTTATCGGCTCCGATTGATATCCTTTTAGTAGATTGTACATTGTACTGTGATGAACGTGTCAAGCGCGCGGTCGATGAGTATCATCGCGGCCATGGGAGGCGTACGATTTTGCTCCTGGACGACGGCGACGAGCCGACGATACGCAGAGTCCTTTCAAACCGCGACATCTACGTCTGTCTTCTAAAGTCTTCGATCGGGCTGTTCCTGCAGAACCTGCCCGAAGACTAGCGCGGATCGAGGTACGCGCGTGCCGGGCAGCGATCAGAGCGCGGAGCTGCCGCGCGCTATATACACCGTTCCTCCGAGTGTACTGTCCAGTTTTCCCATCAGGCTCCTTAGTAGCCTGCAGAATGAGGTCCGATAGAACCGTCTGCTTCTAGCAAACTTCTTCTGCCGACATGTCTGCCGCATTCGGGCGGCCGGATACCTTGTGGCACGGAAAGAATGGACCCTAGACCTGCCATCGACATCGATGCGAGCTGCCGCGTGGAACGGCTTCAGCGTGAACTAGAGACTCTCAGACATGAGTGTGAAACGCTTCGGACGCACGTAGGCGTACCCATGCTTTACGTTGACGCGGCCCGTGGCAATGTCTTGGAGGCAAACCCGGCGGCAGTCGCCTTGCTTCGCTGCAAGGCTTCAAACCTAGTCGGTCGTGCGCTCCGCGGCCTTCTCGCGCGGTCGGAGCCAGCCTCCTCACATCCGCTCCCCGACCTTGCGTCCGAGGAAGGTGGCTGCATGAACCCGATCGAAGTCAGATGTCCCGACGGCGTCTCAAGGGTCGTTGAATTCGAGAGCCACCTCCTTCGACGCGATCGGCGCCCTGTACGCCTCGTTATACTACGCCCTCTCGATACCTTCCGTGACGGGCGTTTCGAAGATGCATATGCCGGCGATTCCGGCTCGCCGTCGGAGCCGCCGGCTGACGCACCCGACTTTCCTGAGATCATCGGGCGAAGTCGCCGGATCCGAGATATCTGTCGTCTTATTGGTAAGGTGGCGAAAACCGACACGACCGTTCTCATCCAGGGCGAAAGCGGCACCGGCAAGGAAGTATTCGCTCGCGCGATCCATTTTCACGGCACGCGGGCCGATAAGCCATTCGTGCGTGTCAACTGCGCGGCGCTCTCGGAGTCACTCATCGAGAGCGAACTGTTCGGTCATGTCCGAGGAGCATTTACGGGCGCTGTCAAAGATCGAAAGGGTCGTTTCGAGCAGGCCGGCACGGGAACGATCCTCCTGGATGAGATCGGCAGCATCCCGATGGCAAGCCAGACGAAACTGTTGAGGGTATTGCAGGAGCGAGAATTCGAGCCGGTCGGCTCGTCGGCCACCCGACGCGTTGACGTTC
>CAZMXY010000365.1:0-2811 GCA_964570345.1 uncultured Rhodothermales bacterium | reverse complement strand
GGCAAGCTCATGCACGGCCTCCAGCGCATGAGCTACACGGGCGATCCGGTCTTCGAGATGCTGGCCGTGCGCGCCCGGCCGGACGGCTTCGAAATCGAATTCACGGAGCCGCTGGCCGAGGGAGTAGGGGACGCCCCTGACGATTATGAGATCCGCCAGTGGCGCTATGAGCCTACCGAGGAGTACGGCGGTCCGAAGATCGATGAGGAGATGCTGGAGATAGAAGGCGTCGAGGTATCCGGCGACCGCCGCCGCGTGCGGCTAACGCTCAATGGGATGAAGCCGGATCACCTCGTCTACGTTCACCTGAACGACGCGACGATGCGCAGCGCCGAGGGCCGGCAACTCTGGTCCACGGAAGCCTGGTACACGCTGAACCGGATTCCGGGAGCAAGGACGGCGTCGGGGCGGTGACCTCGCGGCGGACTTTGCGAAACGAGACGATGCGAACGAACGGAATGCTGTGAGGCGTTACCATGATAAAGGGCATGCACGCCATGTTCTACTCCTCGCGCGCGGATGAGCTGCGTGCGTTTCTGCGGGACAAGCTCGGCCTGGAAGGCACGGACGTAGGCGACGGGTGGCTCATCTTCGACGCCCCAGAGGCGGACCTCGGGGTTCATCCGACAGACGACGCTGACGGCGCCCCGTCCGGAACCGCCGACATTTCCTTCTACTGCGACGATATCGCCGAAACGGTCCGCGAGCTCGCCTCACGAGGCGTCGAATTCACGCAGGGCGTGGAAGACCACGGCTACGGGCTCGTCACCTATTTCAGAGTACCCGGCGGGTTCCAGATTCAGTTGTATCAGCCGGCGTACGCGAAGTGATGGATAGAATCCCGCCAGTCCTGCAAGGACGCCGCGATCGCATACAGGCGCGACTGGATCTCGGCTTCGGGAAGCCAGCCGGCCGAAAGTGAGAATGCGGGGCCTGGCGGACGATATGGATGCCTCTAACGTGGCTGGCCCGGCGGCGTCCAGGACGGCGACTGGAGGCCAACGGATCGCGGATCGAGCTGGACCCGGGGTTTTCGCTCCTGATGATTTCCGTAGTGTCACGAGCCTCGTTCAGGACACGAGCCTGGACACGACACCGGACACGGTCCATCTATTATCACGGAACGGGTGAGCAGCGCGGCAACGCCACGTGTGCGAAGACCGAGCTCGCGCAGCGTATCCTGGCGTTTCGTGGCGACGGGTCGCGGGTTTCAGACACGTTCTGATCCACAACTACATGTGGGTTGACCTTGAAGAGGTCTGGAGGGTCGTCGAGCAGTTTCTGCCGGATCTGAAGAGTGCCATTGTCGACGCGCGGAAAAAACGCTAGGCAAGTCTCGACTCGAATCCCCTCAAGCAGCTACTCAAAATAAAAAGCCTCTAAGTCATTGAGACCTAGAGGCTTACCGTCGAAGTGCTCCCCAGGTGCGTCTATTTTCGAACCAGTAGTCTGGCAGCGGCTTACAGAAGTCTATGAACTAAAACTTATCTTCTCATCGCCTGCAGAACGGAGCATCCGATCAGAGTAAGCGTTAAATAACTCTGTCAAGTTAGGAATCGTCGAGATCGCCATGGCCGAGACCACTTCCATTCGCGCGCTTGTGCGTGAACGTCGGCGTGATATCCTACGCTTGGCAGATCAACACGGAGCCCGTCATGTCCGTCTATTCGGGTCTGTCGTGCGCGGGGAAGACCATGACGCTAGCGATCTCGATCTACTCGTCGAAATGGCTGAAGATAGAGATCTTCTCGACCGCATCGCCTTGAAGCAGGATTTGGAGGATCTACTCGGAGTTGATGTGGATGTCGTGACCGAGAATGCGATTCATCCAGTCCTGCGATCACTCGTACTGGCGGAGGCTGTCGAGCTGTGACCGGTGAAGATCGGGATCTCGTATACGTGATCCACATTGAGGAGAGGATCGCACGTATCGAGGATATCGTGTCGGAAGGGCGGTCTGCATTTATGCGCTCGCACATCCTGCAGGACGCGGTCATTCGGAACTTCGAGGTAATCGGTGAAGCCGCAAAGCAGCTAACCGACAGCTTCAGAGCAGCGTATCCTGCCGTTTCATGGCGACGGGTCGCCGGTTTCAGAGATGTTCTGATTCACAACTACATGGGTGTCGACCTTGAGGAGGTGTGGAGGGTTGTCGAACAATCTCTGCCCGATTTGAAGAGAGCAGTCGTCGACGCACGGAAAGAGGCTGGTGGATAGTCCTCAACCGAATCGAAACGATTCACCAACGGAAAACAGGCTTCTGGTATACCTCAATCTTACGAACTATGGAGCTCTATCACCTCAATCCTGCGTGGGGCGTTATTCTTGGACCACTGAAAATACAGCGGACGGTCCCCGAGCAGTTGTAGAAATGCCGGATGGGTCGCGAGCGGTAGTATTTGGACCGCATTATCTCGCCGGGTACTTTGTCGCCCTCCATAATGAGCGTCTTCACCTCATTGAGACCATGCGGCGAGCGGTAGAAGCCAATGATCTCTCACCTGTTCGAAAAAAACTGACCGATTTTGAGGCCGATTTCTTAGAACACCTAAGTATGGTGGATTTTTCAGCTTTCGAAGGCGAGTGAGGCATCTGGCCCGTGGCGCTTAGGTTGCCGTTTGGACGCGGATCAAACAAATCTCTGCATCAGGGTCGAGCGCATCCACCGCGCGCGGCCCTGCGTTCGAAATTTACCTGCCGTCTCAATAAAGAAGTAGCCTCTAAGTCTATAAGACCTAGAGGCTTACGTTAAGGATGCTCCCCGGGTAGGATTCGAACCTACAACCCTTCGGTTAACAGCCGAATGCTCTA
>CAZMXY010000364.1:0-2839 GCA_964570345.1 uncultured Rhodothermales bacterium | reverse complement strand
AGCACGTCAAAGCACTGTGGACGGGGCCTCAAGTTATCGACTGAATCCCTCGAGGAGGCGCTCCATGCGCTCGTAGTGGGAGCCCCGCCAGTAGATCCGCCTGCAGCCCGGACACCGCGTAAATTCGTCGAACGCTTCGGAGACGGCCGGCGGAACCCGGTCGACCACGTCGTCTTTTTCCACCGGCTCCAGCTCGACGTTGCAGACCATGCAGCGCGTAAATGGGCGGACACTCTCGGACAGATCGAGCGCCCGGACGACCTCCTGAAGCTGCTCTTCCGGATCGGTCGATCGCAGCCAGTATCCATGCGTCACGTCACCGTGGCGGAGCATCGCGCGGTCACGCGTGAGGATGATCCGCTCCTCCCTCCGCGCTCGCCGGATGATCGTCTCGTCGTCCCAATCGCTCCCATAGGCGGCGTCGAACCCGATCATGCGAAGATAGCGCGCGAGCTTGCCTACGTTTGCATCCACGATAAATCGGGTTACGCGGAGCGGCCGCGGCCTGAGCCGGTTCAGCGATCCGACGTCCAGCCGCTCGAATCTGGGATAGACGGCTACACGCTCGCCGCCACTCAGCCGGGCGTCGAAGTCCGCCGATTCGCCGTCGACTAGAACGAGATCGACCTCCGTATGCGGCACGCCCATCGCTTCGATCGCATCCTTCACCGTCGGCGTTCCGGTAAACGCATACGAAAACGTCCGCTTTCGCCCCCCTGCAGGCAGAAAGTCGTTCAGCTCTTCATAGAAGCGGAAGTCGGCGCGGCGCTGTTTCGGGGCGTGGTCCACGTGAATCCATATCCTTCCAGGAGCCATCTGTGCGCAACACCTAAGCCCCAGGCCACAGCCAGCCGAATACTCCTCCCGTGAGGAGCCCGTAGACGAGGCCGTCGAACGTCGACTTGAGCGTGGAGCTCCATTTCCGGCCATACCAGATGGAATGCTCCCAGAGCGCGAGCGCATAACCCACGAACGCCGTCGTGCCGGCGATCTGAAAGACAGACAAATATTCGGACCCGGGCGGAAGCACCCTTCCTGAGACGTACGCCGCGAAAATGCCGACGACGATACAGAAGACGAACCACAGCGCGAGCGTCTTCCCCATAGCGGGCGGCCCGTCAGGCAGGAAAGTCATGAACACGACAGGACCCTGCCGCATCTTCTCCCTGTATTCGGGCGATTTTCGGTCCTTCGGGTCGACCGCGTGCGGAATCACGTAGTCGCCCGGCGAGGCGTCCGAAGCACGGAGCGTCTCCTTGACGGCTTCCTCATTCGGCAGCCCGGCGAAATCGTTCTGGTGGTACGGGAGGAGCATGTGGATGACGGAGCTTGCGATGAACACGATCACTGCGGAAAGCAGGATCGGCAGCCACAGCGATGCGAGTGTAACCATGATTGCCTCCTTGTGATGGGCGGGGGTGAAGATTTTCTATCGAAGCGAATCAAACGTCGGCGTCAGATCGGATCGATCTAGCCCTCGCTCGATTCGGCGTAACGTCGCACGACGGTAGGCACCATCCCGCTCTATCTCCTTCCTCGCGAGGATGCCGCGAGCATCTTCGACGTCCCTGGGGTGCCCGGCGAGCAGGAGAGCCCTTTCCCACTGAATACCGCACTGAGATCGGCAAGTACTTCGGCGATGGGCGTCATGGGTGATGCGGCTCATCGTACGTGCGACGCGCGAGTGAGATTCTATGTGGACCCGGGCGTACGGAGCCAAAGATTACCTCTTCCCGTTCGAAGCCGTAACTATGTATCGTGGCCGAACAAATCGGCGGTTCACCCCCGGCGATTGACCGTCGCTCGTTCCGTCGCACGAATTCAAATCTAAACATCCATTAACGTCGCTGCGCTCGTAATCGTATACTTTGACGCTACATCGCTGCAACATCATACGATGTAATTGTGATTCAAGCGGGGCATGGAGAACTACATGCGAGACAGGATGGACAAGACGGCAGTCAGGGTCTCGAAGATCGACCGCGCTGAGAGTGACTACTCATTCTGGAAAAAGCAGTCTTACCAGGCAAGACTGAGAACGCTGGAACAAATTCGACGCGAATACCACGAATGGCATAATGACGCTCCACCCCGACTTCAAAGAGTTTGCCGCATCCTTAAACGAACATGAGGTTCGGTATCTGGTCGTGGGGGGATACGCCGTGGCCTTCCATGGGCATCCCCGGTACACGAAAGACCTGGACGTGTGGATCGAACGAGAACCAGAGAACGTCGGACGATTGCTCACGGCGCTGGGACATTTCGGCTTCGGCTCGGTCTGCCCATCGGCGGACGATGTCACGGCTCTCTCGTACGGATAAGCACGACCCCGTGCATGCCCTGCGATCCGTACCTCGCGACGTCGGTTGGGCTCTTCAAGACTTCGATCTCCTCCACGTCTTGAAGACTGAGCATGGGCGACGTGGAAGACGGCACGCCATCGATGACGTACAGCGGTTCGTTGCTACCGCGTATCGACCGAGTACCCCGCAGGACGATCCCCTGTCCGTCCGGCGACCGGCGAACACCTGGAACGCGGGCTATGAGCACCTCCTCGATCGACTGATACCCGAGCGCCTCGACATCCTTCATAAAGATCACGTGGCCTCCGGAAGAACGGTCTCGTGAACGCTCGGGCGAACTGCAGCCGGCAAGAAGTAGAACGAGCGCGAACGGCACCGTCCGAATTGTAGATTGAAGGAAGTTCATTATCCGGAGTTCTCGAGATGTGATTCCGGTACGAAATGATAGGTGGCGCGACTCTCCGGGGGCGGGAAAGTTCCGCGCGGTACGTTCCAACGGCGGTTGACGGGATGCGCACGCGATGCAGCCCACGTTT
>CAZMXY010000363.1:0-2846 GCA_964570345.1 uncultured Rhodothermales bacterium | reverse complement strand
TATAGATGTGCTCGCCGTCTTCATAGACTTCCAGCCTGACGATAGCCGCATGGCCCGCGACGTCGATCGATTTGAACTCATACTCGATCGTACTCGTGTTTCGGGCGCCGTCGAGTTCGAGGTGATCCAGCCACCTGTCCAGCGAGACCTGCATCAATTTGCCGTCGTCGTAGACGTGCATGAGAAAATCCTGATGAAAACCCGCTAGCACGGCCTCTGCATCCCGATTTCTGTGGAGACCGTCGATGTAGCTCCGAACGATCACGTCACGGACGCCGGCCTCGTCGGATTCTGAGTCCTCGCCCGGCTGGGCGAATGAGGGAACGGCGGACAATACCAAGGACGAAAGCAGCAGCATGATTCGCATGAGTCGACCTCCTGCACTTTGTGCTTCAATGAACGTTAATCTCGTCGAGCGCCCAGACGGCCATCGCCCGCACGTCCGGGTGCGCATCGTGCAGGCACACGAGCAGCGCATCGACGGCACCGGCGTCACCGATCTCTCCCAGAACGCGCGCCGCGTCCACCCGTACGCCGGCGTGCGGATCTCTCAGGAGCCTTGACAGGCGATCCACGGCCGCCGATTTTTCGAGCCGGCCCAGGGCGCCGGCCGCGTGCTGCCGAACGACCGGCGAGGTATCGGATAGTGCCGTGACGAGTCCCTGCACGACGTCAGGTCGAAGGGCCTTCACTTCCCGCCGGCCGGCTCGCTGGCGCGCATCGTCGACGCGTGAAAGCACGTCAACGGCGGTCACGCGCACTCGCGCACTGGAGTCCGACAGGACCTCCACAGCCCGCGCGATCGCCGGGCCGGTCTGAATTTCCCCGAGCGCCCAGGCCGCCGCAGCGCGAACGTCCGGGGCGGGATCGGCCAGCATGCGGCCGAGGGGATCCACTGCCTTCGGATCTCCGATTTCGCCAAGCGCTCGAACGGCCATCTCCCGGACGACTGCGTCGCTTTCCGCCAGAGAGCTTATCAGCGGCGGCACGGCACGAGTGTCCTTGATCTCGCCCAGAGCCCAGGCGGCGGCGCTGCGGACTCCCGGTACTTCATCGCGAAGTGCCTTCACCAAGGCATCCACCGCCCTTGCATTTTCCAATTCGCCCAGCGTCCACGCCGCGCGCCGGCGGACTTCGGGAAAAGGGTCGGTCAGAGATGCGATGGCGTCGTTCCTCGTTTGCCGGTTCTGCTCCATCTTCGCGAGGTTAATGGGTTGAATTGGCGCCATCATCAACACGGCTAGAGCCGTCAGGATGACGGCGACGCGCAGGCGAGGTGCCGGCGTACGGCGGCTGATGCGCGGGTTCAAGAGGGCCAGCACGCGTGGCTTCAACGTCGAAGGCCTGGCCATCGGCAGTCCACCTTGAACGACCGGCGCCTGCGCCAGTGCGAGCAGATGCCGGGCATACGTCTGGGACGGCGTCCCGGCGCTCAGCACGTGGTCGTCGCAGGCGAGCTCCTGCTCCATCGCCAGGCGGCGTGCGGCGAGCCAAACGAGGGGATTCACCCAGTAGATCGCGCAGGCCGCCTGAACGACGAGGTGCGTCAGGTAGTCCCCTCGCTCCACATGGGCGAACTCGTGCAGCAGCACGATCCGGAGCCGCTCACGCGACCAGTCCTCGACCTTTCCGGGAAGAATGACGACGGGACGCCGGAGCCCCCACATCATCGGCATGGCGACGTCATCGCTCTTCAGGACTCGGACCGGCCTGCCGAGCTCCCGTATGTGCTGTCGCGCCACGGGGTAGGGTTTGGCGCGGCGGGTGATCATTGCGACGTGAATCAAATCTTTCATCGCCCGGATCCCCGAGTACAGAACGCCCGCCGCCCAGATTCCGGCGATAGCCATCGCCCAGGGATTTCGGGTTTGCGCCCCTCCTTCGGCGCGGTGCGCGGGACGATCCGTGATCGGATCGACGAAAACGGCGGACGTCGTTGGAGCTTCCACGGAGGGAGCTACGAGGAGCCCGGGCGTGATCATCTCCATGGGGAAAACACGAGGCGGCGCTTCCGGCTCGGGCGCTCCCCAAAGCTCGAGGTGCCGGTGCGGGCTCAAAACAGTGAGCGCGGGCAGGACGAATAGTCCCACGAAGGCCAGCCGCCATGTGGCGTGTCGCGCAGAGGCTGAGCTCCGCCGGAGGGCGATCGTGCCCAACCAGGCCAGCGTCAGCACGATCGTCCCTTTCAGCAACCCGTCGAGAATGACCTCGATAGGGTAGATGGAAAAGAGGTTCATCGTTATCTACGGTTGGGGTGGTGCATCAGCTTTCTTGTTCACCGGCCTCTTCGATCTTCCGGGCGATCTCTTTCAGTTCCTCCGGGGGAAGCCGCATCGAGGCCACGTCGAGAATGGTGAGAATCGCCCGCGAAGGTGAGCCGGCGAAAAACGTTTTCAGCAGATGGCGGACGGCCATGCGCTCGGCTTCCTCAGGGGGAACGGCGGGCCTGTAGACGTAGCGCGGGCCGTCCTCCCGATGATGCGCGAAGCCGTCTTTCTCCAGATTCGCAAGCGTGACGCGTACGGCGTGATAATCCGGCCGATCGGGCAGGTGGGCGACAACCTCCGCCACACCGGCCTCACCCAACCGATAAAGAACGTCCATGATTTGCCTCTTGCGCCGGCTGAGCTGGCTGTGCGGAGGCGGCTTCTTCATGACATGGATCGAGGAGGAGGGTGTGAAAATTTTATTTCACACATGAATACGGATGAAAGAGGAAGAAAGTCAAGGGGATTGGCGCCTACAAGAATACCACGCGCGAACAGCCTGAAGGCCGGATCATCCTCCACCCGGCGATGGAGAATCCCACGCTCGTCGTGATCACCGACCGCAACGACCTCGACGAT
>CAZMXY010000362.1:1537-2848 GCA_964570345.1 uncultured Rhodothermales bacterium | reverse complement strand
TAATCCTTCGTGTGCAGATCTTCGAAGCTGTATGCGCCCGGATGAGAGCGCGCCACGTACTCCCTGGCAGCGTTGGATGCGTTGAGATTCGTCGCGATGGACTCCTCCCACAGGCCCCGCCGGATGAAAATGTGAGACGGCATGTGCAGCGCATGGGCGGACGACGGCGCGATCTCGGCGTAAACGCGCGCGGCCGGAAGTGCGAGCTCCGCGAGTTCCGGATAATCGAAGGCGTGGATCGTATAGTGGGCGATCCCGGGATGCCTCGGGTACTCCTGCAGCAGGCGATTGAGGATGTCCGCCGCTTCCTTCTGCTGCGCGTAGGATGTATCCTTTGGAGGCGCCGTTCCCAGCAGCGCGAGCGCATAAAAGATGGACGCTTCCGCGTCGTCCGGGAAATCTTCCGTGAGCTTCGCCATGGCGGACTTGTAGGCCGTGGACCGCTCACGGAAATCGGTCGCCTCGCGGTCATAGAAGGCGCTGATCGCGTGGATATAGGCTTGCTCGCGCTCCGTCGTGGCCCCGAGCGCGGTCGCCTTCTCCGCAGCCGCCCGGCCTGCCTCCAGCTCAGCCGTCGTAGGAGGGGCCCAAACAGGATGATAGTACGTCATGCTCACTCCCCACCAGGCCATACCACACGCCGGGTCCTCTTCCGACACCTCCAGAAATCGATGCCGCGCCTCTTCGTAACCGAACGAATGGAGGATCGCGACGGCCGCGTCGAAGTTCGGCTGCACGTCGTCGCTGCACGAAATTTCGAAGTGGACGTCTCCATGATGATCACCATCGGCATGGCGATGCTCGTGTGTCTCCTGGCCGGCTGCCGGATGGATTGCCGTCAATGCGGCAAGAACCAGCGCGAAGCTTCCGTACGTTTTCATATCCGCCTCCCGATTTGATTCGCTTCAACTTTGCGCGCCTTGCGAACTCCTGCAGAGGCTCGACGAAGATTGTCACTTTTCGTATCGACGTCCATAAGCGCAATACGAAGGCGAGGGATTTCGTCAGTCGTATCCTAATCGTCACATTTCAGGGCGCGGCGCGTTTGTGGCTACCCTTGCCAAGAGGAACTTCAGGAAGTCGGGCAAGCCCGACTTCGCACCATCAGCCCGTAGAGCCATTTAACGCTCTAATCCGCCACCTTCGAGAGCACCCAGCGGGGCGGGGACGCTCCTCCCGACGTGCTTGCGGCGGGCTTCCTCCTGGCCCGGCGAGCGGCCAGATCGGCGGCATCCGGGCGATAGGAGCTCTCCGTCTGTCGCAGCTCCCGTGTATGCGTATCGCCTTCGACGAAGGGCGGATGCGCGGCCG
>CAZMXY010000362.1:0-1437 GCA_964570345.1 uncultured Rhodothermales bacterium | reverse complement strand
CTCCCTCCTCGCTCTTCCCTCCTCGCTCCTCTCTATATACCTCCACCACGCCGCCGTCGGTATCCAGGCGGAAGTAGACACGCTTTTCTTCGCGGCCCCACCATCGACTTTGCAAGATCCAGAAATCGAGCAGACGGCGCACGTCGTAGACACGCCGGCCCCAGCGAAGCCGTCGCGGGATCCCCTTGCGGGCTTCTACCGAGATGGGTGCGTTGACGTATTTCAAAACGTTTCCAACCGAGACCGTTCTTCTTCAAACACGGCATCCGGCGTGGTGGCCGGGCGCCGAATGGCATCCGGATAGCGGCGGTGCACGGCCTCTGCCGCTTTCGCCGCCGCAGGACGCGTAAAAAACAAGGACTGCTGCGCCGGACGGGCGGCGCGTAGCGATGTCAACTCCAGCTCGACCGCCTGCACCCGGCATCCGGAATCGAGCAGTCCTCCGAGCAGCGTCTTGATCGTGCCGAACAGCCGGCGCGGATCGCTCGACGGCTCGGGAAGTACACGGCATGCGAAAATCGACGGCCGCAGCCGGTCGTGCAGCGTGACCTTCACGCGCTGGGCTCCATTCTCCTTCAGCTCGGCCGCAGCCTGCTTCAGGATGAATTCCAGCGCCGGCAGCATCTCGCCGGGCTCGGAACACGGCTGGTCGAATTCGTAGGCGCGCCGGATCGCAGGCGGCGGCTGATAGAGCGGCATCGATTCCGTGTCATCGGGATGCAGCAGCCAGTAGAGCCGATCGCCGTCCTCTCCGAACTGCGCCTTCAGATGCCGGTGTGCGAGCCCGAGAGCAGCCCCCAACGTGTCGAATCCGAAAAGAGGGAGCTGCTCGATGACGTCCTCGGAAAACGACGGCACGTCTCCCGCCGCTCCAAACCCGCGAATCTCCGCGAGTCGCTCGATCTCGAAGCGGTCCAGAAACGCCCGCACGTGGTGAGCCCGCACCGATACTACGTTCCCCGACGCCGTTCGCATCGCCGCCAACATCGCCGTCGAACGGTGGGGAGCGAGCGCCACCTGCGCCTGCATTCGCACACTCAACGCCCGCACGTGCTCCATTCCAAAAGGCTTGAAATACGCTCTCCCCGGACGGTCCGGCTCCATGAACGGCGTGTACGTATTGATCTCGTTCAGTACGTCTTCCCACGCTGCTTCCTCCAGCTGGGCGTCCCGGCGCCGGATCAGCGTGCCCGCCGGCATCAGGCGTTCCGCACGCTCCGACGAAATACCCTCTACGATGCCGGCCGTGCGAAGCCGCTTGGAAAAAGCCAGCACCCGTCCGGATGACACTACGATCACCGACGCCACCTTCGCCGCCGCATCCACCCGCTCGAAGACCCAGGCCGGGAAGGACGGTATGTAAAAGCATCCCACTCGCATCACGTCACCCCCAGACATCCTCTTGCCACGTACCTTCCTCGGACCTCATATCTCTAC
>CAZMXY010000361.1:0-2851 GCA_964570345.1 uncultured Rhodothermales bacterium | reverse complement strand
TCGAGCACGATGATGCGGTAGTAGAGCGAGTCGTGAATGCCCTTGAATCCTTCGGTCCTGCCGCCGTAGCCGCTCATGCGCAGCGCCGCGTCCGCCGGCGGCGTGACGTTCACCCGCACGGCTCCGACTCGCAGGTTGCCGGCGTTCTGCACGTTCGCCGCGTCTCCGCCGGTAGAATTCTGCGCCTTCGCCGCGTCGCCGCCGGCAAGGAGGACGCCGATCACGGCCGCATAGAATCGGGTCCGATTCAACTTGCTCATCGCGCCAATTGGATAGGTGATGCGGCATCGCCGACGCTTCTCCATCACCAGGATGGCAGACTGCTTAAGATCTCGGTGAACGATCAGGTTGCGGTGTGCAAACTGCCGCCTCCTGAAACCGGCCGCTCGACCTCATTTTCCGAATCGCCGTTTCGGCTCGCCGCATACGCGGAAGGAGTTATTCCGAATCTCGACCGGAATAACTTGGAAAAATGTTCGACGTGTTTGAAGCCCACACGATATGCGATCTCCGACACGTTGCCGGCATGCTGTTCGAGCAGCTGTGCAGCCCTTTCGAGACGCATGGTACGGATGTAGGCCGCGGCCGAGAGATTTGCGAGTGTCTGAAGCTTCCGCTGAAGATGGCGCGGGCTCATGCCTACTTCATCGGCAAGCTGGTCAACGTTGAAATTTGTATCGGACATACGCGCTTCGATCACTGCGCCCACCTTCTCGAGAAAGGCGGCCTCGGCAGACGGAATGTAGACGTTGCCTGGGCGAAGGAGAGTCTCCCCGCCGAAACGGTGACGCAGAAGGCCACGCAGCGAGAGCAGATTGTCCACTCTCGCTAGAAGTTCATTCCTTCCGAACGGCTTCGAGAGGTAGTCGTCCGCGCCGGCGTTCAATCCCTCCACTCGGCTCTCCTCGGATTCCTTAGCCGTAAGCAGAATGATGGGAATGTGGTTTAGTGTCTCGTCTGATCGGATGGCATGACAGAACGCATATCCGTCCATTTCCGGCATCATCACGTCACAAATGACGAGATCCGGATGCTCGGCACGTGCCATTTCCAGGCCGATGCGGCCGTTTACGGCTTCGAGCACGGAAAAGCTCGATTCCAACGAGGTTCGCAGATAAGATCGCAGATCTTCGTTGTCGTCGATTAGCAGAATCGTTCGGCCGTGCTCTCGAATGGGGGCGGCTGATGCCGATTTTTCAGAAACAGGCGTCGATACGAACGGCTCTCCGAGCCCAATGGGTCTGGGGGTAATGTCCACTTGCGGCGCCGCATCTTCACGCGAACCGCCGGCTTCCCCGATCTCGCCGGGCGAGATGGAATCTCCCGCAGTCATCCCGGGTTCGCCACGCAAGCGGATCGTGAACGTCGTGCCGAAGCCGGCCTGACTCGCTACGGTAACCGACCCGGCATGGAGTTCCACAAGTTCCTTCACAAGGGCAAGTCCGATTCCCGTGCCGCCGTGCCGCCTGGTTCCGGAGTTGTCGACCTGGTAAAAGCGATCGAAAATGCGAGACAGCTCCTCCGCGGGGATCCCCTGGCCCGTGTCCATAACAAGTATCTCCGCAAACACGCCCCGCTCGTCTACGCCGCCCTCCACACTCACCCGGATTTTCCCCTGCGAGGGCGTGAACTTGAATGCATTGGAGATAAGATTCGTAAGGATCTTATCTATCTTATCCGGATCCACTTCCAGCAACAACTCTTTCTCGGAAGCGGCAAATTGCAGGGTGAGTTGCTCGCGTTCGGCCCGGGGAGCGTGCGAAAAGACGATTTCCCTGACGAACGCAACAAGATCGATAGCCTGAAGATTCAGCTCCATGCTACCGGACTCGATCTTCGACAAGTCCAGCAGTTGGTTGATCAAACTCAGCAGGCGCTCGGCGCTTTTTTGTATGAGCGGTAGCTGCCGCGCCATGCGATCAATGCCGTCCTCCTCTCGCAGCGCGTCGCGTATCGGGCCGAGAATGAGCGTGAGAGGGGTTCGGAACTCGTGGGAGATGTTGGCAAAGAATCGACTCTTCGCAGCGTCCATCTCCATGAGCATGTGCGCATGTCGTTCGACGTCGGCGGTGCGCTCGGCCACCAATCTTTCCAGCTCCCGATTTTTCGCCTGAACGCTCCGCACCCGTAGGCGCGAACCGATAGAGATGATCCCTACGATTATCGACAGCAGAAGCAGCCGGACGTGCCAGGTGTCCCACCACGGAGGCAGGATCCGAACCCGAATGGATGTACCCTCTTCGTTCCAGAATCCCGATGCATTGGCAGCCTTCACTCTGAACGTGTATTCGCCTGGAGGCACACGGTGGTATTCGGCCGTTCGCCGTGTGCCGATGTCACGCCATCCGCTGTCGTAGCCCTCGAGCATGTGCGCGTATCGATTCTGCAAGGGATCAGCATAGTGGAGACTGACGAATGAGAACGCGAAGACGTCCTGGTCGTGCTGGAGGGTGATGTTGTCCGCAGCCGTAATGGCCGCTGTCAGCGGATTCCCATCTCCCGGCAAGACGTTCTGATCAAACAGCCGAAAATTCGTAAGGCTTACCTTCGGCGGAATCCGGTTGAGCTCTAGCTGGAGTTTGTGAGGATGGAAGGCGATGAAACCGTCATTGGCGGCGACGAATTGCTCACCGCTCCAGCTCTTGTGGTGTGCAATAAACGGGTAAAGGTACCGGTATGGATTGGTGGACCGACCCGAGTCGATCCAGTACTTATGAAATGTATTGTCGCGGGGGTCAAAAACGGTCAATCCCAGTTCGGTCCGTACCCAGAGATGGCCCGCATCATCATTGAGAATGGATTGAACGTTGCCGTCCGGAAGGTCGATGTGGTCCGTGTCAAAACGGACAGC
>CAZMXY010000360.1:0-2875 GCA_964570345.1 uncultured Rhodothermales bacterium | reverse complement strand
GCGTCGGGGTCGACTCCGGCCGGAGGCGATCGCTGCCCGAATCGAAATAGATGCCCTGCGTGACGACACGGCCGTCTGCGTTCAACACGTCGTAGAGCTTTCGCCCACCGGCCATGATGCGCAGGTCCGATATCATTCGCGGAGCCTCTCCGCTCCATCCCTCCAGATCCATGTAGATACGATTCGAGCGGCCCAAATTGGCATTCGGGACGTTCAGGGCACGTTTCTCATTGGCATACAGCTTCAGATACGTGCCGTCCATGGCGATGCGAATCTGTACCGGCGTCTCCTTCGTGGACAGGCCGAATTCACCCTGGCCGTCGATCGATCCGGAACGAACACGGGCGAAATAGGTGCCGACATGGATCTCCTGATCGTAAGCATCTTCCACGAGCCGGATGGTCATCGCGTTACCACTCCCCGCGAGACCGAATTCCATTGTGAAGCGCTCCGGCAGGACCTCGGGAAGGTTGATGAAAAACTCTCCGCCTTCGCCGCGCAGCCAGCGAACGCCCTGCCATTCGATGATCTCCATGTTGCCGCTGCTGAACTCGAGTCGCCGCGGGAAGTCCCCGACGTTGTCCGCTGTGAAATCATCGACGAACAGGGCGCGCTCACCAGGAATGAAGTCGTAGTTCGCCCACGCACCTTCTCCCGGCTTCAGCTTGGCAGCCTCGACCGTCGGTGCGGGTGCTTCCACCGCCGCGTCCACAGCACCACCGCCGCCGCCGTCGGCGTTCGACCCGGAGGACGATTCTCCTTCGAACGCCCGATCGATCGCCTCGTCCTGCTTCTCGCCGACCTTTTGTTCGACGCGATCTTTCGCCCGCTGCTTCAAGCGCTTCCCAAGCTGCGCGTCAGCAGTCTGGAAACTTCCTGCGATCCCGAAAACCAGGAAGGCAGCGACCAAAAAGCTTATGCATTTAACCATGGCGTGTACCTCAGAGACAGGCTTGTTCGATGCACTGATCTAACTAGATTACGATGGCGCCCCATCGGATCGAACCGTGGACGATTCTCAGCGAATGAGACTAACCGTCTGGGACTGGCGATGCGACGGCGCCTCCATCCGAACGATGTAGAGGCCGCTCGGGCGATCGGCCGCGTCGAAGGTGACCTGGTGCCGTCCTGCCGCATGAAGCCCGCTCGCCAGCGTGGTCACGTGGCGACCGAGCACGTCGTAGACGTTTACCGTCACGTGAGCCGCTGACTCGACGTGATACGTGACGGTCGCGGTGGGATTGAACGGATTCGGAAAGACCGGCTCGAGCGTAAACCTGACCGGCAGCCCGTCTTTTTCCGAAGCTGTCGACGTTGAGGTCCATTCGAGCGTGATCAGCGAACTATTCGTGGCTCCCATCCCGAAGTCGAACTGATGCAGCACGGTTTCCAGCAGCCCGTTGCCGTAGTACGTATACGACTCGGTAAGGTAGGTAAACCACTCGCCTTCTTCGAACGATTGGAGCTCGGTGCTGTCCAGCTCGCCGTTCTCGTACGTCCTGAGCTGCCGGCTGCTTCCCACCCAGCTTTCGTCTTCCCAATCCTCGTTCGTAACGAGGACCGGGCGATCCTGCCCGTCGAGCTCCGTCGTCTGGCGATATTCATTTTCCCATTCCGTTCCGGTCCAAGTCTGGGTCACGAAATCGGGTAGCCGGAATGAAAAACCATATGAGATGAACGTGTCGATCTCTTCGGCGAGCTCCATGAAAATCTCGAAAAGCTCTTCGACCGTGATCTCGGGATATACGGTACGCTCCGAATTGACCCACTCCGAGCCCGTCCATTCCTCCGTGGTATACAGCACGTCGTCGCCGCTCTCGACCATCGTTTCGCGATCGACCAGGACCCATTCCGAATCGACCCATTCGTCGCTTTCCCATTCGAACGGTGCGCCGGTGTTGTTCGTCGCGCGCGTGCGATCGCTGTTCACCCATTCGCCCTCGATCCAATCCTGAAAGATGGACTCGGTCATCTCGTCTCCGTCATAGGTGAACAAGGACCGATAATCCGGTTCCCACGCGCCTTCGATCCAGGTATCGGTCACGCTCATTACGAGAAGGCCGCCGTCATAGGAGTTCGTGGTCCGGTATGAATTCACCCAGTCGTTCTCTTGCCACGTGAGCCCGAGGACCTCGCTCCGTTGGCCGCCTTCGTAACTATAGCGCGTCTGACTGCTGTTCTCCCACTCCGTCTCGACCCACGTCTGAGTCGTCGCCCGGCTTAGCACGTCGGCGAGGACCTGCGCCCGGAAAACAGCAGGGACGTGTCGTTCCAGCTCGGCCCTCCGCTCGGTCGCGACGGTTTCGGCGTCGGCGAAACGAACGGCCTGTTGGGCGAACGCCGGCGGAGCGAAGACGCACAGGAATGCTAAAAGGATCGTAAGATTAGTTTTCATTCGAAGACACCGTATGGGATTAGCAGAGAGGGCAGTCGACTCAAACGGTTGGTTTTACACGCGTTTAGACCCATTCGTGTGCCGTTGGATGGGCGTCGAGCTGCCGCAGCTCAGACGGAGAGCGCCGATATCGGATTGAATTGCTCCAGTGGTCCGCTTCCGAAAACCTCCACGCCACTTCGCGTGCCTTCGAAGGGCCATAAATGAGTAGGGAAAGCCCGCCGTGGGGAGACGACGAGTCGCCCTGACATTAACGTCCTGTGCGACTGTGAACTGCAACTTAAGGAGAACGAACGGTCAACACTACGTAGGCAATAAACAGTGCGCACAAAAATAGCAAACATGGCACTGTCCGACAACAGATGCCGAATCTTAATTTTGCGGGATGAATGCCGTCACTACCTCCGGCGTCCGTGCAACCGTTCGATCCCAGATTTTTCGCTCGCAAGAAAAACGACGAGGGCGCGCACGTTTCTCGTA
>CAZMXY010000359.1:0-2877 GCA_964570345.1 uncultured Rhodothermales bacterium | reverse complement strand
GCGAAAATCGGCGTCTTCAGCTCGTGCGACACGTCGCCCACGTACTCGCGCCGGTGGTTCTCCGACCTCTTCAGCTCGCCGATCCGCCGCCGCACGGCGATCGATGCCTGATCGGCCCGGCGCAGCAGCACGTCGATCTCGTCGTCATCTCCGGAGGGCATCCCGTCCGTCCGTCCGCCCTCCTCGCGGAGCTCGTCGAGCGCGGCCTCGAGGCGCTTGAGCCGGCTGACGAGAAGGCGGTTGGTAACGCCGAAGGCGGCCAGCCCCGCCACCAGCGCCGTAAAGAGGGGAAAGGCGAACGATACGGAGCCGGCCGCGGCCGCCGCCATGGATCCGATCGCGCCGGTAGTCAACGCAACCACCAGGGCAATCTTGAAGGCGATGCGGTGCATCAGTGGGCTCGCAGCTTGTACCCTACGCCGGTCACGGTCTCGATCAGATCGTTTCCGAGCTTCTCTCTGATCTTGCGAACGTGCACGTCCACCGTTCGATCCACGACGTAGACGTCGCGGCCCCAGACCGCGTCGAGCAGATCCTGCCGCCGGAAGACCTTGCCCGGATGGCTGGCCAGATAGTGCAGGAGCTCGAATTCCTTCCGCGGCAGCCGGATTTCCTCCCCCTCGGCCAGGACGAGGTAGCGATCCCTGTTGATCTCGATGCCGTGGACGCGAAGCACGTCCGGCAGCGTCTCGGTGCGCGCCTCGCGGCGGAAAAGCGCCTTCACCTGACTCATCAGGATGGGCACGGAGACGGGTTTGCCGAGGTAGATGTCCGCCCCGACGTCGAGTCCGCGAACGTAATCCTCGTCCTCCGTTCGCGCGGTGAGCATGATGACGGGCACGGACTGCAGCAGCGGATCCTGGCGCAGCCGCCGACAGACGTCGATCCCGTCCATGCCCGGCATCATGATGTCCAGCACGATCAGGTCCGGCGGCGCCCGTCGCGCGGCCTCGAGGCCCTGGACGCCGTTCGTCGCCGTCTCGACCCGGTACCCTTCGCGCTCGAAATTGTATGTCAGCAGCTCGAGGAGGTCGACCTCGTCGTCGACGACGAGGATCGTCCGCTCGTCGGAAGGCCTGTTGCGACTCATGGACCCAAAGACCTGGTGTATGCGGCGCTTACAACGCGTTTCGAACGTCCGTCAAGGTACCGGCCGCGCCCCTATGCCGGGTTACCAAATTGTTAAGGTCCGCCTGGCGCGTCGCCTCCACCGTGGTAGAAATCGGCGTTTCGCGAAAAGTTCGTCCTCGGGAGGGCGCCCCAGCCTGCCTCACTCGCCCGTGATTACGCGATCGAACGTCGTCTCGCCGGTCTTCAGCATGCGCCGCACGTAGGGATGGCAGAGGCGGCACTGCATCCCGAACTCGCGGTGCGCCTGCAGCTCCTCCACCGTGCGCGCCCCGGTGCGATCGGCCACCTCTTTGAGCTCGGCGAAGGTGACCTGGAAGCACGTGCAGCGGTCGACGTGGATCGGCTCCGGCATCGCGCGCTCAGTCGGCCGTCCGGCGAAACGTGACGAACGTGGGAGCCACGCCGGCGGTGAAGCGGTCCAATTCGGTCCCGTCCGCCGAGTGGATCGTGACCGCGCCGGCCTCGACGAATCCGGCCACGCGGCCGAGGTAGAGTCGCTCGCGCTCGACGTCGTAGGCGACCGCGCCGATCGGGTCGCCTTCGAACGGCCCGAGTTCGCCGACCCGCCGGTTTCCGTTCGTGTCGTAGACGAGCACGCTCCGCCGATCTTTCACGACGTAGATCTTGCCGTCCTCTTCGGCGTGGAACGCGTCCTGCCCCGGCCCCTCGGCGCCGATGCGCCCGTCGATCGCCAGGCGCTCGACCACGGCGCCGGTCGCCCCGTCGAGCACCCGCACGGCGCCGTCGGTCTCGCCGATCGGCTCGAAGTTCTCATCGAAGATCGTGCGGCCGGTGCAGAAGACGAACACCTCGTCGTCCGCGTCGGCGACCAGAAACCGCGGCCCGTCGCAGTCCACGTCGATCGTGTCGACGACCGCCTCGCTCCCGAGGTCGATCACGCTGACCGTCGAGCCTTCGCCGAAGCCGAAATTCGCGACGTAGAGGCGATCGTCGACCAGGGCCATGCCTTCCGGGTTGTCGCCGACCTCGATCTCGTTCGTCTTCTCGTGCACGTCGAGGTCGATCACCGTGACCTTGCCGCCGGTGAAGCTGCCGGAGGCCCCGAAGAGATTCGTGACGTAGGCCGTCCGGCCCCGAGCGGCCACGTAGCGCGGGCTGACGACGTCCTCGATCTGGTCGACCTGCTGGAGCGTCTCGGCGTCGAAGACGTCGACGCGCTCGCCGGTATTCGCCGTCACGTACAGGAGGTCGCCGATCACCGCGGCACTCTGCAGGATCGATCCCAGGTTCGAGATTGCGGAGGGCCGCACCTGGCCCGTCTCCGGATCGTAGACCGAGATCGAGCCGTTCCCGTCGCTGAAGTTGCCCTGGTTCACGACGATGACGCCTACGACGTCGGGTTCGGCGCGGCCGTCGTCGTCCACCGTGTCGCATCCGGCGAGGATGAGCAAGAAGAGCAGTATGAGGGAGATGATTCGGTTGGATGGCATGGCGTTTCGAATGGATGTTGATCGGTTGACTGTCGAGGTTGCGGGCCGTCCTCGGGCGCGTCTGACGGGGTTTTGAGATCAGTCGTCGCCGGACGTCTCGACGACGAGCCGGACCCGCGCGTGGCGCGGCGGCATGGGGTAATGGCGGATCAGCGCGTAGTCTCGGTCGAGCACGTTTTCGACGAGGACGAAGAGGGAGAGGCGGAGGGGGCTGACCCTCCGGCGCAGTCCGGCCTGCACGTCGACGACGAGCGCCGGCGGAAGCGACTCGGTCTCGTCCGCGGTGACGAAGCGG
>CAZMXY010000358.1:0-2899 GCA_964570345.1 uncultured Rhodothermales bacterium | reverse complement strand
GCCTCCAAGGATTCTCGTACCGCACCGAAAGCGGCACGAACATGAACCTCAGCGTCAATCTGGAATGGAAGCCCATGACGAATGCGTCCGTGATGGTGAGTCCGTCCGTGCGCTGGAATTACGCCGACGCGCAGTGGGTGGACGTCTTCGACGATCCGCTCGCGACGGCCACGTTCGGCCGCCGCTACGTCTTCGCCGAACTCGATCAGCTCACGGCCTCCTCGAGCGTGCGGCTGAATTGGACCTTCACGCCGCAGCTCAGCTTCCAGCTCTACGCGCAGCCGCTGATCTCGGCGGGCGACTACTACGGATATAAAGAGCTGGCGCGGCCTCGGACCTACGACTTTCTGGTGTACGGGGAGGACGGCGGATCGACGTTCGACGAGGCGACGCTGGAGGCCGATCCGGACGGCGCGGGTCCGGCGCCGGCGCTCGAGATCACGAACCTCGATTTCAACGTCACGTCGCTTCGCGGCACGGCCGTGATGCGGTGGGAGTACCTGCCCGGCTCGACGCTCTATCTGGTCTGGACCCAGCAGATGTCCGAGAACAGCGACGACGGCCGCTTCCGGCTCGGTCCGTCGCTCGACCAGCTCCGCGGAGCCCCGATGGACAACATCTTCATGGTGAAGCTGACGTACTGGCTGAGCCGGTAGGAGGGCGAGAATATGGCTTGCAATTAGTCCTTCCTAAGGTATTGCAATAACCGACCACCTCTGAGGTGCTCAACACTGTGGGGAGTCGACGGCTAGGTTTCGCGCGAACGGCGTTTGGCTTGCCGGCCTCGCGACCCACGATGTAAAAGTCAGACGAGGCCTGCATGTTTGATGCTGCTCAGGGGAGAGAACGGCGTGCTTACGGGCCTAATGGGCATCCCCGCCTTGAGAGTGATCCTTTCATCCGAGAAGCACAATAGACGGAGAAAATGCCGGCACGATGAGGGAATGCGGCTCACCATTTGTGCTTGTAGGGCAGAAAAAAGCCGAAAGGCCGCTGCACCGCGCCAAACGCTACGGAGGCAATCCCATGACCATGAAACACCTGCCGATCTTCGCGCTCCTGTTTACAGGATGGGCCTCCTCTTCGCCCATGCCGCGCGACGACGAAGCTCGCTCCCATGCTGCAAGGCTGGAAGACTTCCTGGAAGATGAGATCCGGAGACGCTCTCCCGGCGTTCGGGTGTTCCGCGACGCGGGTGGCATCCATATCCGGATCCGGGGCGCGCTAGAGGAACCGCTCTACGTTGTGGACGGCATTCCGCTATCGTCGGACGGAGCCCTCTGGGGCCTGAGCCCATTTGATATCGAGGACATCGAGGTGCTAACCGACCCAGCGAGGCTGGCCCGCTACGGCATCCACGGGGGCAGTGGAGTGATCCTAATCTCGACGAAGCGTCCGTGAAGAAAGGGCTATCGTTCACCAGAGCGCTGCCGATCTCGGGCGTCGACAAGCTCAAGCACCGCACGATCTCGCCTCCAGCGTCATAGACTTTTTAGTCGCGGCGTCTACATTGCCATTTCCGCACGTATTGCCGCGGCGCCGTTGAGCGCCATCCGTTAAGCCGCCTCTGGAAGCGAGTGTCGCAGAACCTCGTGTCACCGAATGCTGCTCGGCTTTCAACAGGACTTCGAGCGTATCTGCGTTGGCCGCAAGCGTTCTAACCAGGGAATAGCGTGGGTGCCTCGTAGAACACCACCGTGGAGCCTGCTAACATTGCCCTGATCCGGTTGATCTCTTCCTCAACCGTGTCTTTGTTCTTGTTGCCGAGGTATACCGACACTGCCAGCTCTGTCTTGCGCCTCTTTCAAAGCCGTTGCGACATGTCGATCGGCGTCTACGAATGATAGCCCGTATACCACAACCGACCGTGATCCCTCGCGCAACCTGTCGTAACAGAAGCGGAGATATCGGTTGTGATTGATCTTCCTCATTTTGTCTCGGTGGGTTCCTTCACTGACGAAAAGTGGAAAGCGATCAGATTTGATCTGCGTGGATACCTTATCGATCAGTTCACCGCCCCCAACCTTACGAATCTTGTAAACTTCGGAACTATGTCATAGAAAAATAGGGATCCATGTAGGTAAGAGATGTGCTTATGGTGATCTTCGTAAAGGTTGAATGCCATAAACTCGAGGAAGTTAGGATTGACCTCTTTCCAGAAGAAGTCATTGTATGTCTTATATGCGTCGTCTAGGATACGGTCCCCTCATTTCACTGGAGAAGCTCGACGGCGGCTACTTCTTCATTCGGCATCTCTTTGATCAACTGATTGTACCGCCTGCGGTCCTGAGGCCGCTGCGGATCTCTACGACAGCGCCGACGAATATCTTCAGCATTATGAGATCCACGATCTCCTTGTAGTTAGCCTCCGCCTGAAATGGAGCATCTCGATTCGGGTGAATCGGGAGGCGGATGACCTTCCCTACGCCAGGAACCGTCTTTACGAGGAAAAACGACTGCGGATCGTGCACCTTGGCGGTGCGCTCGAGATCCAGTTCGAGGCGGGTAATAATCGCGTCGAGATAGTCGAGTAGCTCGAGGTCGGCTTTGATGGACTTCCGGACCATTGGGTCGGGGAAGTGCTCGGCAACGCCCTCCCGGTTCGCCTTGTAGGTGATCCGCTTCTTAAGCGGCGGCAGGTTGTACTGCGTGACGGTATTCTGAACGTGTGTGTCAGCAGTTCGGCCCGGCGCCGGACGAGGTACCCCCGGCGCCGGAGGAGATCACGCGTCGGCCTCCACTCGGCCGGATAGACGTAGGCGAGCGGGAAGTTGCCTCCCCGCACGAGGCGCGCGATCTTGTATCCGTCCTCGCGGTCGTGCTTCGTCTTGGTGCCGTGGACGGCACACTGAAGCTGTTCAACGGCTATCGAGTGCGACGCGACGGACCGAAAGCTGCC
>CAZMXY010000357.1:0-2916 GCA_964570345.1 uncultured Rhodothermales bacterium | reverse complement strand
CTCGCCAGGCTCGAGATCGACGCCATTCGAAAGGAATTGGAGGGGAAAGAACGACGGGCGGAAGAGATTCGACGGCTCCTCGAGAACGAGTTGGAGCGCTGGAACCTCGTCCGCGCGGAGTTGGAAGAGATGCGCGACACGTATGCGAGCCCGCGGCGCACGGTCATCGCAGGTCCGGACGCCGTCCTCGAGTACTCTGCCGAGGATTACATCATCGACGAAGACTTCTACGTCATCGTGACGCGCGACGGATGGGTGAAGCGGCAGCGCACGTATACGGATCTGCAGAGCATACGCGTGCGCGAGGGCGACGAGGTCGGGTGGGTCGTGCCGGGTTCCACGCGCGAGGCCGTCGGCTTCTTCACGAATTTCGGTAAGTGCTACACGATTCGGGTCGACGACCTACCGAGCACGACGGGCTACGGGGACCCGGTTCAGAAATTGTTCGACTTCTCCGACAAGGAAGAAGTAGTGGGAGTCGTCTCCTTTGATCGCCGTGTCCTGCCGCATGCCGTACCGGAGCCCGACGCGGAGCCGAAATTGTTCGAGAGAGGGGCCGACGACGCGTCGGTCGAACCGCTGCCGTACGTCATTGCCATCACAAAGACCGGTCAGGCCGTGCGTTTCACGGTCGACGGATACACCGACCCGTCGACGAAGAACGGCCGTACGTACATGAAGCTGGATGCCGGTGACCGCGTCGTCGGAGTCGACGTCGCGGCCGGCGACGAAAACGTGTGCCTGGCGTCGCAGAACGGCCACGTCCTGATCTTCCCGATTCATCAGATTCCCGTATTCAAAGGTACGGCGAAAGGCGTGATTTCCATGCGTTTGGCGAAGGACGACGTCGTCCTTGGTTTCGCGCTTTCGAACGCGGCGCGAGAGGGCCTGGAGGTGGAGACGAACCGAGGACGCCGCGAAATCGTGCGGACGACGAAATTCGAGGTCGGAAACAGGGGAAACAGGGGCAAGCTCATCATCCGCCGAGGCCGACTCTCGAAGGTGATTCCCACCCCAGTGGAGATTCGGCTGAACGGACAGGGATGACGTACGAATCAAATTTCAGAGGCCAGTCTAGCTGATGAGCGACGTCGTATCGCAAGCGTATACCGGTAGAGACATCCAGGTCCTCGAAGGTCTGGAGCCGGTCCGCAAGCGGCCGGGGATGTACATCGGGGGAACGGGCAAGCCTGGTCTGCACCACCTGCTCTGGGAGATCGTCGACAACGCGGTCGACGAGGCGACGAATGGATTCGCGTCGCAGATCGACGTCGTGCTCCATTCGGACGGACGCAGCGTTACCGTCTCAGACAACGGACGCGGTGTCCCGATCGATCGGCACCCCACGAAGAAAATACCGACCCTTCAACTCATTCTAACGACACTTCATGCCGGCGGGAAGTTCGATCAGACGAACTACGTCACCTCCGGCGGTCTTCACGGCGTCGGCGCCTCCGTGGTAAACGCGCTATCCGAAGAGCTCGTCGCCACCGTCAAGCGCGACGGCGCCACGTGGGAGCAACGTTACGCGAAAGGCATCCCGGTCACGAAGCTTCAAAAAATCTCCGGAAATACACGCGGTACCGGAACGTCGGTCTACTTTCGTCCCGACACCGAGATCTTTGATTCCGTGGAGTTCGATGCGGATGCGATTCGCGAGAATCTCGAAGTCAAGACGTATCTCAACGGTGCTCTGCGTATCGTCTTCAAGGACGAAGTCAACGACCGGCGCGACGAATTTCACCACGAAGGGGGCGTGGCGGAATATCTCGATCGAATCGTGAAGGAGATCGGAGAAAAGCCGGTCCACAAGGAGCAATTTCTGCAACTACAGGAGCAGCTCCTGGACGGCGCGAGAGTGGAGATCGCCATGCAGTGGACGGAGGCTCCGAAGGAGAACGTGCGGTCGTTCGTAAACGGAATTCCGACGCGGGAAGGGGGAACGCACGAGCAGGGCTTTCGCGACGGCGTCCGCAGTGCGGTCCGCGCCTACATGGAGACGCACGACATGATGCCGAAGACCCTCGACATCTCTGCGGACGACATCCGCGAGGGACTCGTGGCTATCGTGAACGTCTTCATGGTGGATCCGCAGTTCCAGGGTCAGACGAAAGAGAAACTCAACAATCCCGATGCGCGATCGTTGGTCGTCAGCGCGATGCGGCTCGAGCTCGAACAGTTCTTGAACGCACATCCGACGACCGGAGAGGCTATCGCGACGCGGGTGATTCAGTCGGCCAAGGCGCGGCACGCCAGCCGGGCGGCCGCACGCACGGCCCGGCGGAAGACGAGCGTGAGTCACCGACTCAATCTGCCGGGCAAGCTGGCCGACTGTTCGTCGACGGACCCTCGGGGCAGCGAGCTCTTCATCGTCGAAGGCGATTCGGCCGGAGGATCGGCGAAGCAGGGACGCGATCGCCACTTTCAGGCCATCCTTCCACTTCGCGGCAAAGTCCTCAACGCCGAACAGGCGACGCTGAAGAAGGTGCAGGAGAACAAGGAGCTCTCCAACGTGGTCGACGCGCTGGGCTGCGGTATAGGCGATCAACTCGACCTGTCTCGGCTCCGCTATCACAAGGTCATTCTGTTGATGGACGCCGACTCGGACGGGCACCACATTGCGACGCTGCTGCTCACGTTCTTCTATCGGTACATGCGCCGGCTGATCGAGGAAGGCTACGTGTACGTTGCGCAGCCGCCGCTCTATCGGCTCGACGCCGGCAAGGAGACGTACTGGGCGCTGGACGACGCCGACAAGGACCGGATTACTCGACAGATAAAGAAGGGTCGAAAGAACGTCAACATCGAAGTACAGCGCTTCAAGGGGCTCGGTGAGATGATGCCTCAGACGCTGAAAGACACGACGCTCGATCCGGAGAAGAGGCGCTTGTTGCAAGTCAAGATCGATGAGGCCGA
>CAZMXY010000356.1:0-2935 GCA_964570345.1 uncultured Rhodothermales bacterium | reverse complement strand
CGCCGCCAGGCCGCGATAGCCTTCTCCAGATCAAAGCGATGGCTACTCATAGCGCAGGGTTCTCACCGGATCCGCCAGCGCTGCCTTGACAGCCTGGTAGCTCACCGTCAACCAGGCGATCACGAGCCCCAGCACGCCGGCCACAACAAATAGCCCCAGTCCTACCTCCGTGTGATACGCGAACTTTTCCAGCCACTTCTGTACCACGACATAGGAGATTGGAAGCGCCAGGAGAATGCCCACCAGCACCAGCCGCGTCGCCTCCCGCGTCAATAGCATGACGACGTGCGGCACGCCTGCCCCGAGCACTTTCCGCACGCCGATCTCCTTGGTGCGCTGCTGCGCCGTGTACGAAACCAGCCCGAAAAGTCCCAGGCACGAGATGAAGATGGCGATCCCGGCGAAAACATTCGCAAGCGTGCCCATGACGATCTCGCTCCGGTAGGTGGCTTCGAATTCCTCATCGAGGAACTGGTAGTCGAAGGGATAGTCCGGATTGACCTGCTTGAACACGGCTTCGAGGCCGGCGAGGGCCGCTTCCGTTTCGCCAGGCGCCGTACGCACGTAGAGCCTCGACGTGTTTTCCGGCGCCAGGCGAATGATGAGAGGCTCAATGGGATTGTACAGGGAGTTCATGTCGAAATTCTTTACGACCCCGATCACCGGCCTGGAGGGGCCCCAGAAGGAAAGCTGCTTCCCCAACACGTCGCGGCCCCCGAGAATCTTCGCCAGCTCTTCGTTGATCACATAACCGGGGTTCTCCGCCCCGAAAGCACGAGAGAACGAGCGTCCCGCAACCACCTTCATTTTCATCGTCTCGACGAAGTCGAAGTCCGCGGAGATGATGCTGATCTCATGTTCTTCGTCGGGATCCTTCCCCTCCCAGGTTACGCCGTCGGTGCTGCCCCTGACAGCGAGCGGGCTGGTGCTCGCAGCCGCCACGCCGGCGATCCCCGGCCGCGCGAGCAGCTCCTGCCGGACGGCCTCGTACTGGCTTTTCAGCGCACCCTCCTGCGCCAGATAGACGACGTTCTCTCGGTCCAGGCCCAGGTCGCGGGTGCGGATGTACTGGATTTGCAGGTACACCGCCACCGTCCCCACGATCAAGAGCACCGACAGGCAGAACTGACACACAACCAGTCCTTTTCGCAAGAATGCGGCACTGGGCCGCTGCCGGAACGTGCCGCGCAGCACTTCCAACGGATTGAACGAGGACAGGTACAGCGCCGGATAGCTGCCCGCCAGCAATCCGACCACCAGGGTAATACCCAATCCAATGAGTACAAAGCCTCCACCCAGCTCGGTCACGGCGATGTGCTTATCCGTCAGGCTGTTGAAAAGCGGCAGCAGGGCGACGACCAGCACCAGGGCGAACCCGAAGGCGATATACGCCATGAGCAGCGATTCGCCCAGAAACTGCCCGATGAGGGAGTGCCGCTGCGCTCCGACGGATTTGCGTACGCCGATCTCGCGGGCCCGCTGGGCCGAGCGCGCCGTCGCTAGGTTCATGAAGTTGATCGAGGCGATGAGGAGCAGGAAGAGCGCCACGACGGAGAAGATGCGCACGTACTCAATGCGCCCGCCGACGAGATGGCCGTCCTGATACTCCGAATGGAGGTACAGATCCTCGTAGGGTTGGAGGAACAGCTCCTCGTCTGCCCCCGCCTCATGCTCATTGACGACCTGGGCTATCTGCTTGCTGACGACGGCTGCTGAGGCTCCTTCACGCAACTGCACGTAGAGCGGAAAGGCATTGTTGCCCCACTGCTCGACCCAGTCGTTGCGCGCGAAAAATTCTTGGATGGGCAGCACCACGTCGGCCTGAAACGACGAGTTGGTGGGGATGTCCTCGATGACTCCGGTAATGGTAAAATCCTTTCGATGATCGATAGCCAGGGACCGGCCGAGCACCGAACCGCTTGCTTGCCAGTCCTCGCCGAATAGCTTGCGCGCCGTGCGATCGGTGATGACGACGGCGCTTCCGCCCTGCAGGGCTGTCTCAGGATTGCCCTGGATGAAGGGGAAGACGAATACCTCGAAGAATGCCTCCCCCACAGAGGCGACCGTCTCACGAAAGTGCCGGTCGTCTACGGTGACGACAACCGTCCGCCCTCCATCGGAATGCACCGCCTCGATGATGTCCGGATACTCCGCCTCCAACACCTCGGCGAGCGGTTTTGAGGTCGCGCTCCACGTGTGGGTGCGATCGCCGATATGAACATTGCGCCATACCCGGTAGATGCGGTGGCCATTGTCGAGGAAACGATCGTAGCTAAGTTCGTCCTGCACCCAGAGCAGGATAAAGACGCTGCACGCCAGCCCTACGGCGAGCCCGGTGACGTTGATCAGCGAATAGCCTTTCTGTTTGCGCAGATTTCGCAGGGCGATCCTGAGGTAATTCTTCAGCATAGAGACCCTCGACGTGAGTTCAGATAGAAGCTCGCGCCGCCGCCGGCGCTTGCCCCAGTAGACCTTGCGATACTCCGTCTCCGCTGCGAGGTAGGAGCCGATCCGCCGGAGCGCCTCGTTGAAGGCAGCTTCCTCCGAAAGTCCCGCCTCCATAAGCGCCTCGACTCGGTCGCGGAGGCTGCTCTCCAACTCCTCTAGATCCTCGCTGGAGAACGCCCGGTTGTGCTCAAAGGGGCGCCGCCACGCCGCGATGGCCTTCTCCAGATCGAACACCTTAGGCATGGATGAATCTCTTTACGATCGGTGATTAGCCCAGACGCGGCTGAAGGCCCCAGAGCTGGGCCAGCACGGCGTCCACGCGGAGCCACTGCCGCTTCTCATTCTCGAGCACTTCGCGACCCTTCGCAGTGAGCCGGTAGTACTTACGCCGGCGGCCCGTATCGGCCACACGCCACGACGAGGACAGCAGGCCGTCATTTTCCAACCGGTGGAGAACGGGATAGAGCGTGCTGTCGTCCCACGAGAG
>CAZMXY010000355.1:0-2949 GCA_964570345.1 uncultured Rhodothermales bacterium | reverse complement strand
CTTCCCGGACAACGGCTGGTCCCTGTTTGGACTCCAGCAAGCGCTCGAGGCGCAGGGCAGGACCGCGGAAGCTGAGGAGGTCAAGACGCGCTTCGGGGACATCTGGTCGGAGGCCGACGTGACGTTGGCGGCGTCGCGGTTCTGAGGTGAAGCGGCTCAGTCTCTGCTAAGGCTTCTGGATCGGCCGACGAGTCGGGTAAGTCGGTCGCTACGAACCTTGCTTCCACACGACTTCCGCTGCGAGTTCGCCTACACGGTTCGCTAGCTGCCGGCGGAGGAGGTTCGTCACCCCGAAGGACGATTGGATGTTCGTGCTCCACGCGATGACATCCGCGCCTTCCGCTCTCCGTCCCGTAAACAGGTCGGTCGGGTGCCATCCGGAGTCAAGCGTGCCGGCGTGGAAGAGATCGACGTCAAATCCTCTGGCCGCCACCGAGCAAGAATTCGATACGGGATTCGAGCGGGCGGAACTTCCTCTCCCTCTTCGGCTCCGTGCTTCGAGACGATTTTTCTACCGGATTGGTAGATCCGTTCGGATGCCGGCTTCTTAGAAAATGCCTCTTGCCATTCCTTTGAGCTTGTACTTACACTTGCATGTAATTATACTTATATGGAACTGTATTTCCATGCATGATGACCGATACTCTTATAGATCGTCGAGATGAGCTGGCGGAGCTCCACCGCCTGCTGGCATCCGGAAGCCCGAAGCTGGGACTGATCACCGGCAGGCGGCGCGTCGGCAAGACCTTCCTGCTTACGCACGCCTGGGAGGACCAGCGCGTATTCCTGTTCACGGCATCGCGGACTACGTCGGAAATCAATCGGCGACAATTGCTCCAGGATTTTGCGGCATGGTCGGGTGAAGAAATCCGCACGGAAGACTACCCAACGTGGCGGACCGTCTTCAATCTACTGCTGGCCACGGGGTCCGATGAGCCGCTGGTAATCGTCCTGGATGAATTTCAATATCTCGCGGACGAGACCTCCGGTGTGGCGGCGGTAGCGTCCGAACTAAACGCGGCGTGGGAGCGAACGCGGGATACGCATCAACTGCTTCTCCTTCTCTCCGGCTCCGCCGTTGGCACCATGGAAGCGCTCGCTGCAGGCGGCGGGCCACTTTACGGCCGTTTTAACTGGCAGCACAGGCTTCAGCCGTTTGACTACTGGCACGCGGCGAAGATGGCTCCGTTTACAGACTTACGTGACCGCGCGCTGACGTACGGGATATTGGGCGGCACACCGCAGTATCTGGCGGCCATCGATACCGGTCAGACGTTGGGCGAGAATGTGACGCGGTTGATGCTCAGCCGGAGCGGCGAGGTTCGCTTGCTCGTCGAGACCGCACTCGATCAAGAGGAAGGAGTTCGCGACGTGGCGAAGTATAGAGCCATCCTGCGCGCGATTGCTGCCGCGTGTACGGAACGTAATGACATCGCGCAGCGAACCGGGCTATCCAATGATAGAGGCCTCCGCGATAAACTGGACCGGCTTATCGAGCTTGGCTACGTCGAAACGCGTCAGAATATCGACGCGAAGCGCAACGACCCGGTCCGCTACGGCATAGCGGATGCGGCGTTTCGGTTCTACCAGCGGTTCGTCGAACCGTCCACTTCCATGCTCGAGCGATATCCGGCTGAGCGCGTGTGGAAGAGCTCGGTAAAAACACAGCTGGACCAGTACATGGGTCACGAGTTCGAACGGATGGCCCGGCAGGCGTACGATCGACGAGCCGTCGAGCTTGATCTGTCGCTGGTGAAGCGGTGGGGCCGATGGGAGGGTACGGATCGCGCCGGAAGATCCATGGAGATCGATCTTGTCGCCGAGCTCGCGCATGGTGCGATGCTGACGGGCGCCGTGAAGTGGAACACCAGGCCCATCGGCAGCGACGTGCACTGGGCGCACATCGAAATGCTTGAGCGAGCTGCGCACGCCGGTCGGGCATGGGCCCACAATGCGCTCGATCCGGAGGCTTCCATTCTCTACGTGGCGGCGGGAGGCTTCGCCGACGACTTCATGACGTCCCTCCAGAGCGCAATTCAGAACGTGATATGCTGGTCTCTGGAGGATCTCTACAGGTGCACTTAGCGGTCACATTCCGTTCAAATCCTCAGCTCGCAACCTGGCCAATCGCGCGATATCGGGCCCCAATGCCGGTCGATCGCCCGCCTCAATCTCCTCGATTGGGAAATCCTCACCATGAGCGTCTCACGAAGTAGTCAGAAGCTGCTACTGCCAAAGAGACGAGTTGCAACCACTTCGGCGGATCCTCCGGACGCGCCGAAAAAAAAGATCCTATTGCCCATTGACAACGGGGGCAATAGGAGTGTTAGCTGGGACCGTCACGCCCCTCACGCAGGAGCCGGACTACTGCCGAAACCACCTCCTTTATGGAAGCTTCGGACAGCTCTCCAACTGGTCGAGCTATGAGTGCGTCGTTCGCCGTAAAAATTTTGCCCGGCCGCGCGTAGCTGGTCCGATCGAGACCACCGTGGGCGAAGCTGTCGTCGGTCAATTCGATCGCCAACTCATCACCATATGGATTGCTCGTGACCTGAACTAGGATGTAGTCGCCTCGGCCCACGCCGGCCAGAACGACGGACGGGCGGAGCTTGGAATCGGAAAGATCCGAAAAGGGAAATCGGACAAGGACAACGGAGCCACGCTTCACGACTGCAGATCCGCCCACGCTTCGTCTTCCTCCTCACGCTCCCAATCTGCAGCAAGGGAGGGCTCGCTGAGCAAGGCAGTCTCATTCGGCTCACCTTCTCCGCCGTGAAGCGTCACGCGCACGCGCTCTCCAACGCGTAGTTCAACGTCCTCGAGAAGACGTAGGCTTCCGTCCTTCTCTACGACTGCTTCCACTGTTCGCGACATAGTGGTCCTCCGATTTCTGTACTCGAACGCAAATGCGCCTCCTCGGTTGCTTCGGCTACTACGGCCGGAGTATCC
>CAZMXY010000354.1:1210-2953 GCA_964570345.1 uncultured Rhodothermales bacterium | reverse complement strand
CTCTTGCGGCCCAACGTAGTAGCTGGTCAGCGGCGGCTGGCCGTATCCCATGCTGAGATGGGCCGCTCCGCTGCGATAGAGTGGGTCCTGCATCAGGGTCACTCGACGATCCCGCGCGGGAATCGGGGTCGTGTAGATCCGCAATTCGCCCGGCACGGACGTGATGACTTCCTCTCGCCAGTCGCCGATGAGGTCGAGCCAGGACGTCTGGTGGCCTTCGACGTAATCGGAGACGGTCTCATCGGGGTATTTGAAGATACGGCTTCGCAGGAGCAATTCCCGCTGCGGCGTCGCGTCCCAGTAAATCGCCTTGGGTGCAAGGCCCGCATTGAACGTTTCGCGATCGGCAATCAACTTTCCCTGAGCGCTGTGTAGCCAGCGCTCCGGGTGGTCCTTCTCACCGCTGTACGCCTCCATCCCGGCGTGCAGGGGATCGACGTCGGAAACGAGGCCCGAGCTGTGCACGTGGTAGGTCGGCCGGTCGAGGCCCCACAGCACCTCCCCCGTCCGGGCGTCGCGCAGGCTGATGCCGTTACGAACGCTTCCTTTCACCCGCGCCCCCTCGATGCCGAGGTAAATCTCCAGGCCCGGCCGTGCCGGATCTATGTCTCCTACCCACACATTGTCGGAATGGCCGAGCCCGGACGACCAGAGCCCGTCTCCGTTGCTGTCGATCACCGCCGCGCCCAGGACGATCTCGTCCCGGCCGTCGCCGTCCACGTCCGCCGCGTGGATGAAGTGGTCGCCCTGGCCGTAATACGTGCCGCCGGGCTCCTGCGTGCTGTCCCACGCCCACAGCTCCTCCAGCTTTCCATCGACGTACTGGTACGTGGCCAGCTTGTTGACGGTGTACGTGCCCCGGGCCAATACGAGTGCGGGCGTCTTGCCGTCGAGATACGCGACTCCCATGAGGTTCCTGGAGACGTGGCTGTACGTTCCGATGCCCGCTCGCGAGGGCCAGTCCGTACGAGCCTTCTCCTCCCCCGTCATGCCGTCGAGGATCGACACGTATTCGGGTCCGCTCGTTACGCGTCCCGCGGCGTACAATCCGTTGCCGGCGGGTTCCGCACTCCGGAGATCCTCATCCGCCGGCCCGGTCTTTACCGCTACCTCGGCGCGGCCGTCGCCGTCGAAATCGAAGACGACGTAGGGTGAATACCATCCGCCCGTCTCGATATTCCACCCCAGGTCCTTCCGCCACAGAAAGGTGCCGTCCGAGAGGTAGGCCTCCAGCTGATATGTCGTCTCGCTGGGCCTCCAGTATCGTGCGGTGTGGTACGGATCGATGGTCGAGTTCGGCGTCTTGATGACGAAGTCGTATCGGCCGTCTCCATTCAGGTCGCCGACGCCCACCTTGTGAAACGTCGTCTCCTCGTCCTGGAGCTTGATGGACAGATACGGCCTGATTTGCGGATCGGCCTCCACCGTGAAGCGTTCGGAACCGTCACCCTCGCCTTCGGCCGCCACGGGCCGCACGAAATACGCGTTCTCCACCTGGAGGTCGGCCTTTGTGTCGATGAAGTCGGTCGTGGTCGCAATCGGCCGGTCGGTCAGTCTCACGGGCTCGTCCCCTCCGCTTGCCCGGTACACGTTGAAGGCGACGTCCTCCCCATCGTCCTCCAGCAGACGCCACGTGACGTAAACGGTGCCGTCTTCGCGTGGGACGGCGACCACGCCGCGGTCCAGACGCTCCCTTACCCGATCCCGTTCGAACGCCCAGCCCTCCACTTCGGGCCGGGGCGC
>CAZMXY010000354.1:0-1110 GCA_964570345.1 uncultured Rhodothermales bacterium | reverse complement strand
TCGTCCGGTCGGCCAGTTCCGTCAGAACCGAAGCCAGCAAGCGCAGGCGACGCGAGTCTTCCGCGTGCTCGCCGGATTCGGCCGAACGCGCGTCGCTCTGGAGCCGCGCCGCGGCCTCCTCCAGCCGCGAGGCCGTCTCTTCGAGCCGCGACGCGGCGGCTTCCGCGTGCGCCCGGGACTCGAACTGGTCCAGATCGTCCCGTATCTGCCGGGCCTGATCCAACGGGATGCCCTCGTTACGCACGAGCTGGTCGAGGTACGCCCGTGCCACGACGGCCTCCGCGGGCCAGACGATCCTCGTCTGGAGCTGGGGATTGAACGCTTCGAGCCGGACCAGCTTCGCCGCATCGATCTCGTTCTGCGACAGATGCGCGCTCGGCATGAGCTCGAAGACGTCCAGCCCCCGTGCGATCTCAGATCCGTAGACGTAGCCGTTGTACCAGTAGGCGGACCAGTATCCGCCCGCGACGAGCCGGGTCGAATCCACGGGACCGCGGTCGAAGTAGGCGATCTCGATGGGATGGGCCGGATCCGTAAAATCGAACACCGAGACGCCGCCCTGATACCAGGCCTGCGCCATCACGTCGCGGCCCGGAATGGGGATGAGCGACCCGTTGTGGGCCACGCAGTTCTCCACGTTCGTCTGCGCGGCGGGCAGCTTGTAATAGCCGGCGTGCCGAAGCTCGCCCTCCTCAAGCGTGAAGATCGCGTTCGCGCCCCACTCGGCAGGATCCGAATCGCGACAGCGCGGCGCGAGGCCGCCGCCCCATTCGTCGGTATACAGCACCTTTCCGGCGTCGTTGCTGAACGTCGCCGAATGCCAGTAGGCGAAGTTCGGGTCGCTCACCTCCGCGATGCGCTTCGGGTCCGCCGGGTCCCGGATGTCGAGAAGGATGCCGTTGCCGGAACACGCGCCGGCTGCCAGCCCCAGCTCCGGATACGCCGTGACGTCGTGGCACTGATCCGTTTCGGCCGTCACCTGCGTCCCATCTCCCGAGTCGCCGCCCCTCCAGAGTCCCGCAATTTCGCCAGTTTCCGGATCGGCGAAAATCCGCGGCGTGCTGACGACCCGGGCCTCCTGCGGCGCGGAAAGCGGCACGCGGATTACTT
>CAZMXY010000353.1:0-2969 GCA_964570345.1 uncultured Rhodothermales bacterium | reverse complement strand
GATTTCTCCATCACGTCTATCACGCCGAACGTGGGCGGACAGGGGCAGGTGACGACTACGCTGCGTGGGGCAGGTCTGCGAAAAAATGATAGGGTCTACCTTCGCAACGACGCCGGGACACAGATCGACGGCGTTGTAATTGACTACCGAAATACGACCGAAGCAACCATCAGGTGGCACCTGCAGACGGCGCCAATCGGTACGTATGATCTGGTGGTCGAGCGCACGACAGGTGAAACAACTGAAATAGAGACTGGATTCGACGTGGAAGCTGCATCTGGTCTGACATCAAGCGTTGAGGTAATCGGACCGGACCGAATCCGGGCAGAGGGTGAAGCTGAATATCTTATCAGATTCAATAATACGTCAAATGTCGATATCCCTTACTTCGTCATCTCAGTGTACGCAACCCGCACCAGATCAGTACAGATCGATACTGAGTTCTTCACTCTCGAACGGTTCGCGCCACCGGGGTTGCCCGAGAACGTCGTTAGAAATGACGTGTTTTTAGACGAGGAGGATGCATACATACCGATTTTTGGAAGAAATATTGAAGCCGGGGTCAGCAAAACAATCTCAATCGAGTTTAGCGGCTTTTACAAATCGGTATTCGAACTTTCAGCTCAATCAATCGGGATTAGTGCTGCCCAGGCAATAAGTGCCATGGAAGCGTCGGCCGAGGCTGTTCGGTTGGAATTGATAACGGAATCTGACCTCGATCCAGTTCTTCTCGGACTCGCGAACGATCCGGAGACGTTTAGGAAAATAATGCTCCTCAATCTGGCGCAGTATGGGCTGATAGAGGGCGAATCTTTTGCAGAAGAGACGGCAGTGAAAGTTTCGAAAGGCGGCAGTTCGAGTAGCAACGCGAATGATGGTCCATGTTTTTGTATCGAATACAACATCGACGAGAACGACCAGGCACAATGTGTGAGGGTTGTCTGCCCACCGGATATTCCCACGATAGGACCGCCACCGGATTTTCCTCCTCCCGGTGAGCCCCCCATTTCTTGTGACCAGCAGATACGGGACCGGAGCGCCTGTGTGAACAAGTGGACATCTCGGTGCCGTGCACCGACCAATTGTTTGGGAGGCATAGCAAGTTGTGCCTTCAAGTTCCCCGGAGCCTGGTGGGCTGGTCCTGCCTGCGGAGCGGTGTGCTTGGCCGTAAAGTACACTGAAATTTGTGATCCGAATTGGTCCACTTCCGTACCTCAGCTAGTCTGCCCCCCGGTCGACTCCTCGTGTGACCCCAACGACATCATCGGGCCCACTGGCTTCAGCGCCGAGAAGTGGATCGGCCGCGACGAGACGCTCCCCTATATGATAAGGTTCGAGAATGACCCTGAGCGGGCGTCGGCATCTGCGCAGGTGGTCGGCATAACGCACCCGCTTGACCTCACGGTCGACCCCCGCCGATTCCGTCTCGGGTCGTTCGGCTTCGGCCCGTTCACGTTTGACCCCCCGGGGAACGTCTCTTATTACCAGACGCGTCTTGACGTAGCGGATTCACTTGGAGTTCAGGTAGACGTCTCCGCCGGCATAGACGTCCTTTCCAACGAAGCGTTCTGGGTGTTCAAGAGCATCGATCCCGAAACCGGTGATCAGCCGTCGAGTGATCCGTTTGCCGGCTTCCTCCCCGTCAATGACGAGACGAAAATCGGCGAGGGTTTCGCGACGTACACGATTAGCCCGGCCGAGGACGCCGCCACCGGCGACGTCATTGACGCGCAGGCAAGCATCGTCTTCGACATCAATGCGCCGATCGATACGCCGCCTGTATTCAATACGGTCGACGCTACGCCGCCGGTGAGTTCGGTCGGGGTCCAGCCGGCGCGCAGCGATACGGCGACGTTCTACGTCTATTGGTCGGGAGAGGACGAGGGATCCGGTATCAGAGACTATCAGCTGTACGTCTCGCGCAAAGACGATCCATTCGAGCCCTACCAGACGGCAACGGCCGACACGTCGCTCCTGTTTGCGGCCGAGCTGGGTAACTCGTATAGGTTCTTCACGATCGCCACAGACAACGTTGGCAACGTCGAGCCGATGAAGTCCGGAGGCGAAGCCGTTACCGTGGTCGCCGTAGAGGAAGATGACGAACCCGGCGTTCCGCGGTCGTTTGCGCTGCATCAGAATTATCCGAACCCGTTCAATCCGCAGACCACGATTCCATTCGACATCGCAGAGCAGGGCGAAGTCCAGATCGCAGTCTATAATCTGCTCGGTCAGCGCGTCCTTCTCGTTCGGAAGGATCAGATGAGTCCGGGCCACTACCAGCAGCCGCTGGAAATGGGGCACTTCGCGAGCGGCGTCTATTTCTACGAAATCCGCGTGCGCGGGGAGGGCCGCGTCCGGTTCCGTGACGTGAAGAAATTTATTCTCGTGAAGTGAACGGGCGCGCGACTCGGTCGGAGGTCACGAAGCGAAGGTGAGGCGGTAGCACTTTGAAGAGAGAAGCCCTTTAAGCGGGGAAGCACTTTAAGCGAGGAAGCCCTTTAAGCGAGGAAGCCCTTTAAGCGAGGAAGCCCTTTAAGCGAGGAAGCCCTTTAAGCGAGGAAGCACTTTAAGAGGCAATCCGATGAGGAAAGGTCGAGAAATATCGTACATACGTGGGTTGATCGCATTGCTGCTGACAGCCATGCTGCTGCCGGCCGCGACGACGGAGGCACAGATTCTGGATCGAATCAAGCGTAAAGCGAAACAGACGGTCGAAAAGAAGGCCGAGGAGAAAACGGAGGATGTCGTCGACGGGGCTCTTGATAGGGCTGAAGAGGCCGTCGTCTGTATGCTTACCGACGAGACCTGTATCGAACAGGCGCGGGAGGAGGGCCGGGAGGTCGTGCTCACGGACGAAGAGGGAAACGTCGTTCCGGATCCCGCGGAGCCCGTCGACGCGCCAACAAAGCCCGGGGAGGGCGTCTGGGCGAATTACGATTTCGTCCCCGGCGAGCGTGTGATCTTTTATG
>CAZMXY010000352.1:0-2971 GCA_964570345.1 uncultured Rhodothermales bacterium | reverse complement strand
ACGGGCGCGCAACGGCGAGTCTAGAAATAGGCCGGCGAGTCCGTAAATTGAACTGACGAAGGCGTGGCGCCTGCCGCTTATTGCCGAGCCGTTATGCCGCCTGCGAGCGTACCAACAGGGGTCATTGAAGCTAACTCAGCGAGATTGGGCTATGCGAGTCACGACGCCTTTCCTGGCCATACTGCTCTTAGCCTCCTGCATGTTCGCCGGTTGTGCTTCTCAGCCAGATCGTTATGAGCCTCCCGAACGGTCCGATGAGGTGAACCTCTCTCCCGAGACCTGGAAGGATGACTATGATGCCTTCATGGTGGCGCAGCTCGCTCCTAGCACGGAGCATCCTATAGCTGTCGGAGAGCGCGGCGCGGTGACCGTCGCCTACGGGGCCCTAGCTCTGCCCATTCCCCATAAGTAGGGGCTGGACAAAGCGGATTATGCTGCTTATCATGGCGGCATGGTACTGCGGAGCCACATCCAGAGGCAGCTTGCCCGGCGCGATGCGCTCAGGCGCGTTCGGCAGCTCGTAGCGGCGCATCCCGAGATGCACCGCACGGCGCTGGCCGATCGCCTCTGCGACGAATTTGGCTTCATCGATGCACGCGGCTCCCGGCGGCGTGCTGCTTGCCTGAAGGCGCTACGCGTGCTGGCCTCCCGCGATCTCTTTCCGCTTCCTCCACCTACGACGAAGACCGGGCGATCCACGCCGCGCCGCCTGCAGGAGAGCGTGCCGCGGCCGCGAGGCGTGCCGCAGTCGGCGGGCGAGGTTCGTGGCCTCGATCTCATCCTGGTCGAGAGCGAGGACCAGATGCGCGTGTGGAACGAGCTGTTCATCGGCGAGCATCCTCGAGGCGCGGGGCCGCTCGTGGGACGGCAGCTCCGTTACCTGATCGGCTCCGAGCACGGCGTCCTCGGCGGACTGGCCTTCGCCTCGGCGGCGCTCCGTCTCCGCTGCCGTGATCGGTGGATCGGCTGGGACACGGAGATTCGGCGCGCGCAGCTGGACCGGGTGGTGGGCCTGAGCCGATTGCTCATCCGCCCGTCGGTGCGGTGTAAGAACCTGGCTTCGCACGTGTTGAGCAGGGCGATCGAGCGGCTGCCGCGTGACTTCGAGGAGCGCTACGGCTATCTTCCCTGGCTCGTTGAAACCTTCGTCGATACGGCCGGCCACGCCGGAACGTGTTTTCGGGCGGCCAACTGGATCCGGGTGGGCTGGACCGAGGGACGGGGCCGTCAGGACCGAGAGCGAGCGCGGCCGGAGACGGTCAAAGACGTCTGGGTCTACGAGCTGGAGAAGGACTTTCGTGAGCGGATGGGCCTCGCGGCGTACAGCGGGCTGGGTCCGCTGCCGGTGGAGGCCGGCCTGGAGAGCGGCCGCTGGGCGGAACGGGAGTTCGGCGGCGCGCCCTTGGGCGACCGGCGCCTGAGCAAACGATTGGTACGCAGTGCGATGATGCAAGCAGAAGACCCGATGCGCGCCTTCTCGGGCGTGGCGCGAGGCGACTGGGCGGCGGTGAAGGGCTACTACCGCTTCATCGACCAGCCGGAGGCCTCGGCGTTGACGATGGAGAACATCCTCGCGCCGCACCGCGAGCAGACGCTCAGGCGGATGTCGGCGCAGAAGACGGTGCTCTGCATCCAGGACGGGACGGATCTGGACTTCAACGCGCTGGCCGAGTGCGAGGGCCTCGGCGTGATCGGCACGAACCAGACGGGCGCCGAGAGCCGGGGCTTGCACCTGCACTCGACGCTGGCCGTGACCGGCGACGGCCTGCCCCTGGGCGTGCTCCGCGCCCAGTGCTGGGCCCCGGCCGGCCGCTCGAAAGACGACAAGCGTTCCGCGGCTAAAATTTCGATTGAGGAGAAGGACACCTACGCGTGGATCCTCGGCCTTCGGGACTGCCGCGCCGTGGCGGCCGAGATGCCGCACACGCGCGTGGTGTCGGTGATGGACCGCGAGGCCGACTTCTTCGAACTCTTCGACGAGTGGCGAGAGGACCCTCGGATCGACCTTTTGGTTCGGGCTCAATACAATCGGCGCACGACCGGCGAGAAGAAGCTCTTCGACCTCGTCAAGGCGAGCGAGCCTCGCGCTCGTCTCGAGATCTTCGTGGGCCGCCAGAGCGCCCGGCCGAAGAGGAGCAAGCAGAAGGCTCGCCCCAGGCGCAAAGAGCGTGTCGCAGAGTGCGTGCTGCGCTACGAGCGGGTCGAACTGCGTCCGCCGCCCTATCACGGCGCCAAAGAACCGATCGGACTTTGGATGGTCCACGTGGCCGAAGAGCAGGCTCCCTCGGGAGCGAGGCCGATCGAGTGGTTCCTCTTGACGACGCGGGAGATCACCTCGCCCGAGGAGGCCGAGAAGTGCCTGGCGTGGTACTGCTTGCGCTGGCGGATCGAGGATTGGCACCGGGTTCTCAAGAGCGGGTGTCAGATCGAAGAGCTGCAGCACAAGACCGCAGAGCGTCTCAAGAGGGCCATTGCCATCAACGCGGTCGTCGCCTGGCGCATCATGCTGATGACGCTCCTGGGACGGGAGACGCCGGATCTTCCGGCCGAGGTGCTCTTCTCCGACCTCGAGATTCGAGTGCTCAAGGCGCTCGCAAGAACGCGTACGGATCTCAAGCCTCCGGAACGGTTGGGCGATGCCGTGCGCATAGTGGCCAAGCTGGGCGGCTATCTGGGTCGAAAGAGCGACGGCCCACCGGGCCACCAAGCGATGTGGGAAGGCTTCATTCTGCTCCACGGCATGTGCTCCGGTTATGTCCTCGCTCATGAGGAGATGGCCACGGCGAGCCACCACGTCCGCGGCTCGCCCGGCTAACGGCATCATGCCCCCAACGCGCTGGCCGTACGCGACTTGTGGGTAACGGGCAGGGCTAGCCCGCGGCGTGGAGGTGATGGGCCGAAAGCAGATCGGGGCCGTGCGCTGGACGAACAGCTACACGCTGTCGGACATGGAGATCCGAAACAAGCGATT
>CAZMXY010000351.1:0-2987 GCA_964570345.1 uncultured Rhodothermales bacterium | reverse complement strand
TCGACGTCGTCGACCATCCACGCATCCTGTTCGCGTACGCCGAAGACGTCGTGCAGGCCGAGGCCGGGTAGAATTTCGGATGCAAATCCGCGTTCGTCGTTCCAGGCGAGGCGAGCCTCCGCCACGGCCCGCCCGCCTTGTTCGACGTACCGCTTGAGTCCGTCGGCCGAGCTGCGGGTCATCATGAGCGGGTACGGCACGATCAACAGGTCGTACTGAGAAACATTTCCCTGCTCGAGATCCTTCCGATGCACGAACTCGACGGGTATGTTGTTTTCGGCGAACGACCGGTAATAGCCGACCACGTGATCGTGGTAATTGTCGCCGCCGCCGCGCGGACCGCCGACTAACTGCGTCAGGCGATTGAAGACGATCCCGACGCGCGCCGGTACGGGGCGTGATGCGAGAAGCACCTCCTGATTTGCGTCGACGACCCGGGCAATCTCGCCCGCACGGACGGCTCGCTCCGTCAGGGTTCCGTCCAGATTGACGAGTCCGTATCCGCCGGATTCGTACCCGGAGGACATCGGATAGTAGGCGTACACGTTGATGCCCTTGGCCCCGTACGCGATCGCCGACCAGGCCCAGTTACGATGATCCTCGGGAGTAACCGGCTCGCTCAACGCGAGTCCGATCGTGCCGCTGCCCGCCTGGAGCTCGCCGACGTACCATCCGCCGTTCTTCAGATTGACGCTTCGCTGAAACTCCATCATCGACATGATGCGCCAGTACGGCCAGTGCGTAGACGGACGATTGTGTTTCGGGTAGATCGACGTGCCGTAATAGTCCACCTGCTCCGCCATGAAGAAGTCGTCGGGCGAGCCGGTACCGCCGCGGGGCGACTGGGTGATGGCGGATACGGCGGCGTGAGAGGTCGTAACGTGGTCAGATCCGCCACGCCGCACCGCTGCGTCACGCTTTCCCAGGTCGGCGGTCAGACGGTCCCTGATGAACGTCTTCCAATCCAGATAATCCGTGTAGGTGAGAATGGTGGCGAAGCGTGGTGGCTCCACTTCGTCCCAGCTTTCGAATCCGCGATGCCAGGCATTGTTGAGCTGCTCGAGTGAGCCGTACTTGCGCTGGAGCCATTCGCGGAAACGCGCCTGTGTCGCCTCGCAGTAGCAGAACTGGGCGTTCGGGATGTAATCGATGATGGCCCAGTTGATGACGTGCGGCTCGCTCCAGAGGTCCCATCCGTAGAAATGATCGTACTCCGAAGCCACGCGGGCGACCTCGGCATAGAACCCGTGCACGAGCTCCGCGATCTCGGGGTTGTCGGTACAGTAGCCCGGCGCCGACTGCGGCTCAACCACGTGGTCGTTCTGCGCTACGAATCGAGCGTGCGGATATTTTTGCCCGACCCAGTCCGGGGCGGAATCGACATACATCTGGATGAAGACCCGGAGCCCCACCTCCTCGGACAGCTCGAAAAGCAGCCGGAGATTCTCCAGATCGTATCTGCCTTCCTGAGGCTCGCCTCGCGCCCACTCGACCCAGGTGCGGACCGTGTTGAATCCGAGATCCTTGATCTGCTGCAGGTCCTTGCCCCATTCGTCTCGTGACGAGGGCGTGATCTCGGACACCATGGGAGCGCGTGCCTTCCCGCCGCTGTACCACGTCGAAAACGGAAAGAAGTCGTGTTTATTGGTGCCGGCTTCCCTGTCCTGAGCCGTGCTCGTCGACGTGGTGAGCAGAGCGGTGCACAGGCCGAGGCAGGTGAAAATTCTGGTCATCTCCTTTTTTCTTTGAGAGTGAGTTGCCGTGTCGTACCCGCCTGTGGTTGTGAACTCATCCGTCATGTCGTGTGGCCGACTTGGTACATCGCCGCTTCAAGAAGTCCTGTATCATACTCCCAGCATCTTGCCTTCATAGTCTCATTGGTCTGGAAGATGTTTCGCGAAAAGGAGAATCGGTCATGGTGGGCTATTTTGAGGGCGGCGTTGCCGTGGTTCGTAGTGGATTCACGTCGGTCAATTTACCACGGGGCTTTCCTATACGTACTGATGATCAATCTTCCTGTACTGATATGCGACGGCATGCCATTGATGATGACATTCGGGGATTTTCCGCTACGGCACGAAGGAGGGAAAGCAATGGACGAACGAGGGTGGCCGCGACGCCGAGCCCTAGATGCTCGCGTTTTCATTTGAATTCGTGAATCGGATACGCCAAACTCATACATGCGGCGCTGTGCTTTTCTGACCCTCGACAATCCCGGCGGGTACGTCATCGACGACGAACTTGCCTACGAGCCGCTGCGTGCGCTCGGGTGGAGTGTCGAAGCGATCCCGTGGCGGCGGCCCGGCGTTCAGTGGGATCGTTTCGATGCCGTCGTGATCCGCTCGCCCTGGGACTATCAGGACGCTCCCGACGCCTTCCTCGACGTCCTTGCGGAAATCGAATGTTCGGGCACTCCGCTCTTCAATCGACTCGACCTCGTCCGGTGGAATCTGCGCAAGACGTATCTCCGTGAATTGGCTGCCGGCGGCATCCCCGTGGTTCCGACCGTTTGGCGCGATCGGCTCGAGGCGGGAGACCTTGCCCGCGTGTTCGCCGAGATCGGTGCCGAGGAGGCCGTCGTGAAGCCTCTGGTGAGCGCGAACGCCGACGGTGCGTTCCGGCTCGATCGGCGCGCTGTGGCCGAGCGCGGATCCGAAGTCGAGGCGTACTATGCGGATCGGCCGCTCATGGCGCAGCCGTTCGTACGCACCATTACGGAGGAGGGGGAGTATTCTCTGTTTTACTTCAACGGCGCGTACAGCCACGCCGTGCTGAAGACCCCGAAGGGCGAGGACTTCCGGGTTCAGGAGGAGCATGGCGGGCACATCCGGCCCGTCGTTGCGGGCGACGTCCTGCGGACGATGGGAGACGACGTCCTCCGAGCGCTCGGCGAGCGGCCGTTGTATGCGCGGGCCGACTTTGTCCGAGCCGATGGGTACGACCCGTTCTGGCTCATGGAGCTGGAGCTGATCGAGCCGGCCTTGTAC
>CAZMXY010000350.1:0-2997 GCA_964570345.1 uncultured Rhodothermales bacterium | reverse complement strand
CGGCATCGGGCAAGCGAAGATCTGCCGGCGCGTTAGCGGTGCGGCCGCCACGTCACGGCAGCGAAAAGGCGACGTATGAACTTCCCGGAGGCGTCTCGACCGGGCGCGCGCCGCGCATGCCGGTGCCACCGCCGGCGGCGATGACGACGTATTGCTTGCCGTCCACCTCGTATGTGGCGGGGAGGGCCATTCCGCCCGTCGGCAGCTCCGCCTCCCACAGCACCTCGCCTGTCGACGTGTCGAACGCCCGGAACTTCCGGTCCATCGTAGACCCGATGAAGACCAGTCCCCCCGCCGTGACGATCGCTCCGCCCAGATTCAGCGTACCGGTCGGCGGATGACCACGCTCGGCAAGCTCGGGATACGTGCCCAGAGGTACCTGCCAGACGATCTCCCCTTCGTTAAGGTCGATCGCCGTGAGCGTCCCCCAGGGCGGCTTGATCGCCGGATAGCCCTCGTCATCCACGAAGTGCGGGTAACCCTGCGCCATGTAAGCAGGCGCGACAGGCCGTGAGCGCAGCGAGTCGGGCGCCTCCTTCAGTGTGAGGATCGAGGGGAAGTTGTTTGCGCTTACGTAGAGCACGGCCGTCGCCGGATCGACGGCGGCGCCACTCCAGTTTCCGCCACCCAGGAATCCCGGAAGCATCAACGTGCCTTCAGCACTGCCGGGCGTGAACAATCCATCGGACCGCAGGCGGACGAAACGATCCCTCGCGTACGCATTGGCCCCGGGCGACAGGTCGGTCAGATCCTCGACCCCGATGCCCTGACGCGCGAACGGTGGCGGCTTCGTCGGAATCGGCTGCGTGCGCCAGGCCTCCTCACCCGGCACGTCAGACGGCGGCACGGGGCGCTCCTCGATCGGGAAGACCGGCTCGCCCGTCTGGCGATCCAATAGAAATACGAATCCCGTTTTGGTGACCTGGGCTACCGCCTCGATGCGACGACCGTCGTGCTCCACCTCGACGAGAGCCGGAGGAGCGGGCAGATCGTAATCCCAGACGTCGTGACGTACGGTCTGGAAATGCCATATCCGCCGGCCCGTCGAGGCGTCGAGCGCCAGCACCGAGTTCGCGAACAGATTGCGGCCGCGCCGATTGCCACCGTAGAAGTCGTAGGTGGCGGAGCCGGTGGGGGCAAAGACGATCCCTTTTTCGGGATCGACGCTGAACCCCGCCCAGGCATTGACGCCGCCGGCCGTCTGCCACGAATCACCCTCCCACGTGTCGTGGCCGAACGTGTCCGGCTGCGGAATCGTGTGAAAGATCCAGATGAGAGCGCCCGTGCGCACGTCGAAAGCACGGATGTGACCGGGCGCGGCGCCCGGCGACTCGGACACGTTTGCGCCGATGATGATCAAATCCTCGTAGACGGCCCCGGGTGAGGTCACGATGACCTGAATCTCGTCGGGATCGCGTCCCAGACCTTCCCGCAAGTCGATCTTCCCCCGTTCGCCGAACGTAGCGTCCGGTTCTCCGGTCTGTGGATTAAGCGCGTGCAGGAAAGGCCCGGCGGCTGCGAAGATTCGCTCATCCCGGCTGTCCGACCAGTACGTCAGTCCGCGGCTCACATACCGCCAGTAGTGAGGTCCGTCGTACTTATAGAACGGATCGAAGCGCCAGCGCTCTTCCCCCGTCGCGGCATCCAGCGCGATGACCTTGAGAGCCGGCGAGGTTAGATACATCGTACGGTCGACGATGATCGGATTGCATTCGATGGTAGGACCTTCGTCACCTGTGTCGAGCGTCCATGCGACCTCCAATCGCCCCACGTTGTAGCGGTTGATTTGATCGAGTGCCGAGTAGCGCGTCTGTCCGGCGTCCCCGCCGTACACCGCCCACGTGTGATGCTGCGACTCCGCAACGGTGCACGCGGCGAGCATCAGGAGCAGCACGAAGGAAGCGCTCACCTCTCTCATTCCATAATCGCGTCGTAAATCCGCAGGATCAGCTCCGTGGCATGTCGCGCCGATTCACCGGTCACAGCCGGATCGCGGCCGTCCCTCACCGCCTCGACGAAATCCGTCAGAATGGCCTCATGACCGAACGTATCCGTGACCGCCACAGAGGCGCCGCTATGGATGACGCCGGCGGGCTCGGCGGCTGGATCGTCCAATCCCTCGACGTCCCACATGGTGATCGCGTCGTTTTCCAGCACGACCGATCCGCGTTCCGCGTGAATCTCGAGGCGGGCGGGAAAACCGGGCCGGGCAATCGTTGAGGCGATGATCGTACCGATCATGCCGTCCGCGTGCTGCAGGATGCATGCGCCGTGATCTTCCACTTCGATGTCGTGCGCGAACGTGCCGAGCAGACTCGCGGTCCGCTCGGGCATCCCGAAGAACCAGCAATACAGGTCGATGTTGTGAGAGGCCTGCTGCGCAAAGGGGCCACCCCCGTCTATCGCGAAGGTCCCTCGATACGGCGCACTGTCGTAATAGGCCTGATCGCGATAGAATTTGACGCTCAGATCGGCTGCGAAGACCCGCCCGAGCGCACCGCCTTCGAGCAGCCGCTTCAGCGTGCGGTTATCCGGACTCATCCGCCGCTGATAGGCGACGCCGAGCCTCACGCCGGCCATACGGCAGGCGTCGATCATCGCATCGACATAATCGATCGAGACGTCGATCGGCTTCTCCGTCAGCACGTGCTTGCCGAGCCGGGCCGCCGCAATCGCGCCCTCGTGATGTAGTCCGGGCGGCGTAGCCAGCACGACGGCATCGAAGTCCGTCCGTATCTCGTCCATCGTGCGTGCAATCTCAATGGACGCATCGTCCTCCAGATCTGCCGGTCGGCGCCCACCGCGTGAGACGTAACCAACGACCTCGAGCCCCGGCAGCTTGTCGATCGCAATCTGGTAGGTGCGTGCGATGTTTCCGGTACCGACGATCACAAAATTCATAAGCCTGACGTTTCCTGCTCTCGTGCCGTTCGTTCCACGACGCGTTGCCGTGCTACGGCAGAGCGTCGAGGATGCGCTTTTTACCCGAGCGGGCGA
>CAZMXY010000349.1:0-3002 GCA_964570345.1 uncultured Rhodothermales bacterium | reverse complement strand
CACACGCCGCTGGCCGGGAAGACCGTCCGGGACACCCGCCTGCGCGAAGTAACGGGAATTAGCATCATCGCGGTATGGGAACACGGCCGCATCTGTACCGCCCGCCCCGATACGATGCTGACCGACGCGAGCGTGGCCGTCGTGGCCGGCACGGAAGATCAGCTCGAAGCGCTCGACGACCTGCTGCTGATCTACGACTTTAACCTGAACCCCGTCCTCGTCATCGGCGGTGGCCGCGTAGGCAGGGCGGCCGCGCGTGCCCTGAAGGCGAAGGGCACTCCGGTTCACGTTATCGAACGCAAGGAAGAGCTCCTCGGAAAGATCGAGGGGGTCTGTGACAAGGTCTTCCACGGGGATGCGGCAGACTACGACTTCCTGATGGAGGCCGGCCTCAAAGATGCACCGTCCGTGGTACTGACGACTCACGACGACGGAATGAACATCTACCTGTCGTCCTACTGCCGTCGCCTGACTCCCGACATCCGAATCGTGAGCCGCATCACCCACGAGCGGAATATCGAGGCGATACACCGTGCAGGGGCGGATTTCGTGCTGAGCTACGGCACGCTGAGCGTCAATACGATCCTCTCGATCCTGAAAGGCAAGGAGCTGGTCGTGCTCGGTGAAGGCGTCGACCTGTATTCCGTTCCGCTGCCTCGCGCCCTGCACGGCCGCACGCTCGCCGACAGCGGCATCGGCGCGCGTACGGGGTTGCACGTCATCGCCATCCAGCAGAACGGACAGATCATGACCAATCCCACGGCAACGACCGTGCTGACCCCCGGCGCCGAGCTCGTCATGCTCGGCACGACGAATCAGCGCGAATACTTCGCGGCGCTGTTCTCAAACTAACAGTAGCCTGCTTTTGGGTCGGGAAGCCGGCCTGTCGCAATCGAGGCAAGAAATGTCCAATGCGCGATAGCCGGCAAGTCGCCGTATCAGCATTTTATGTACGACGGTTTGAGAGAAGTCCTCGCGCTCATCGGGCTTTCTCTCTGCCGCAAGGGCCTGGCAGCATCTTGTTGCCCGGCCCTGTTTAGTCCACGTTCACACGCGATTCGTCCGGATCGACCGGGAGGCCCGCCCTCGCCATGATCTTCAGCGCATTCGTGGTCGGACTCGGACCGCCACGAAGGGCATAATCGAACGTCATCCGTTCGCCGCTCACGTCCTCCCGAAAGTGAAAGTTGCGGACGAGAGGAATCTCCCCTTCCAGACGAGTCAGTTCGAGGTCGTGGGTCGATATCAAGCTGATGGCCCGCCGGCCCGCGAGCGCGCGGATGAACGCACGGCTTCCGATCAGGCGCTCGCGATTGTTCGTTCCTCTGAAGATTTCGTCGATCAGATTGAAGAGGGGCGGCCCTCCCTCGTCTTCGAGCGCGTCCAGCAGGCTCTTCAGCCGCTGCACTTCGGCATAGAAATGCGAGAGCCCCTCCTGGACGGAATCAACGACGTTGATGCTCGTGAAGACGCGAAAACAGGTCGTTCGCAGCGCCGAGGCATCGACCGGACCTCCGGCGTAGGCGAGTTGCAGGTTCACGCCGATCGTGCGAAGAAAGGTGCTCTTGCCGGACATGTTCGAACCCGTAACGAGGATCACCTCGCCCAGTCGATCCACGATGAAATCGTTGCGCACCTTCACGTCCTCCTGCAGGAGCGGATGGCCGAGGTCACGGCCTTCGAAGACGGGTGTCGACGCGACGTCGACGGGTTCGATCACCGGAAACACGCGATCGGGATGGTGGTCGGCGTATGAGGCGAGCGACGAGGCCGCTTCGAGAACGTACCACGTATCCAGCCAGGCCGGCAGATGCTCGCGAACGGATTCTTTGGCCCGGTGCATCAGGTACGCAAAGAGCATCTCCCACGGCATGATGAGGTTCAGCAGGAGCCAGAGAAATTCGCTTCGCGTGACGGCCGACGCCGAGGCAATCCGCCGGATCCATCTTAATTCTGTTGAGGGCCGGCTGATCCGCATCGAATCGGTCGCGCCGGCCGCCTCGGACCTCCTTCGGAATTGAAAGCGCTCGACATAAAGGAGCGCGGGCGTGAATCGCTGGAGCATGAATTCGAGATCGTGCGCCTCATCGAACAGATCGTCCACGGCCCTGTATCGCATGAAATAAACGGCGAAGTAGACGAGCACCGTCATCGGCCAGAGGGCCGGCAGGGTCCCGACGACGTGCAGCAGGATCAACGCGACGTTCAGCGCGGCGAACAGGCTCAGCCCGATCAACCACGGCTTAAGCAGCGGTACGACCTCCTCGCGCGCGAGCCATCTTCGCAGCTTCTGATCGTCCCACTGCCGGTCCGCGTCCGATCCGTCCAGCATCGTGAGACGCGTCAGATGGTCTCGGAAGATTCGAAGCGGAACCAGCTGCTGCACGAGTCGCTGGCGGGCGAGCGTCCGGGCGTGGTCCGGCAGCGGATCCACGAGCCATTCTTTCAGCCGGTTGCTGCCGCCCTGTGAGGCGCACGTGTCGAGCAGATGGTGGAGCGAGCGCGGACCGACGACGTTCAGGTCGGCCGCCAGCGGAAAGACCCGAACGTCCGACTCGCCGAAGGTCTCCGGCAACGCGTTCCAGTCGAGGGCGCGCCTTCGCTCGTGCAGGCTTTTGATGCGCAGCAGGTACCGTGTCTGTTTCAGGCTCTCCTCCACGCGGTCGTGGACGCGGATCAGAAACAGAAAGGCGACGAGAAAGAGGCCGAGCACGGCGACGCCCGCCTCCGGGTCGTACGAGCGAAAGACCAAGAACACCACGACCGACCCCGTCACGACCACCGCCAGCCGCGCACGCGAGATCCCGCGGCTCCTGTCGTCAAGAAGGCGGATGCGCCGCTCGAGACGCTGCAAATGTCGCCGGCGTAGGCTTTCGAAGGGCATGCGGATCGATGCGTATCGGCGCCGGGCTCGACGGCCGGCCGTTCACATGAGGGGTCGGTTTGCCTTGAACCTACGAAACGACCGGGTCTGCGTTGCCGAACCCCGTGCGGATCTCGCG
>CAZMXY010000348.1:0-3005 GCA_964570345.1 uncultured Rhodothermales bacterium | reverse complement strand
CTTTCGGAGGCCGACCGATCCAGGCACGGCGGCAGTGGCCGCATAAGGGCTAGCCCTGCACGTACCCCAGAAAATCGTGGACGACAATCAATCTAACCACCGGCGCCGCCAAGGCTGTAGCCGTAATAGATGTCGGTGAAGCGGCTGAGGCCGCGTACCATCTTCTGGTGGCCTGGGGGCTCGCGGGAGTTTCGGCGCAGCGCGCCACCCAGGCGGCCTATGATCAAGCACGCCGTGCCGATCGTCAGGCCGTCATCATTTGTGATCGTTTCGGGTGCATACTTCGGCTGCATAGCGCGTAAAAGCTTGGTCTCCCACGTCGAGAAGACGACTTCGCAGGGCAACTCCGGAGCCTCGCGTCCGAGCAGTGTCAACAGCATGACACGCCAGGCGATGACCGCGTCGATCGTAATCGCACGCTCGAGGCGCTTGGCGGTATGGTACTGATGGGATTCAATGCGGCAGCCGCTCTTGAGCAGGCGATGCCACTCTTCGATACGCCAGCGCAAGGCGTAGGATTGCACGCAGCGCAAGGCCTGCTTTCTCGAGGCGATCGGCAGCGTCGTCAAGAGCACCCAATGGATCGGTTTCGCCCCGCGGGGCGCTTCGGGCTCTCGAAGCTCGATGGCATACGACTCGGCCGCCGGGGCGCCTCGGGTCTCCGGCGTCGCCGGCGCCGAGATGGACACCTTCTTCCATTTCACCTCGACGCGGGCCACGCGCGCCGGAAGGGCCACGCGCCCGGGGAGGCTCTTCTTCCCCTTCGACTGCCGCTGGCGCGGCACCTCGATCTCGGCCTCGGCCATGGCCGGCAGCACCTTGAGATGATCGAAGAGCTTGGGCAGTTCGCCTTCGAGGCGCCGGTTGTGCTTCGCCCGGACGAGAAGATGCACGCTGCGGGATCGGCGACGCCGAAGCTCGAAAAGGGAGAACATGTCGCTTTCCCGATCGCCGACCAAGATGAGTTCGGTCTGCACGGGCTCCGATGGATCCGCGAGGAGCGGCAAAACCGACGCCGCCTCCTCGAAGGAGCGCAGCCAGCGGTGGGATTCCTTTGGACGCTCGGAGCTTGCGGGCTCGGCGCGCGCCGCGTTCTCGCCTTGCCGGCGGGCCTGCATCGCCGCCAGCTTTGGCGGGTAACGTTCCGTGCGCAAGACGCCCAGCGGCAGTCCCTCTGCGGTGAGGGCCAGCGTCGAGTGCATCCGGAGGCCCAGGCTCGAGGCGCCCGTCTGATTCGTGCCGATCATGCCCAGGCCGTTGCACTCGAGACGATCGGAAAAATCCAGATCCGTCGAGTCCTGCACCAGAAGGACGCGTTTCTCGCCCTTCATCCGGCCGATGGTTCGCTCGCGATGGCCGGCCAGGATCGCCTCTGGCGTGATCTCCTCCCGTTTGCTGCGCATGAAGCGGTAGGCGCCTTTGAGTTCGTGCCGATTGCCGTCGAAACATTCCGTATAGGGCGAGCCGGGATGCCGAGCCTTGCGGCGCACGATCCTGCGCAAGCGATCCTCCATCGCCCGGTGGCCGAAGTGCACGCCGCCGAACTCCTCCTCGACCCAGGTCTCATTTGCGAGCGACTCCTCCACGCTTACCGACGGCACCGTCTCACGCTCGATGCCCATCGCCCGGCGCCAGTCCGGTCTGAGCGGGTAAAGATACGTCGCCTTGCGGCTCTTCGCCGGGCGCTTCGCTCCGCGGCGGCCCCGCCCTGCCGTCATGCCGACGAATTCCCAGTTTGCCGCTCGAAAACAGCCGCCCGCCGCGCCGCTGCCGGCGCCATAGTGCTCAGCATCCACAAACGTTTCGACGAGGTACGGCTCGAAGCCGTAGCGTTCGGAAAAATCCGCCGCCACGCGGCTCAGGCACAGGCTCAATACGCGGCTGGCCAGGTTCTCGCACAGGAGCATCGGGCGAATCAAAAAGCGGGTGAGGTTGATCACCCGGTCCCGCTCGCGCTTGCGCGTCGCCTCGTCCCAGCCGATCCACGCCTCCCGTGCGCTGAGGCGAAGGGCGCACGAGCCGAAGCCCAACCCTCCCAGGTAGCCGTATTCCGAGGCGACCAGGTAGCGCAACTGTCTTCCGACCAGGCGGCAATCCTCAAGGGGGTGCTCCCGCAACATGAGCTCGTTCCAGATGCGAAACAGATCGTCGTCATGCGCGGTGACCTCGACCAGACGCAAATCTTTGATCGCTTCGACGCTGCCGGGAACGCCCACCGGCTTCAGGACCGGCCCATCGAGGCGCCGCGCAGACCAGCGGCGCCGCGGCGGCCTTCTCGGCGGCGGAAGCTCGAAGAGCCCTCGAGAGGAGAGCACGCGCAAGGCCTTGTGCACTCCGGAGAGGCGGAGCCGTCCCGTCAGGTCCCTGAGATCAAAGGCCTCGCAGAGCCCACGAGCCAGTGCCGCGCGAGAGGAGTTCTCGTTCTCGCGCAGCCAGCGGCGAATCCAGCGCACCACGCTCGGGCTGGACAAAACCTCCTGGATGGTCTGCGGGGCCTCCATGTGCCCCTATATAAAAACGGGCGCCGTAAATGTCCAGTCCGATATTTTGGGGTACGTGCAGACCTAGGTGAACCGCTTCAGCGTCGTCACGCGCGAACAGGCCAAAGGTGCTGAGTCGATCTCGCGCGGTCGAAAAAGGCCTGCCCCAAAAGGGGAAGCAGCCAGGAGTGGAGGCTATAACGTCCTCCCTCGCAGACGTAGAGCTGTCGGCGTACGGGCGGGACCTACCCTACTCTGGTACTTACGCGGAACACGATAACCCCGTACGTCTCCCTTTCTTCGAGAGGGACGGCGCTCCGCGAGGAGCGCTCACGGGCGTGCGGGTGTAGGAAGTCGGAAGAAGCGAATGCCGCGCTGTAATGGCGCGGATACGAGACGGCTCGGCAGTGAGCCGATGCTCGACCCGAAAGGGGGCTGACGTCCGGCAGGTACTCTCTGGTGAGAAAATCTGCAGATTCTGACGCAAACTGGACGTCAAATCTGATTGAAACTGGACACTGAATC
>CAZMXY010000347.1:0-3008 GCA_964570345.1 uncultured Rhodothermales bacterium | reverse complement strand
AGCGAAGCCCTGCGCGGGGTGCGATTCCAGGTTGAGAAAGGCAGCTTTGTCGCGATCATAGGGCCAAATGGATCAGGAAAGACCTCTCTCATCAAAACGCTCCTCGGCGTAATCAAGCCATCGACCGGAGTGATTGAAGTCTTCGGGGCAAGACCGAGTCGAGTGGATCCGGCCCGTGTCGGGTACGTGCCTCAGGTCAAGACGATGGAGCGGTCGTTTCCGGCGCTGGCGGTCGAGTTGGTCCTTTCGGGGGCCCGGAGGCGCTGGCCGGCCCGCATTCGGACGGCGGAAAAGGATCGGGCTATCTCCGTTCTAGACAGCGTGGGAGCGGCCCACCTTGCCGATCGTGCCCTCGATGCTCTTTCGGGTGGTGAGCTCCAGCGCGTGTTTCTGGCCCGCAGCCTGATCCGTCGACCCGAGCTCGTCATGCTCGACGAACCGGCCGCCGGAATCGACGTCGCCGGTGCATCGGACCTGTACGAATTGTTGGAAGACTACCAACACGACCGCGCGGCGACCGTGCTCATGGTCACTCACGACTGGCATGTCGCCTATCATCATGCTACGCACGTTCTCCTGCTCAACCGTTGGCAGGTCGGCTACGGAACGCCGAACGACGTGTTGACGGAGCCGAATCTCAGGCGGGCTTTCGGGCATGTCGGGCACGCCCACACAATGGCGTACGGTGGCGGAAAGGCAGAGGGGCCGGATGATCGATCTGTTTAGCATGCCGTTCATGCAGCGCGCGTTCGTCGCCGGATGTCTGGTCGGGTTTCTGTCGAGTTATTTCGGCGTATTCGTCGTGCAGCGCAGGCTGAGCTTCCTCGGAACCGGACTGGCGCATGCCGCCTTCGGAGGCGTCGCGCTGGGACTCCTGCTTCAGACCGAACCGCTCTGGATCGCGGTGCCGTTCACGGCGCTCGTCGCTCTCGGCATCAACTGGATTCGAACGTCGACGGCACTGGCGGGCGACACGGCGGTGGGTATTTTCTTCTCCGTGGCCGTGGCTCTGGGTGTGGTTTTCCTGTCGCTCAGAAAGGACTATACGGCCGACGCATTCGCCTACTTATTCGGTTCGATCCTCGCCGTAACCGCCGCGGACGTCTGGGTGACGGTCGCCATTGCGATTTTGGCCGCGGCGCTCCTTCCGATGTGGAGTCGATGGGCGTACGCGACCTTCGATTCGGAGCTGTCCCGCGCCGACGGCCTGGCCGTACTTCGTCACGATTACGTCCTATCCGTGCTCCTGGCCGTGACCGTCGTCGTGGCCGTTAAGGTGGTGGGCATACTGCTCGTGGCGGCGTTTCTCGTGATACCGGCGGCGGCCGCGCGTCTGTTGAGCCGCACGTTTTTCGCGATGACGCTGGTTTCTATCGCGTTCGGCGTCCTGAGCGCGGTCGCCGGGCTCCTGCTCTCCTACCAGCTCGACATACCCAGCGGGGCGACGATCATCCTGGTGCAGGCCGTGATTTTCGGCGTCGCAGTCGTCGTCGGAAAGAGATAACGTTCCATCGTCGACGAAGGGAGCCGGGGAGCCGGGGCGGCTACTCCTTTTTTACGATCCGCCCGTCGGGGGTGATGCGTTCGTCCGGAGCCGGCTCAGTCGTAGGAAATCGTCCCATGGGTACGTTCGGATCCCGATCCTTCGGTACGTAATGGACGTGATCGCCGTGCGAAATCTCGAGATAGTCTTTGTCTCCGAAGGGATCGAAGGCTTCGCGCAGCACGGCCAAAAAGAAGAGGAGGCCGACGACGAAAACGACCCACTTCAAAATGCGCTTCGCGCGGCTGCCTCTCGGTCCGGATTCCTCGTCCCGGCCGGAGCGTGAATCGTCGAGCACGTGCTCTGTCATATTCGGAGGGTGGATAAATGTGTGTGTGAAGGGAAAGAATCCATACTCCAAAATACCGGTACGAGATTAGCCTGCCGTCATGCGCGTGTTGGGGCACTCGTTTTTACTTTACCCGATACTTCCAAAGCCGATACCTTTGGAAAGAAGTATTCACCGTCACGATTTCCGAGCCATGCAGATCATTTGGCTGAGTTCCTTCATCGTCGTTCTATTCGGATCCGGGCTGCTGTCTGCCTTCCCGGCTAAGAGCGATCCGCTGAGGCTCATCCTTCCGACGACGAACGACGCCCTTCTGCGAAATGACGGCCCGGCGTTTTACCAGTATACCGAACGAACGTTTAACGGTGTTCGCTCGCAGCCCTGGGAAGGGGGTCGGTACGGATTCGTACGGAATCCGCGAAATACGTCGGCGGGCGTGGTATACACCCGATTCCATGAAGGAGTCGACATCAAGCCGTTGTATCGTGACCGCAGCGGCGAGCCGCTCGACACGGTTCGCACGATCGACGACGGTTACGTAGTTTACGTTAATACGGTCGAAGCGTACTCGAGCTACGGAAAATACGTAGTCGTGGAGCACTGGTGGAGCGGATCACCGTTTTACAGTCTCTATGCGCACTTGAACGCCGTGCACGTTCGGACGGGCGAGCGCGTATTTAAAGGCGAGCGACTCGGTCGCCTCGGATATACCGGACGCGGTCTCGACAAGAGGCGAGCGCACCTTCACTTCGAAATCAACGTGATGCTGAACCAGTCCTTTCAGGAGTGGTTCGACGGGCAGTATCGGTCATCGAATCGCCACGACGTGTACAACGGCATTAACCTGGCAGGGCTCGACGTCGCGGATCTTTATCTGTCATTACAACGTGATCCGACACTGACGATCGAGCAGTTCATGATGCGCCAGGACGCGTATTTCACGGTCGCCATCCCGAACGAAGGTCCGCTGGACGTCGGTTTTCGCTACTCCTGGCTCGGGTCGGCCCGTTATCCCTGGGAGGGAGACGTCGCGAGCTGGGACGTTTCCTTCACGGCGAGCGGGCTCCCCGTCCGAGTCGAGCCGTCTACCCGGCCGGTCTCGGAGCCTACGGTGACGTCGGTCGGCCACGGTCCCGTGTCCTACGGATACCTTACGAACGGCCGCGTCGCGGGCAG
>CAZMXY010000346.1:0-3011 GCA_964570345.1 uncultured Rhodothermales bacterium | reverse complement strand
CCTTGTGCGGCTTGATGGCCTGACTGATGTCGTAATTCTGACAGAAGACGCAGCGCAGATTACAGTGCGAGAAGAAAATCGTCCCGGAGCCGTTCCACCCGCGGAGGCAGTCTTCTTCACCGAAGTGCGGAAAGTACGTGCCGACCAATGCGTATCGACCCGTTTTGCACGCCGCATACTTGTTCTCCAGCCGATTCACCCCGCAGTTACGCGGACACGCCCGGCAGTCCTCCAGCGTAGCCAGGGCCTGCTCTGCGCGCACTTGCAACTCCTTCGAGCTTAGCGATCGGTATGCGGGCGTAAACATAATGAAATGGGATGTTTAGGCAGATACGATAATGCCTAAACACACCCTGACGTCCATGAGTTCTCTCCAGGGCGGCTTCCGAACGGCCCGGCATGAATCAGCGGGTGGCCTGCGAACGAGAGGTCTCGTCTGTTTCCCGGGGCTTTCGCACGGTGCACGCGGAGCCGTATACCAGCGGCTGACGCCGACGACGGCTTACCAGTCAACCACCGAGCCGTCGAAGGCATCGTACGTCTGCGGATTCTGCCAGTCGTGACCAATCTTGTCGGCCAGTGCTTCTTCGTCCAGCTCTACGCCGAGGCCCGGCCGGGTCGGAAGCGGAATGTAGCCATTCTCTACGACGAAGGGCTCCTTCAGGTATCCTTCGCCGAGGGAGACCTGCTCCTGGCAGAGGAAATTGGGAATGGAGGCGGCGATCTGCAGGCCCGCGGCGAGGGAGATAGGACCCATCGGATTGTGCGGTGCAAGCGCTGCATAGTACGCCTCGGCCATCCCGGCGATGAGACGCACCTCGGTGATGCCGCCTGCGTGGCACAGGTCCGGCTGGAGGATGCTCGCGGCGCCTTTTTCGAGAACCTCGCGAAACCCCCACTTCGTGAAAAGGCGCTCACCGGTAGCGATGGGAAGGTGCGTTCCTCGTGCGATGTCGGCCATCACATCGACGTTTTCCGGCGGGGCGGGCTCTTCGACGAAGAGGGGCTGATACGGCTCCAGCTCCTTGATCAGGATCTTCGCGGTCTGCGGCGGGACGGCGCCATGAAAATCGATGCCGACGTCGTTATCGGGTCCGACGATCTCGCGCAGCTCGGCGAAACTGGACACGGCGCGGTCGATGAAGGCCTTGCTCTCGACGATCCGTGCGGGCCTCTCCCTCGCCACGCCGGTCTTGAACGTCGTAAAGCCCCGCTGCACGGCCTCCCGGATCTGCTCCGGGGTTCGGGCGTGCGCGTAGACCCGGATCCGATCGCGGGTAGGTCCGCCGAGAAGTTCGTAAACGGGCACGCCGAGGGCCTTGCCTTTGATGTCCCACAGCGCCTGATCGATGCCCGAGAGTGCGCTCGTCAGGATCGGTCCGCCCTTGTAGAAGGCGTGCCGGTAGATCGCCTGCCAGTGGTGGACGGCCCGGCGCGGATCTTTGCCGACGAGATACGGCGCGATCTCCTCGATGGCCGTCGCGACGGTCCGGGCCCGGCCTTCGAGTAGCGGTTCGCCGAGCCCGGTGATGCCGGCGTCCGTGTGGACTTTGAGGAAGATCCACCTCGGAGCGACGAGGAAGGTCTCCAGCCTGGTGATCTTGATGTTCTCCTGCGGACCGATGGGCGCATCGCGCGCGGCGCGCTCTTGCGGGCGCGGGGCGCGTTCTTTCTGGTGCGCTGCGGCGGCCGACGGAAACGCGGCGGTTGGCAGCCCGGCGGCGGGGATTGCGGCGGCCGCGAGGACTTTCTTGGCGAACGAGCGACGGGAGATCGAGCACCGTGGCATGGCGGTTCGGACGGTTGATTGCGAGGACGCCGTAGAATATACGGGCTGCATGAGACCGCGTACTCCGCCGTCCGGCCTCCTCAGTGCGTCAGCGCGTAGATGATAAAGTTGATGGCCATCTGAAAGCTGACCGTCGAGGCGTTCTCCAGATTGCGGTTCGGCCACTCCCAGCCGTCGCCGATGTCCTGGTTGTAGCAGATCACGATGACCATCCGGCCATTTTCGTCGAAGATGCCGTAGTAGACGTCATCCATCGGGTCGAATCGCTGCCATCCGAAGCTATTCTTCGTGGAGACCGCCGCGTCGGGGTCGATGTCGTAATAGATGGACCAGATGGGATGCTCGGCTTTGAGCTCGACCGGCTCGCGGTCGGGATAGACCCGTTTGACGTTCTCGTACATGTTGTTCCACTGGGGGCCGACGCTTCCCCGCCCGTAGTCGTGGAAGTCGTCGATGATCAGGAAGCCGCCGCGATCGAGGTACTTCTTCAGATTGGCCACCTCCTCCTCGTCCGTCATCCAGTAGCCGGGCTCGGTGAGATAGAGGACGGGATATTCGAAGATCCGCTCGTCCTTCAGGGTCAACACGATCGGCTCGCCTTCAAGATAGAATCTGGTCGTGCGCTTGATGGCTTCGTGGAGATTCTCCTCCGCTTCGGGGTAGTCGGTCGCCCACGCGTTGCTTCGCAGTCCGGGATGGCTTCGGTACTGCACTCGCACGAAGCGGAAGCCGAGGTCGGCGTTTCGTGCGGAGGTCCGGCTGACCGCTTCCTGAGCGGGTGCCGCTCTCCCGGCGAGTGCCGCTTCGCCGGCGGGTTCCGTTTTAGAGGCGAGTTCCGTTTTCCAGGCGGGTTCCGCTTCGCCCGCCCTCGATGCATGCTCCGCCGGTTCAAAGAAGCGGTGCAGCGGCCCCGCAGCCGCTCCGACGAAAACAAAAAAGAAGAGGATCGTCACGCGTCGCATCGCTGGAGCATCCTGAAAAACCTCGCGGACGCGGAAGCGCCTCGGCGCCCCGTCAAACGTCTTCACCGCAGGTTCTAACGCCTCTGCCGGCACGGCGTTCGAGAGGCCTGCGGGAAGCAGGAGCGATCTCCTCGTTCGAGCGGCCCTCTGCCAGATGAAGGGCCACATCGGACTCCCTCATCGTCAGTCCGAAGCGCTCGCGGAGCACCTGCGGATCCGGCAGCTCGGCCCGTTCTCGCTTGATGACGGTGATCATCACG
>CAZMXY010000345.1:0-3012 GCA_964570345.1 uncultured Rhodothermales bacterium | reverse complement strand
GCATATAGCAGGGCCCTTCGCACGCGGTGCTCGTGACCTCGTCTGCCGATGTGTTCAGTGGTCGGCATGTGTGCTCGGCGCGTTTGCGATCGTGCTGGCTTTCGGCTGCGAGGTACGGCCGCTCGATCCGGAAACCGGAAGGGCGATCATCGATGAAGGCGCACAGGCGTTCGATGCTGAATCGTTCGTCGACGAATACTGGTCGGAGCGGATCATCCCAACCATTCGACGGGACGCCGTCGATCTTGACTTGGTCCTGGCGGACCCGCGCGGTACTGACGAGGACCAGACGGGAAATCTGTCGACGGAGCCCGTCATTATACACGGCCGCGGCCGCGTCGCGGAGCTCGATGACTCTTCCGAGGCGCGGCGACTCCTAGTTGATCTAGCGCCGCACGATGGGAGGACAGACGTGGGGCTACAGATTGGCCCCGTTATTCGCGGAACCGCGCTTCGCGATGCCATGGACTTCATTTCGTTCGATCAATTCGAGAACCAGCTGGAGTACGCCTCCGTTTCCCGCACACTGCATGACCGCCTCCGCGAAACGTTGTTGGACACTCTCGACGCGGAAGCACTCGTTGGTCAAGAGATCACGTTTTACGGTGTGCTATCGGCCCGACGCGTCGACACACCTCTCGTAACGCCGACAGAAATCAGTACACGGTAGATGGGTGCCGATTCGCACAGGCCCGAGCCTGTACTACGCGCCGAGGGTGTCGTGAAGCGCTATCCCGGGACGACGGCTCTCGACGGAGTAGACTTTAACGTCTATCCCGGGAAGGTCAACGTTCTTATAGGTGAAAACGGGGCCGGGAAATCGACGCTCATGCGCATTCTGGCCGGTGCGGAGAGGCCATCCGAGGGACGGCTTCTGCTCCGCGGCGAAGAGATCGAACTCGGATCGACGAGAGACGGGTTAGCGCATGGAATCGGAATCATTTACCAGGAGCTCAATCTCTTCCCCGACCTCAGCGTCGGCGAGAATATCTTCATCGGCCGCGAAATCGTCTCGGACATTGGGACGGTGCGTCACCGCGAACAGGACGAGAAGGCGCGGTCCGTCATGGCTCGCCTCGAGCAGCCTGTCGATCCGCGCACGCTCGTGCGAGACCTGCGGATCGGTCAGCAACAGCTCGTAGAAGTCGCACGAGCGTTATCGGAGGATGTCTCCATGCTCATCATGGACGAACCGACGTCTGCACTTAGTGACCACGAAGCCGACGTGCTGCTTCGCATCATTGAAGAGCTGACGGTGCAAGGGGTTGCTGTGGTCTACATCTCGCACAAGCTCGATGAATGTCTCCGGATTGGTGACTATTTCACGGTGCTTCGCGACGGACGCCTCGTTGCGGAGACGTCCAGCGCTACGCTCGACTGGATCGTGGAAAGTATGTCGGGCCGTCGAGCTGGTACCCTCTTTCAGCGAGTGGAGCGAGACGTTGGTTCTCCGGTTCTTCAAGTCGAAAGTATGACGCTTCCGCGCCCCTCTGGGGATGGGTTTCGTCTAAACGATATCTCCTTCTCGGTCCGCGCCGGAGAAATCGTCGGAATCTATGGCTTGATGGGGGCCGGCCGTACGGAACTGCTAGAATGTATCTTCGGCATGCAATCCGCAGCACGAGGGAGGATTCTGCTCGATGGACGCGAGATCCAGGCCCTCTATATCAACCGGCGCATCAAGGCGGGTCTCGCACTCGTTCCTGAGGATCGTCAGCTGCTTGGCTTGCTGCAGAATCTCTCGGTCGCCGAGAACGTCACCATCGCGAGTCTCGGCAAAATCAATACGCCACTAGGGCTTTCTACCTCGAAGCAACGCGAGTTAGTACGGCGACTCGTCGACAAGCTCTCGATCAAACTGTCGGATCCGGGTCAGCTCATCTCGACGCTCAGCGGTGGCAATCAGCAGAAAGTGATTATCGCACGCAGCCTCCTTACCGCGCCCAGGGTGCTCATGCTGGACGAACCGACGCGTGGCGTCGATGTCGGGACGAAATCAGACATCTTCGAGATCATGAAGGAATTGGCCGGACGGGGGGTGGCCGTACTCTTCGTTTCGTCGGAACTCAAGGAAGTAGTATCCATGGCAGATCGCGCGCTCGTGATGGCTCGCGGCCGGCTAACCGGTGAATTCGCGGCGGATGCCATTACCGAGCAGAATCTTGCCAAGGCGTCCGTCCTCACAGCCGGCCAGGACGCCTAGAGATCATGCCGACGTTAGCGACATCCCCGTCAAGCACCCGCTCGCTGAAGTTGATACTGCTGCGGGCGCGAGCGTATATCGCACTTGTCGTGCTCGTGATCGTGTTCGCGGTATTGAGCCCTGCCTTCCTTACGTCCGGAAACTTGATCATCCTGACCAAACAGGTGGCGATCAATGCCATCTTGGGGGTCGGAATGACATTCGTCATTCTTAGCGGCGGAATCGACCTCTCTGTTGGATCGATTGTCGGCTTCTCAGGAATGGTGGCGGGTTGGCTCATCAGCGAAGGTCTCGTTCTGCGTCCGTTGGGTATATCCGTATTTTTCGACATCTGGGTCGTGATGCTGCTGGTAGCCCTTTCCGGCGCGTTCGTCGGGGCTGTCAACGGGCTGCTCGTCACCAAACTGGGTGTAGCCCCTTTCATTGCGACACTCGGTACGTTGTACGTCGCCCGTGGAGCGGCACTCCTGATATCGGGCGGTGCCACCTTCGCGAATCTCGAAGGACGTGCGTCGCTCGGCAACACGGGGTTTCCGGCGCTAGGCGCCGAGGCCCTGCTCGGACTACCCTATCCGATCTGGTTGATGGCAGGTGTGGCTCTGATAGCAGCGGTCGTGGCCCGAAAAACGCCGTTTGGCCGTCAGGTATATGCCGTAGGCGGCAATGATCGCGCGGCTGAGCTGGCGGGCATTCGTGTCGGACGTATTCGCTTTCTTACGTACGTGATTTCCGGTCTGTGTGCAGCGATTGTCGGCCTGATCATCACGTCGCAGCTCGTCGCCGCCCATCCTGCCACGGGAGAAACGTTT
>CAZMXY010000344.1:0-3043 GCA_964570345.1 uncultured Rhodothermales bacterium | reverse complement strand
GTGATGTCGAGCTGATTTCGGTGACTTTCGCGATGGACATGGTTCGTTCTCTCGGGTAGTAAGTGATTGTGGTGGGATCCTGCGGCCGGATCCATCCGGAGGTGATCGAAACTCCCGGTTCCCGCCGCCGCCCTACTCGACCTCGAAGGATTCGGTCGCGACACTCTCACCGTTGAGCAGGATCTCGACCGTATAATCGCCGCTCGGTAGGCCGTTGGGCATCGAAATGTGGAACTCGGTCGTCGCGGATCCGGTCGGCGAAATGGACTGCGACGTTTCGTCGACGACCTGACCGTCCTCGTACCGCCATCGCGCCGTAAGCGTCGCCCCGCTGTCCGTGCCCTCAGTCTCCACTGACGCATAGATCGTGTCGGTCGGAGCGAAGCTCGACGTCGGTGCGAACACGACGCGGTCAGCGTCTATGGATGACCCAAGGTTCACGTCCGTGACGCGCAGGGCATCGCCGGATTCTGTCATCTGCGGCGACGGCATCTCCTCGGTTTCATTGCCACCGCAGGCGGCGAGTACGAAGGCGGCGAGCACGAGAGCGAGTCGCCATGGGTGTCGTCTCCTGCCTCTCATGACTCACCTCCCGCCGGCGGGATCTTCAGCTCCTGTCCGGGATGGATCAGATCGGGGTCGTCGATCTGGTCCCGGTTCGCGTCGTAAATGCGGCGCCAGGCTCCGGCGTCGCCGTACTCGCGCTTCGCAATCGCCGAGAGGGAATCTCCCGCCTTTACGGTGTACGTGCGCGCGGGTGGGGTTCGCTCGACTTCGGACGGGCCCGTTGAGGAACCACTCTGAACCTTGGAGAAGTCGGCTTTCGGCTTCTTCTTCTTATCGAATATTCCCATGTGGACCTTCGCCCGGTGGGTGGATTGTACGTGATACGCGGCGAGACGGAGAGGAGTACGTTCCATGCCGACTCCGCGCTGAGGAACCTCCTTGGACATTACCGGAATTACGCTATCGTCCTTCCGAGGTTTGCAAAGTAAGATCTGAAAACCCGCTTCGAAAGAAGCGTAATAACAGTTGCATTCGAGATTTTCACAGATAAAGGCGGCGAATACAGGTTCCGCCTCACATCGAGCAACGGCCGGACCGTGCTGTGCAGCGAGGTACTCGTCGAAGGTCGGATAAGGTGTCCAGGAGCTCCGCCTGTCGGAGTACCGACGATCGCTGTCCATGTGCTATGGGAGTCGCTCAGGCAACTCCTTGATTCCGTCCGCGGGCGCGTCGCGTCATTGCACGCAGCGTTGAGGGAGTCCGCCATAGCAGACGGCGTGGCCGTCGCTTCTCTGGCCAATATCGATGATCCCCGCCGTCGGCGCACGCGCCGAGTACGCTGAGCTGAGCGCCGCCCTCCATGTCGAAAACTTTCGCCCGGCAAGCTGACAGAGGGGTGACATATGCCTCGTGGTACGCTTGAGCATCGGCTTCTTCTGAGTTTCACTTCCGTACCCCGAGAGATGAGCGATGACGAAATGAAGGCGCTACGACATGCGACGAGCCCGCGCGAAACCGAAAACATGCTGCGCGCTATGTCGCGGCTTGTCGAACAACAGGAATTCGAGTCGCCGCACGAAGCGGAGGCATTCCTGAACGACCTTCTCGCCTCGGGCAAGCCGTTGCCGGCGGCGCGAGCGTACAACGATCCGCTTTCCCGGGCTCAGGATCTGGCCGACAGGGGATTCACCTCCCCATCAGCCGAGGAGGCGATTCAGCTGGCCCGCAAAGCCCTCGAGATTTCCCCGGACTGTGCCGACGCCTACGTGCTGTTGGCCGAAAGAGGCGCGACGAGACTCGAGCAAATGCTGGCCTATTTAAGGGCAGGTGTGGAGGCCGGCGAACGGGCGCTGGGCCCTGAGACGTTCGAGCGCGAAGCCGGCCGGTTCTGGGGCATTCTCGAGACCCGGCCTTATATGCGCGCCCGGAAGGATCTGGCAGAGGTGCTCTCCATGCTGGGAGAGCATGATGCCGCCATTGCACACTTCAAGGACCTGCTCGAGTTGAATCCCGGCGACAACCAGGGAAACCGCTATTTGCTGGCCGACTGTCTCCTCGCGACCAACAGACACGAGGAGCTTGCGGCCCTTCTCGAGGACTATCAGGATGATGCGTTCTCCAGCTGGAGCTACACGCGCGCCCTTCTCCTGTTTCGGCTGGGAGGAGAGACGGAGGCAGCCGACCGGGCCCTCGACGAAGCGCTCGAAGCCAATGTATTCGTCCCAGCTTACCTGTTCGGTAAAAGGAAAATTCGCCGCACGCCTGAATACGTGCAGATTGGAGGCGAGTCCGAGGCGATCGATTACGCGTATACGGGCATCGGCCACTGGCGGAATACCTACGGGGCCCTGCGCTGGCTTCGGATGAGAGCCTCGCGCAGCCCGCGACGAACTCGAGGAGGCGGGCTCCCACGCAAGTAGAGGCGTTTCTGAACGATATGCATCATATCGACGACATACTCAAGGAAGCGAAATCTCGGACCTGGTCCAGCCTGGAGGAGCTGAACGCGTGGCTGGCGGAGAAAACGGGCCGCTACAATGCGCGGCCCAACAGGAGCTCGGCGGGCTCTCCCCTGAGCAGGCGGCGGGTCTCCTGACCGGCGACAGGGACACACAGGGCCCTCTTCGCCTCAACACGTCGTTGAGCCTGGCCGACCTCCGCCATGCCCGCTTCTTCAATAATGGCCGCACGTTCCTGACGGCGGTCGCAGAGAACGGCTCGGTAAAGGCCACGTTCGCGGGAAATCTGAACCGGAAGTTCGTCGCCGAAATGCTGGAGCTTCGCCCGCCACGAGCTCACCCGAATTCGATTTATCCACATCCAGCGAGAAGAACCGCTCGTGCCATTTCCGGCGCCGCTTGAGCGCCTTGAGCGACTGGTTGATCGCGATCCGCGTGACGTAGGTGCCGAGGCTCGCATCTCCTCGAAACCGGTCGATGGATGTATAAAATCGGATAAACGTCTCCCTGGCCCACGTCGTCGGCATCCGGACCGGGGCCCAGCATGCTCACCACGACCGCGGCTACCCGGGATTCGT
>CAZMXY010000343.1:0-3046 GCA_964570345.1 uncultured Rhodothermales bacterium | reverse complement strand
ACAAGGACGGCTCGGCTCAGCGTCTCTCGAAGGAGCAGCGCCGCGAACAACACGGTGAAAATTGGATGGGTAAACTGAATCACTGTGACGTCCGCAAGCGGAAGGCGGGGAATGGCGTAGAAAAAGCAGAGGAGACCTCCGAATCCGACGAGGCCCCGAAGAAAGAGGAGTCCCCTTCGTTTTCCCCAGGGATAGACGCGAGCCCGACGGATCATGGCCCACGAAATGACCAGCGAGACGACGCTCCGGCCCATCACGATTTCCGAGCTGGGCAGGCGTTGTCCGGCAACCTTCACCAGCAGGCTCATCAAGCTGAAGAAGAACGCGGCGAGGGCCATGTAGCGCAGCCCGAGGGGAATACCGAGGACGCGATCCGACGTTGCCCGGTGAAAGCTCCTGAATTTGTCGGCAGTGATAGCGCGCTTTCGCTTCGTGTAATACGGTTTGAGATACCGTTCGTAGGCTTCTCACACATGAAAAAACCGCCGTCTCGCGTCGGCTATCCGTGCGAGGTGATAACGCACGGCACCCTCGGTAATGCCGAGAGGACGAGCCGTCTCCCGGCTCGATACGCCCTACCGGGCCGGTGTCTTGATGGTCATACGAACTCGCGTAACCACGTGCCGCCACAATACGAATTGCGTAACTAAGGAAGAAGCCGGTACGAGTCGACGGAGATCGTCTCGTTCATGACCCAGCCTCCCTTCAAATCGAACGCGGCCGCGCGAACGACCTCGGAGATCCGGCCGACGTGCTCCCTTGCATCGTCGCACAGATACCCGATGTCGCTTGAGAGATCGCCCTCGACGGCGTAGTTAGTGCGAAGCTCCTCCATCGCGGAATGCGAAACGAGACGTTTTCGAGTTCGTCGACGGCTTCCAAGATCGCGAAGACGGGCTCCTTTTTGGAAAGGAGTTGTCTGTTCAGGGATAGGTGTGTATCAGCCGGTAACGTCGCGATCGCGGCCCGTAGCTACTTGCCCTGGCGGGCTTTCGGTGCGGAAGGCTTCTCGCGCGCCTCGACCTGACGCGCTTCGATATCGTCCAGGACGTGCCCTAACTTGTTATCGAACAACAGGTGCAGTTGATCGGTATTTTCAACTGCAATCCGCCAAGCCTTTTCAGCGGGATCGAATTTGAGTTCCTCCGCAGCCGCCTCAATATCACAGAGGGCTTTCATGACGTTCTCGGCGTTGATCTCTGCGGCGGCCCGACCGGTCCAAGAAGACCGTCCAGCAGTTCGAAATTCACATTACCAACGCGCAAATCGGCGCGAGTGACGCTGTTCGCTTCGTGGCGAAGGGGAATCCGTATGCCGAGTAAGTCCGCGCGCAAGCAAAAGGGGAACGCCGTTTCTGACGCTCCCCCGGAACCCATTTTCAGTCAGCCCTACTGGACGCTTTTATTCCTGCTCCGCTGTGATAGGGCGAAGGATGCGGTCCGTATGCGTAGAGCCCTCAAATACGTACGCGAAAGCCTCACGTCTACGTTTATCTTCCTCGTCGGTGATGCCGTTCGCTGCTTTGTACTCATTCCACAACGCTGAATAATCGATCTCGTCTCCCCGTACGTAGTCCCAGTCGGGGTACTGTGTGACTCGGTAATAATTGGCCTCGTCGCCCGTGTCATGGGTAAAATACCACCGCTGGTATCCGTCCACCTGACTAGCAACAAATTCCTGCCAGGGTATTGAGTACCTCGAGATCAAGGTGCGAAGACTATCAAGTCGATCCCATTTTACTTCGAACTCCCCGACGTACACGACCGGTTCGAGATCCTGGGATGTGGCGGGGGTCGCCGACGTGAAAACGGCAACCATCAGGAGTGTGGCTAGGTAGCGCATAGCTGTTTTGAGGTATGATGGAGTAAACTGTGCGTACTCCGAAGTCGAACCGTTGCTACGACGTGGAACGGCAACACTGCGAGGAGCTGACTAAGAAGGACGATAGGCAATTCGCCGGCTCTCTTCAACTTGCCTTCACACTTGCTACCAAAATATGCGAAAAAGGGGCACCTTCTCTGACGCCCTGGCATAGTGGAGTGTACCGTTAAGATACTGCTTCACCGACCCGATCTCATCCGCTCGAGCGACAGCCAAACAGCAACCTGCTTGCCGTCCTTGATCTAGATGAGATACGATAAACGACGTCCGTGCTGAGAAGCTTGTCGAGCTTCCCCTATATGCCGCACCTCTCGTCGGCTCACGTCCCGGTCAACCTGTCAACTTCTTCCGGCGACAACTGCTCGACCATCGCTTGCATGAGCCTATCCGCGACCCGATCGCCAGAGCTTTCGCGGTGCGGGTGTCTATCGGATCCATCCCGTCCTCCTCGGCCTGGAGTTCGTAATACCGTTCCATGCCGATTAACATCGCGCACAGTTGGGCGGCTTCATCGGCGGGGAGGATGAATGTGATCGGCTTCCTCATGGGCGTCCAGTCGCTCCGGTGGCGTTCTCATGGGCCTTCCGAAAGGAGGTAAGCCATGATCTACACGAACTGCCGCCGCTACAAGATTACTGTGTGTTACGTGCCGCCGTGGGGAACCGGTTTCAACTCGTTCTGGCATCCGCAGGTCGACGGCTCAGTGCGCATCCTGTATAAGTACCACGAACACCGGGAGGTCCGCGGACGAAAATGGCATCTTTCAGAACTCAATTGAGGCAAGCCATGAAATCAACAGACATCCGCCTCGACGCCGACGATCTGAAGTGCCTCAAGCGAGGCGGGTCGATCGAGTACGAGATCCGGGATGGCGGAGAAGTGCGGGCCGTCGTGAATCTGCCGATCGAGCGGGTAGCGATGCGATGTCGGCCGACGCGGTGAGGGGCATCTGAGAGGGTGCCCCTTTTTTTGACTATATGCTTGACGGCTTCGTAACTAGGGACTCCACCCACAAGTCCAAATCCACACTGGAGGCGTCGTTATGCGAATGATCCTGAACATTAGCTGTCCCCACGAGCCTTTTAATCAGTACGTGAAGGACGGCAGCGCCGGACAGAAAATTCAGCGTATACTGGACGAGATCAAACCGGAAGCTGTCTACTTT
>CAZMXY010000342.1:0-3063 GCA_964570345.1 uncultured Rhodothermales bacterium | reverse complement strand
GAGTGGCGGACGACGCGGCGTGCAGGCTTAGTCGTCACCATGATCACGGTGGTGTCCGCCCACCTCGACCTGGACGGCCACATAACCGTCGCCTTCTGCGTTTAATCTGTAGTCGACTACGACGATGGTATCATCGACGACGAGGCCCTCAATGCCGTCGATTCCGAGAAACTCGGTCTCGTGGGACACGATCTCATGCCTTGTGTCGCCGACGATGAGGAATGTCCTCGCGCCGACGGTTTCGATGCCGGTAACGGCGCCTGAGACGTTACGCACGTCACGGTCGACGTCGTCCAGCTCGATTTCGGTGGCCGTGAAGCCGCCGTCGGCGTCGCGCACGAACTCGATCTCGATTACGGCGCCTTCCCGCACGTCCGCCCACGTGCCGCCGTCGAACAGGGTCGCATCGGTGACCCGAAAGCGCGAACCGCCTACCTCGACGAAATCGTGGCCCAGGCCCCGTACCGTGCCCTCGATATCATCCTCCTCACCCCCGTCCCCGAATCGCGCATACGGGATCGTATTTTCGTGCGTTCGCTCGGGCGTATCACGCGGCACGCGTTCGATGAATGCATTGGGGGCGTTACCTTGGCCTTTGACGAGGTCGAAGGCATCGTAGAGCTCGCCCGTCACGGTGTAGGCCTTGAAACGAAGGGTGTCGCCGTCGATCCGAAGCACCTGGAAGAGCTGCGTATTTTCGGCAGCGCGCTCCATTTCAACTGAGCCGTAGTAGTTTTCCCACCGGCCCGGACTGATGGTATACATTTTCGCGCCGCTCACGGAGTTGACGTACACGGTGCCGCCGAGGGGTGAGCGGACGTTCACCCCTTCCGCCACATTTTCGGCACGCCCGCGGGCATACGTGTGATCGTGGCCCTGGAGCACGAGATCCACCCGGTGTTTATCGAAAAGAGGTTTCCAGGTCGCCCTCAGGTTCGGATTGTCACGCCCCTCTCCGGAGGAGAAGATCGGATGATGAAAGGTGGCAATCGTCCACCGGTTCGTATTGTTGGTAAGGACCGAGTCGAGCCATGCGGTTTGTACGGCAAGGGCGCGCGCGTCCTCTGTAGCCGGTTCCGAGTCGAGTCCGATGACGCGCAGCCCCTGAATGTCCAGGAAGTAGGTGGATTCCTTAAAGTCCTCTGCGCCGTTCATGGGCAGCGTAAATCCCGGCCGCCAGTGCGCCGAGAGGTGCTGGACGTCCAGGTCGCCCTCTTCCTCCGTGAACTCGTCGTACTCGTGATTCCCGGGCACGGGCAGGCTCGGTAGCATGCTGTGGATGAATCCGCCCGCCTGGTGCCACTGTCCCCACTCGATGTTATTGTGCGCGCCGCCGACGAGGTCGCCCGCGTGGATCGCAAACAGAGCGTCGGGAGCCTCGCTGTAGGCGGCACGTATCGCGCGGGACCAGTGCGATCGGATGCCGTTCTGCGCATCCCCGAAATAGAGGAATGACATCGGCTTCGGCTCGCTGTCGGCTGTGCGGGCGTGGAACCACTCGCTCCAGCGCATCCCGTCGCCGACCCGATAGGCGTACAGCGTATCGCTGCGCAGGCCCGTAAACGTGGCCGAATGGTAATGCGCCACGACGTACTCGTCCTCGATGTGCGAAAGATCCAACACCTCCGTCGCGGCCTCGACCGTTTCGGCGCGCGTGAAGAAGGACGGTTCGGCAGTAGCGACGGCGACCTGGGCGAAGGAAGCGGTCACGGTCGTATCGGTGCGCCAGGTCACGCTCAGTGAGGAGGCCGGATCGGCAGACCAGGTCAGCGCGATCCGATCGGGATAGGGAGTCGGAAGCTCGCCGGGGGCCGCATGGGCATGTCCGTGTTCGTGTGGACGTCCGTGGGATTCGGCGGACGTCTGGCCGAAAGCGGCGCTTCCGAGCAGTGTTGAGGCAGAGAATAACAGCATCCCGAGTATTCTGCCGTCCATAGCCAAGTGCTCTTTGGTCCAGGGGGCGTAACAGGGTGATTTCCGGTGGCGCGACTGGTCGCCTCCACGGGGCTCTATTCGACGAATCCGGAGAGCCGCGCCTTACTCGATCTCAATGAAGATCGGGTTGGCGTAGAACCACAAATCGGTCCAGGGATCTTCGCCGAAGGGGTCAATCTCCGGTTCCATCTCGTCGGTGTTCGTTCCGCGCACACGGAGATAAGACGAGTGGTGAACGTCTTCCAGAATGTGTGACATGGTCACGAATTCGCCGTCAGGCGTCCAGTCATCCGCGGTGAAGCGCCGGGCGACGTGCGTAGTCGGGTTGGTGTCCTGAGAACGGTCCTCGACCGGACCCGTGATCTCGCCAACGATCAGATCCACCCGCTCGACGCTCGGATTGTCGCCATGGTGGTTTGAACCGCTCGGATCGCGCAGGCGGATTGTCACGGTCACGTCCGCACTCCCCGAGAGGGGGAGCGATCCGCCGATGGATGCTTCCTCGCCGCCGGCTTCGGCCGTCACATACAGTTCGGAGATAAGATCTCCCGTCGTGACGAAGACGCGTCCGCTGCGCACGGCGTCCAGGATGGCGTCGTGGTTTTTCTCCGCAAAGACGTACGTCTTGGAATATTCGCCCGGCCAGAAATCGTTGCCGCCCTCACGCCAGTTCACGTGGGAGTCGGACGTAGCCGTGACCCACCAGCGCCGGCCCTCGCCGAGCATAGAATCCCAGAACCCGCCGAGCCGTGCGGTCATCTGATCGAACCCGCCCATCGTCGGATAATTTCTGTAGCCCCCGCGCACGCCTTCCGGGTCGATCGAGCCGTCACGCCGGAGGGCGCTGGCCTGATGCCCCGGGGCGCCCTCCATGCCGACGGACACCTTCGGCGCCGTATCGTTCCAGCTGCGCAGCTCGGCCGGATCGTCCTGACCGTAGACGCCCAGATCCGTGGCCGATCGCGACGGATGATTCGCAATCAGCACTGGCAGCAGCGTAAACTCGTTCATGAACTTCAGTGCTTCGATCATCCGCTCTTCCGTGTAGCGCGTCGAGTCACGGGGATATGCATCGTGCTTCGAGTACCCTGATTCGATCTCGTAGAGCATCTCGTGCTCGTGATCGGA
>CAZMXY010000341.1:0-3082 GCA_964570345.1 uncultured Rhodothermales bacterium | reverse complement strand
TCGTCGGCGTCTTTCGGGAGAGTGCATCGAACGAACGCAGATCCAGCGAGCAGCCGGCCCGACCGGCGAGGGCCGTCAGGTGAATGATCGCGTTGGTCGATCCACCCAGTGCGAGAACGGTCGTAGCTGCGTTCTCGAACGAATCCTCCGTAAGCATCCTGCTCGGACACAGGTCCTCCCAGACCATTTCGACTGCACGCTCCCCGCTCGACGAGGCCATCCGGACGTGGTTAGAATCCACGGCCGGAATCGACGACCCGCCGGGAAGTGTGAATCCGAGTGCCTCGGCTGCAGAGGTCATCGTGGAGGCCGTCCCCATCGACATGCAGTGCCCGGCTGACCGGGCGATGCCGTCTTCGAGACCTTGCCAGAAGTCATCCTCCAGGACACCGCCGCACCGGTCCGCCCAGGCCTTCCATACGTCGCTGCCGCTGCCGACCGGCTTGCCGCGCCAGTTCCCTCGAAGCATCGGGCCGGCCGGGACAAAGATCGTCGGCAGGTCCGCCGTTATCGCGCCCATCAGCAGGCCCGGCGTCGTCTTGTCGCATCCCCCCATGAGCACGGCCCCGTCGATGGGCTGACTGCGCAGCATTTCCTCCGTCTGCATGGCAAGCAAATTCCGATAGAGCATCGGACTGGGTTTCATGTACGTCTCGGTGACCGACAGGGCAGGCAATTCGACGGGAAATCCCCCGGCCCGCAGAACACCACGCTTTACGTCCTCCACGCGGCTCTTGAAATGCATGTGACAGGGATTCAAATCGCTCCACGTGTTGAGGACGGCGATGACCGGCCGCCCCGTGAACTCTCTGCTTGAGTACCCCATCTGCTTGGCCCGCGAGCGGTGTCCGAAAGAGCGTAGGTCGTCCGGACCGAACCAACGATAGCTGCGCAGATCTTCGGGTTTCTTTCGAGGTCTCACTTTCTCTGAAGCCATAGTGCCTTCCTGTCTTTGCTCGATGCACAGAGGCGGCGGCCCGTCGGGCGGGCAGAATCGCTGCACGGGCGAGTGCTTGGCCCACTGAAAAACGGTTCGCACGTAAAATCAGCGCCGCAGGGCCGTGCGGACGATCCGGTCGGCGCCGGCGCTTTCCAGCAGGCAGATTCCGATTACCGACGCCATAGCGATCACGATGCCGATCTGCCCCACCGTCCGGCCGAATCCCTGTGCCACGCGTTCGGCAATGGGCATGGTCGAAAGCCCGAGATGGTGCTCGTGTCGGGTTCAGCCGGGGCCGGCCGTCCTCACCGCAGCCCGAAGCGCGAACGGCCGGATGCGGCAGGTGGACAGGAGCCCTGATTACGAGTCATCGGAAACTGGGAGGGCGGCTCTCAGATTCCAGCGGGTACTCCGACGGCGGCACGCCGAAGACCTGGTGGAAGAGGCGCGAGAAGTGGTCAGCGTTCTTGAAGCCGACGCGGTAGGCCACCTCCGAGACCAGCCCGGCGTCCTGTTCCAGAAGCTGCGCCGCCCGCTCCAGGCGCATCATCCGAATGTAGGCAGCCGCGGAGAGGTCCGCAGCCGATCGAAGCCGCCGCTGGAGTTGGCGCGTACTGAGACCCAGTTCGTCGGCGAGGTCGTCGACCCCGAAGCGGCTCTCGCCCATCTTCGCCTCTACAACCTCCCGTACCTCCTCCAGAAACGCCGCCTCCTCGGAGGGCACGGTGACCTCGCTCGGAGCCAGCCGCACCTCGCCGCTGAAGCGCTGCTTGAGGTGCCGCCGGAGCTCGATCAGGTTCTCCATCCGCGCGAGGAGCTCCTCCGCGCTGAAGGGCTTTAGGACGTAGTCGTCGGCGCCCGTCTCCAGGCCTTCCAGCTTGCTCTCGGGGTGGGCCTTCGCCGTCAGCAAGACCACCGGGATGTGCCCGAGGACGGGATCCGATTTAAGCTCTCGGCACAGGCTATAGCCGTCTTTCTTCGGCATCATCACGTCGGCCAACACCAGATCCGGCCGGTGGGTCGTTGCCAGCTCCAGGCCCTCCTGCCCGTCACGGGCCTCAATCACCCGGTAGCGGCCTTCCAGGTGGCTTTTCAGGTAGGCTCGCATGTCCGGGTTGTCCTCCACGATGAGGATCGTGGGAGCGTCAGAAGATGCGGACGATTCATCGTCTGCATATGCTTCGACTTCAGTATCGAGATCAACTTCAACACCGAGCCGGCCCTCCTCTTCTGCTCCGCCCGCACCGCTCGCCCGAAAGGGCTCGCCCTCGCCGGCGTCAGCTTTCGCCAGGATCTCGCCGGCGGCCGCCCTGATCGGAAGCCGGATCGTACATCTCGTGCCGAAGCCGAGCTCACTCTCCACCGCGATGGATCCTTCGTGCAGTTCGACGAGCTCCCGGGCCAGCGCGAGGCCGATGCCCGTACCCTCGTGCTCGCGCACGGCCGAGCCGTCGACCTGATAAAACCGGTCGAAGACGTGGGGCAGTTCCTCCTTCGCAATGCCGCGCCCGGTGTCTTTCACCGAAATCTCCACGTGTCCGTTCTCCTCCGCGACGCTGACGCGGATCTTCCCGCCGGAGGGCGTGAACTTGAATGCATTCGAGAGCAGGTTGGCGACGACCTTCTCGAGCTTATCCGGGTCGAACATGAAGGGGACGGATTCGGCTTCGGCGGAGAAGCTGAGCGCGACCCCGTCGCGTTCGGCACGGGCGGAGAAGGCCAGCACGATCTCACGCAGGAAAGCGACCAGGTCCATGCGCCGCGCGTTCAGCTGCATCGCCCCGGCCTCCAGCTTCGAGAAGTCCAGGAGCTGATTGATGAGGCGGAGGAGGCGCCGCGCGTTGCGGTGCATCATGGGCACCTGTTCAGCCAGGCGTTCTGACCGAGTCTGTCCTCCGATCGCGTCGCGCAACGGGCCGAGAAGGAGCGTCAGCGGAGTGCGGATTTCGTGCGAGACGTTGGCGAAGAAGCGGCTCTTCTGGATGTCCAATTCAACCAGACGCTGCTTCTGCTTCTCGAGCTCGGATTTCTGGCCCTCGAGCACGGCATTCTGGTCCTCGAGCTGCGCTTCGTGCGCGCGGAGCTGTTCGTTCATCGCTTCAATCTCCCGCGCGTGCTCCAGCTCGCGCTCGCGGGCACGTT
>CAZMXY010000340.1:0-3106 GCA_964570345.1 uncultured Rhodothermales bacterium | reverse complement strand
GACCATGATGCGCCTCCTCTTAGAACGACAAGCGCTCTTTGTGCTCTTGGCCGCGGCGGTCGTCGCCTCGGCCTGTGGGCAGCCTGGAGTTGGCCCACCGCAGCCTGCAGATCCCGTGAACGTGCTGACCGTAGGCGGGGGCAGCTGGCACGATTTTGACCGATGGTTCGACCAGGAGGACGCGGAGACCGTGGAGAACGCCGGTGCCGTCGCTGGATATGTCGATGAGCCCGCCCACGTCCTGGCCGCCCTGGATACGGTCGACGTTCTTCGCATGACCACCAACCAGCAGCTGCCCGGTTCAGACCTCCGCGAGGGAATCTTCCATTTCGTCGATGCCGGGAAAGGACTGCTCATCGAACATCCTGGCGCTTGGTACAACTGGCAGGACTGGCCGCAGTACAACCGGGAGCTCGTCGGCGGAGGAAGCCGAAGTCATCGCCAGTACGGAGCATTCGAAGTCAACGTCGTCGCCCCCGACCATCCCATAATGGCAGACGTTCCATCCTCCTTCACCATTGAGGACGAGCTCTACCGATTCGAGCAGGATCCGGAGGGATCATCTATCGACGTCCTTGCCACCGCGGAGGAGACGGAAACTGGAGACGTGTATCCGATCGTCTGGACCGTGCACCATTCGAACGGTCGGATCGTCGTCAACACGCTTGGACACGACGGCGCTTCCCATCAGCACCCGGCCTACGTCCAAATTCTGGAAAACAGTATTAACTGGGCGGCGCGCCGTGGGCAGGGCGCTCTGCGTTCGGTCGATCCGGAAGGGCGGGAGACGGACACTCGATAGGCAGGGCAACCGACTCTTCATGCAACTTTCGACGAGAAAATACCAATGTCTAAACACCTGCGATTTCTAACGAAGGACGTCGTCGAGTCTGAGCAGCTTGCGCGCGGACTGCATTACTGGCTTTCCCGGCCGGACCTCACGGGAAGCGAGAATTTCGTGATGGTGCGCGTCGAGGTCGAGCCCGGTAACGGACATCCGTTTCACCGGCATCCAACGATGGAAGAGATCATTTACGTCCTTTCCGGACAGGCCGAGCAGTGGCTGGAAGAAGAGTCGCGAATGCTCGGCCCGAACGAGGCCGTTTTCATTCCGCGCGACGTCGTTCATGCGACATACAACGTCGGTGACGAACCGCTCGTCTTCCTCGCCATCCTCTCGCCGGCCCAGGAGCTCGACGAGTCGGCTATGATCGACGTATCGACGGAAGAACCCTGGCGCTCGCTCGACGCGCCAAAGCTCTACGCAGAATAGTTTAATCTGCCGAGGTTCATGCCGAAGTGCATTCTCTTGATCGGGACGCTCGACACGAAAGGGACGGAGTATGCCTACGTGCGCGATCTCATCCTGGATCGAGGTCTTGAGGTATTGGTGATGGACACCGGCGTCCTCGGCGAGCCGGCATTCTCTCCCGACGTCGAGGCGGACGAAGTGGCGGTGGCGGGAGGCCGTTCGCTCGAGGAGCTCCGGAGCAACGGGGATCGTGGCGAAGCCGTTGACGTGATGATCCGGGGCGTCCGCCGCCTCGTCCCGCAGTTGTATGAGGAGGGGCGGTTCGACGGCGTGCTCGCCCTTGGCGGCGGCGGCGGGACGAATATCGCTACCGCCGCCATGCGGGAGCTGCCGGTCGGGGTACCGAAGCTGATGGTCTCCACCGTCGTGTCGTCGGACGTCGCCCCCTACGTGGGTCTCAAGGATCTCACGTTGATGTATTCCGTCGTCGACGTCGCGGGTCTGAACCCGATCTCGCGTCGCATCCTCGGAAATGCCGCCGGCGCGATCTGCGGCATGGTGAGCCAGGACATTCCCCAAGCCGACGACCGGCCGATCATTGCCGCCTCCATGTTCGGCGTCACGACGCCCTGCGTGGAACGGATACGCGAGCGCATGGAGGCCGCGGGCTACGAAGTGCTCGTCTTTCACGCGACCGGTACTGGAGGTCGTTCGATGGAAGCTCTCATCCGGGACGGCTACGTCGCCGGCGTCGCCGACATGACGACGACGGAGTGGTGCGACGAGGTCGTCGACGGCGTCCTGCCCGCCGGAGCGGATCGCCTTACGGCGGCGGGCAAGGCGGGCGTGCCGCAGGTCGTCTCGTGCGGCGCGCTCGACATGGTGAATTTCAGGGCACTGGAGAAGGTCCCGCACAAGTTTCGCCGGCGCAACCTCTATCGGCACAATCCGAACGTCACGCTGATGCGCACGACGCCGGAGGAGTGCCGTGAGATCGGCCGTCGCATTGCAGAAAACCTGAACCGGGCCTCCGGCTCGACCGTCCTGATGCTGCCGCTTAAGGGAGTCAGCATGCTCGACCGAGAGGGCGAGCCGTTCCACGATCCCGTCGCTGACGCCGCGTTGTTCGAAACGCTGCGTGAGCGCGTACGACCCCCTGTTGAACTCGTCGAGCTGGATCTCCACATCAACGACACCGCTTTTGCCGATGCGGCCGCGGAGCAGCTGCTCAGACTAATGAGTCAATCCCAAAAAAAATCAAACGACGCATAAACATGCCGTTCATTCCCTACAAGAAGAGCCTGCAGCACCTTCGGAATCAGATCGAGGAGGGCAAACCAATCATCGGCGCCGGCGCCGGCACCGGCATCTCCGCCAAGTTCGCCGAACGTGGCGGCGTCGACCTGATCATCATCTACAACTCAGGGCGCTACCGGATGGCCGGTCGCGGCAGCGCGGCGGGGCTGATGCCTTATGGCGATGCCAACGAAATCGTCGTGGAGATGGCCGGCGAGGTTCTCCCCGTGGTAATCAACACGCCGGTGCTGGCCGGCGTCTGTGGCACCGATCCCTTTCGCCTGATGCCCGTCTTCCTGAAGCAGTTGAAGGAAATGGGCTTCGACGGCGTGCAGAACTTCCCGACCGTCGGTGTCATCGACGGCAACTTCCGGCAAATTCTTGAAGAGACCGGGATGAGTTTCGATCGGGAGATCGAGATGATTCGCATAGCCCACGAGCTCGACATGCTCACCTGTCCGTATGCCTTCGATCAGGACCAGGCAGTCGCTCTAACCAGGGCCGGCGCCGACGTCATCGTGGCCCACATGAACACGACGGTGAAAGGCTCGATCGGCG
>CAZMXY010000339.1:0-3136 GCA_964570345.1 uncultured Rhodothermales bacterium | reverse complement strand
CTGCCGAGACGACGTGGGAAAACTGCCTCACCCATATTTCCGACCAGATCTCCACGCAGTCGTTCCGAACCTGGTTCGCTCCGATTACGCCGCTTTCGCTGGAGAAGAACGACGCCGCCGCTGAGTTGCGCCTCGCGGTGCCCGACGCCTTTCACACGGAATGGCTCGAGTCCCATTACGCACAGGTCATCCGCCGCGCGGCGACCGACGTCGTGGGCCGGGATACGTCGATTTCCTTTGAAGTAGCTCCCGAGCAAGCCGAAGCCGAGTCGGATCGGCACATCCCACGCGTGCCGAACCCGGCGGACGGGACGGCCGACGAATTCAATTCCAAGGCCGGTCGCGAAGCTGGGGCGTCGCGCCGTGAAAACGCGGCGCCCGGCAATCGTACGCCCTACGGTGCGCCGGCGCACCCACTGCGACATACCGCATCGAGTAACGGGCGCTCCCAGTCGACGCCTCAACGGTCGTCCGCTCGCGAGACCGCTGGGCCGCTCAGTCCACCCGGCGCACGGCGTCCCGCTATTCGAGACGTGGACAGTCGACTGAAGTCCGAATACACGTTTGATTCCTTCATCGAAGGAGACTGCAATCGGCTGGCTCGGAGTGCGTCGGTCGCGATCGCTCAGAATCCGGGCGGGACGAGCTTCAACCCGTTTATGGTCTACGGCGGCGTCGGCCTGGGCAAAACCCACATCGTGCAGGCGATCGGTAATTACGTCAATGCGAATCGTAACGCCGAGCGCGTGCTGTACGTGTCGAGCGAGCAGTTCACGTCACAATTCGTTCGGTCGATTCAGGAGAATCGAGTATCCGACTTCTCTTGCTTTTACCGGCAGATCGATCTACTGATCGTCGATGACGTCCAGTTCTTCGGTGGAAAGGAAAAGACGCAGGAAGAATTCTTTCACGTGTTCAACGAACTCCACCAGACGGGCAAGCAAATCATTCTCTGCGCCGATCGGCCGCCATCGGACATCTCAGGAATCGAGGAACGACTGCTTTCGCGCTTCAAATGGGGATTGAGTGCCGACATTCAGGCCCCCGACCTCGAGACGCGCATCGCGATCCTTCAGTACAAGGCGGCCAAACACAACGTGGCATTGAATCCGGAGGTCGTCGAGTTCGTGGCGGAACGCGTCAAGGCAAACATTCGCCAGCTCGAGGGCGCGCTGCTCAAGCTCTCAGCCCATGCAAGACTCTGTCGACGCGAAATCGACCCGGAAGCAGCGAAGGACATTTTGCGCGACATGATGGAGGATCTACACGTGCGGCACGAAATTGAAGACATTCAGCGCTCCGTGGCCCAGTTTTACGAAATAGCCCCGGAGCTCCTTTCGGCGAAAACGCGGAAACGTGAGATCGTAACCGCTCGCCATGTGGCGATGTATTTCAGTAAGCTGATGACGTCGCATTCACTGAAGAGTATCGGACTCCGATTCGGGGGTCGAGATCACTCCACCGTCATTCACGCCTGCAGCTCAGTCGAGGATCGTCTCGAACTCGAGCCGGCCTTCCGCGAGGAGGTCGCCGAAATCGAACAGCGACTACAGCGGCAAACGCCGCCCCGTCCGATGCGTATACGCCGCGCGCAGGTCGGCATCGCTTGACGGCTCGCCCTCGAGCACGGCGAACGTGCGCACAGCGGACCTGCTACCGGCAGCGATTTCCTTCATGGATTACGAAGTCGAACTCAACTACCGCCTGACCGGTCATCTTCAAACGAACGAAACCGTGCTGTCTACGCTGGTTTCGACCCAGCACGGAATTTATGCCGCCACCGACCGGCGCATCGTCGGCGTCAATAACGAAGCGATCGGATATCGCATCCGAGTTCACGCATACGGCGATCTTGAGCGCGTCGAATGCATCGAAGAGGACGGTGCGTGGTTCGTTCAGTTTTGCTCCGCAGATCGCCAGCTGACCGTGCGTGCCAGATCACGAAAGGAGGCGCAGCGGTTCGTCGACACCGTGTCCGAGCGGATCAATCAACGAGCGGAACAGCCCGCCTGATTACGTGCTTCGGCCGCAGCGCACGGGGTAACGAGGAAAGGTCTACGACTCCGTCGCTAGGGCGCCGCCGAGCACCGATGCAATCTCGATCAACACCTCGGGCTGCGAGTAAAATCCTTCGCGCATGCGGTCGCGCACTTGCGTCACACGCGTTCCCCTGAGATGGTCCGTCCCGAGAAGGTCGTTGATGGTCACGCCCGCGTCCGGCGTCTGTCTCATCTCCTCAAGAAGCTGCCGTGCACGGTGCGAGATCACGACGTGGTCTCGCACGATGCGCAGTTGCGGTCGAGCGGAACGCTCTGAACGGTCTCCTTCTTGCCTGACTGCCGAGCTTCCGGATCGCGACGGCGCGGGCGGCGTCGCGTAGAGGCTTTTGATATTCATCGGGATAATGATCCTTCCGCCCGAGACAACGAATGTAACGTGACCTCGCGTCTAGTATCGACCGACCGTCTCTTTTCATAAGGGATCACCCGGACGAATGCGGAAGGAGCGGGACGGGCGTCGGCGCCGGCTAATAGCCGATTACGCCACCCTGAGCGGGTTCGACGGACAGCTCCATTTCCATTCCTCTCGAGCGATGGTCGGCAACGGGGCAGTAAACGATATAGGTGCCGGGCTGAAGGTCCACTTGCATCGTGCGTGTCTCGCCCGCCATCAAGTTCTGCGGGAATTCCTGCTCGATACCCTGCCCTTCGATTTCGAAGTTGTGCTCGCCGGTTCCCTCGTTTGTCACTGCGAAGACGGTCGATCCGGCCCGACGGGTCGTCGGCATGTCGATATCGAAGTCTACGAGCGTCACTTCGACCGTGTCGGCTTCGCTCGCGCGGGCGTCACCCATCGTCGATCCCACCGTATCGACGGGTAGTGCCGTGGTGTCCATCCGCATGGTGTCGTCGTCCGGGCGGTCTCCACACGCCGCTAAGCCTACGATCAACAGGAAGATGGGTATGAGGCGAAAGCCGTTCTTCCCAGGTGATTTCGAATTTATGATCTGCATGATCTTATGCCCTCTCGTTGTGGCCAGGATCGCATTCCAGACGTTCGGCGACTGCGCCGTCCAGAACGCAACAATCGGATCCGCGCCGTCTACGCGACCACACGTACTGATCGCCCGCTTGAC
>CAZMXY010000338.1:0-3191 GCA_964570345.1 uncultured Rhodothermales bacterium | reverse complement strand
AGCGGGCGGGCCAGTTTGTATGGCCCGGCATCGCGTTACTGAGACTGACCTCTTAGCGGGCCGGTCGCCTGCGTGGCCATACCAATCCTTCCGCCCCGATGTGCTTCGTCCTCCTCTATTCGAGCCGGCTCCCATGCCGCGGACGGCAGATGTCGATTTCGGTGCGTCCCGTTCGACTCTTAGGTAGAGCGGCGGGAAATGGGCTGACTTGGAAGCACGGCCGTCGCAGTGTTCACCAACCACCCACCAACCGAGAAGGACAAGCATGCGGTTCATGATGTTCATCAAGCATCCCGAGGATTACGACGGCAAAAACGTTCCGCCAGCACTCTATGAAGCAATGGGCGAGTTCGTCGAAGAGCAGATCAAAAAGGGAAGCTTCATCGACGGCGCCGGGCTGCAGCCTCTGGCAAAGGCCACGCGGGTCCGGCTCGCCGGCGGAAAGATCACCGTCACCGACGGCCCGTTCACCGAGGCAAAAGAGGTCGTGGGCGGCTACGCGTTGTGCGAACTTGCGACGCACGAGGACGCGGTGGCCCTCGCCACGAAGTTTATGGACCTTCACCGGATTCACTGGCCCGGGCTCGAGGGCGAATCAGAGGTCCGTCCTCTCGAGGACACGACCAGCTAATTAGTCTGACGCTCGGCCGCTCCGAACCTATGGAAACCGCCCTTTGGTGGCATCGAAGACGCCAAGGTCGGAGGGAGGCAAGCATTCGAGTTATCATGGCGTCGGCAAGAGCCGCGCAAGAAACCAGGGAGGATATCCATGTTCCGTACCGCACTTATAGCTGGATTTCTATTTTTGGCCGGCCCAGTCCATGCTTCGAGCCGTGCCGGCGGCTCCGCGCCACAACCGGTGGGCGATCGCGTGGAGGTCAATGGCATGCAGATGTATTACGAGGTTTCCGGAGAGGGCGATCCGCTGATCGTGCTGCACGGCGCCTACATGAACATCCCCTCGATGGGCGCGATCATTCCGAAGCTCGCACAGACCCACAAGGTCTATGCGCCTGAACTGCAGGGTCATGGCCGCACCACCGACATCGATCGGCCGATCACCTATCCCAACCTCGCGGACGACGTGGCGGCCTTCATGGACGCGGTCGGGATCGAGAAAGCAGACGTGTTCGGCTACTCGATGGGTGCAGAAGTCGGGCTGCAGCTCGCCATCCGCCACCCGGCGGTAGTGAATAAGCTTGTCGCAGCCTCCGTCGCCTACGACCTCGAGGGCTGGCAGCCGGCGTTCAAGGAAGCCATCCCGCAGATGACGGTCGAGATGATCGTCAACATGCCGTTCGCCGAGGACTATCGCAAGCTCGCCCCCGATCCCGACGGCTTCCCCGCGCTGGTCGAGAAGCTGATCGCGCTCGAGAAGGAGCCGATGGCGTGGGAAGCAGACGTCAAGGCACTGAAGATCCCGGTGCTGGTCATCACCGGCGACGCCGACGTTGCGACCCTCGAGCATTCGGTCGCCCTGTTCCGGCTGCTCGGCGGCGGCATCATGGGCGACATGGGCGAGCCGCTGCCCGCCTCGCGCCTCGCCGTCTTGCCGGCGACGTCGCACACCGCCGTCATCACCCAGCCCGACCTGCTCTATGCCTTTATCGAGCCTTTCCTGAAGGGCGAGACGCCGAAGGGGTTTTTCGAATAGGCACGAGTGGTCGCAAAACAGTTCCACACATATAATGGGAACGGCGCGAGAGCCCGCCCACATTGAGGTTACCTGGTTTGACGGTAGAGTTAAAGACGTTAGCCTTGCCCGCAGTGAATCGTTGCATGGGCACGAGATGGAGATCTCGTATTCATTTCCAGCGCCTGTCCCGTGAGGTGCCAGCGTAAGCAGCACCTCATCAGGCCCGTTTAAGCGGCTTCGGAGAATCTCGACGGATAGACCTATGACAGATTTCACACCCCACGAAGCATCTTCAGGCGGGCGGCCTTCGCGTGCCAATGGTTCGGGCCATTCCGGAGCCGATTCTTCCTGGCAATCGGGCGCCGACGCGCCGCTCGCGACGGATCCCGATTCGGTGCCGGTGGTCGATGTCGGCCCGCTCGTGGCGGCTTCGGGCGACGAACAGCGCACGGCGAGCGCGATCGGCCGCGCCTGCCGCGAGCAGGGATTCTTTTATGTCGTCGGTCACGGCGTCGATGAAGCCCTGCAGGAGCGGCTCGAGGAGGTGAGTCGCCGGTTTTTCCGCCAGGGTCAGGAGACGAAGCTCAAGATCCGGATGGAGCTGGGCGGGCGCGCGTGGCGCGGTTATTTTCCCGTCGGTGGCGAGCTGACCTCGGGGAAGCCCGACATCAAGGAGGGTCTCTATTTCGGGGCTGAGCTGAGGGAGGACGATCCTCGCGTGCGCGCCGGCCTGCCTCTTCACGGGCCGAACCTCTTTCCGGAAAATATTCCTCATTTTCGCGAGACCGTTCTCGAGTACATGGCGGCCATGACTGAGCTCGGCCACGCGCTGATGGCGGGAATCGCTCTGAGCCTCGGCCTCGAGCGGTCGTACTTCCGTGAGCGATATACGTCGGATCCCCTCGTACTCTTTCGCATCTTTCACTATCCGGCCGTGACAGCCGGCGGCCACAGCGAAGGAATGGGAGTGGGTGAACACACCGACTACGGCGTTCTGACGATTCTCAAGCAGGACGACGTAGGAGGGCTAGAGGTCAAGACCGGCTCGTCGTGGCGGCCGGCGCCTCCGATACCCGGTTCGTTCGTCTGCAACATCGGCGACATGCTGAATCGGATGACGAAGGGCCTCTACAGCTCGACGCCTCACTGCGTCCGCAACACGGGCTCGCACGGCCGGCTCTCCTTCCCATTCTTCTTCGACCCCAACTTCAACGCGCGCATCGAGCCGATTCCTCTGGCCGGAGTGGACACACCGCCAGATGACCGGCACGAGCGCTGGGATTACGCCAGCGTGCACGACTTCGAGGGCACCTACGGCGACTACGTGCTGAGAAAGGTGTCAAAAGTGTTTCCCGAGCTTGGCCGAAGGGTGCTGTAGGGGGACGGCCGGTTTCCGTTCACTGGACGCCAAATTGGAATCGAGACGAAGGTCGAGGTCGGCGGGGCAGTCGAGATCACGGGATCGTTTCAAGCCTCCCCAACCGCCGGGACGGCTTGCTACCTGTCGGGCCCTGATCATCCGACTTGCTCCTGCGGGCATTAGAGCTCGAGCACG
>CAZMXY010000337.1:0-3199 GCA_964570345.1 uncultured Rhodothermales bacterium | reverse complement strand
CGACGCTCTTCGCGGCCCTGAACGTCCTCGACGGAACGGTGATCTCCTCGGTCAATAAGCGGCATCGCCATCAGGAATACCTGGAATTCCTGCGCCAGATCAAACGGAGCGTTCCCAAGGGCATGGACGTGCACCTCGTCGTGCAAGTGCGCGCGATCATTAACCTTGACAATATCAAGGAAAGAGGTAGCGGTGGTGCAATGGCATCTATGCGCCAGTAATCGAGGACTAAAATAACGGGACACCGACCGAAGCCGATGCCCCTTCGATTGCATTTCTGAAGAGTTACAACCGTCCTGCTTGTTCAGCCATCCTAGACATCAGGGTACGTAGGTTCTCAAGCGACCGGCTGAGATCGGCAAGGCCGTAAACCTCCACCGTCGAGAACTGACCGAACGGAAATGCGGCCATAATATCGTCGAGCTCTTCGAGTGATTCTACGTTAAGAATTCCCCCGCCGCCATTTAGGCCGGCGAATGACCACGACTGCTCCATTTTCTCATCGTGTTCGTCAAGCCATGCGTTCATAGCATCGACTAACGACGGATCTGGGGGTGCTGGGCCGCTGGACTTTGTTATTACGAGAAAGCGCATAAGAACCTCAAATTATAACGGGTGAGATGTAGGGCAGTCAAGGTATAGGACGACGCTCTGCGAAGCACGAAACAATAGGTAAACCTTCCTGCATCGTCCGCCGGCGCGGAGGCATTACGGGCACAAACCGCCATTCCGAGCGCATGTCGGTGGTTCCGAGGCCGAATGAATGCCCCGTGAGGATTTATGGAATTGGCGCTCGTCCCCGCATTTGCCAATCCGTATGCCGGCGGCGGCGATGCGTCGATCAAGGCGCTGCGCGCCCCCCATCAAATCAGGCCCGGCGGCCTCACCACAGAAACGTATACGTGTATTTCGCGATCACCGTCCTGCTGCTCGTGAACGGCAGCGTCACATCGGAAGCGTATCGGTCCGTGTTGATGCCTTCATTGTAGACGAGGAAAAAGTCGTTCCCCTCTCGCGGGTTATATCGGAAACGGATATTCGCGAGGGCGGCGTCGACCGTGCTGTTGATCTGGATAAAGCTGGAAACTGCAAATTTCGTGTTAAGCGATAGATTGGCCCGAACTCGGACGACGTGCGCATCGAAACGCTGGTCTCGTTCAGAAAAGCGGATGTGGTTGTAGCTGTACGTCCCCGAAAGATTCAGCCGCGGTGACACGTTCCAGGTCGGCTGCAGGGCCATCGATAGAATCCGGCCGTCAAAAAATGAGCCCGCTTCCACTGCCATACTGAGCCGCACCGTCCGACCGCCCGGCGTATTCAGCCTACTCGCCACGGTCCCATACCGGTGCGCCCCCGCCGAAACCTCGGCATCGTCCGAGAGCTCAAACCCCTCGCGGAGGTCCTCATACACCATATTAATCCCCGCCTGCAGAACGTAGCCCGACCGCAGCGACACCGAATATGCCGGGTTGATCTCGGCCGTCTCCAGACTACCGTCCTCGTTGCGTAGATAGACGGCATTGGTAGCGCTGATGCCGTGGCTGCTGATGGGAGACGGCGCTTCGGGCCGCCAGCCGTAACGAGCACGTCCGGTGAACTCCGTAAAATTCTCACGAAGCTGAAAGCCGATACCGGGATTGTATCCTGCGCCCGACCTGGCGATTCCGAGCTCATAACCGAGGCCGATCTGTCGGGCGCGCTGCCAGTTCAACCGAAATCGGGTGTTCTCGAGCGTAGCCAGCCGGCTCACGCCATCCGTTTCGAACGACTGAGCCCAGGCCACCCGCACGTAGTCGTCCGCCGCGACGTTGAACATCCCGTCGATACCATAGACGGCGTTGTAACGGCCCTCTTCGTCGATGCGGGATGTAGCAATCTGGCCGACGTAAGAGTTCGGATTGAAGACATTGCGCTTCAGTCGCAGCACACTAAGGTTCTCAGAGGTAAGCTCGTCATCTGGCCCCGTCTGCAGGCTCATAACACCTACATCCCACCCTCCCGCGCGGCCGACTAGCCTGGAGCCGCCAAGCAGGCGAACCTGCTGCCCCTTGTGGAGCCCGATCCGACGGCTGTAGAAGACGCGGTCGAATCCACCGAAGCTGAAGTCGAAGTTGGTCGTGCGCTCGAGGAAGAACTGGCGTTTCTCCGGAAAGAAGAGAGAAAACCGGGTAAGATTCACCTGCTGATCGTCCGCCTCCACCTGCGCGAAATCCGTATTTACAGTGACGTCCAGCGTCATATTGCTGGTAACGCCGTATTTCAGATCGAATCCTGCGTCGTAGGTCGGATCATCTGAACGGACATAGGCGGTCTCGGGCGCGTTGAGCTCATAATCCTGCCCGAGCCCGGCCGTTACATACGGCGTGACGTAGAGCGGACGCTTGGCTTCCAGTCCTTCGAACGACATCCGGTAGCCCTTCGACGGTTTGACGAAGCTCCAGAAGCCCCAGTCGGGCGGGATCTCCGGAAAGACCTGAAGCTCCTGATTGCGTGCCATGAACCGGTAGGCCACAACGCCCATCGTCGTTCGGCCGTCGGGACCAGGTTCAAACCGGAGACTCGACCAGGGAATGCGCATCTCGGCCGACCAGCCGTCATCCATAACCGACGTCGCACCATCCCAGAACGTGTTCCAGTCAAGGTTAGCATCCGTGACACTCCTCGCATCGTTCGCGAAGGCGGCGTCCACGCGGACGCCGGTGGGATACAGGGCAAACACGAGGGCGTTTTCGTAGTCGTTGTACGAGTCGATAGAGACGGCAATCTGGTCGTTCTCGTCGTCCCACCCGTCTCGCTTGTACGTCGTCACAGTGATCGGCTCCGAATCGTAGCACCGCGCCGAGACGTAGAGATAGCTGTCATCGTAGGCGAGGCGCAACTCCGTCCGCTGCGACATTGGGGCGCCGAAGGTTGGACCGTGCTGAACGAGCGGCAAGGGATCGACTTCCGACCACGCCGGCTCATCCACACGTCCATCGAATCGGATGGATTGTTGCAGCCGCACGGCTTCGAACCCCTTCGGCTCCGCCATGCCTGACTGTGCCGTGGCCGGACGTACGCCCGGGGCAAACGCGACGATGATACACGCGAAAACAGTGAGGAATCGAGGAAGCACGGAGGGATGCAGTCAGGTTATTATCGGCGGCGGATCATAAGTGCCCGCGCAAACGGCACTACGAAGAGTGTCGGTCCGGGTTAG
>CAZMXY010000336.1:1856-3221 GCA_964570345.1 uncultured Rhodothermales bacterium | reverse complement strand
GGCGGCGACGCCCAGAGCTCGACCGGATCCGGCGGTTGCACGTCGTAGTGGCCGTATATCAGCAAGGTCGCCGCCGACTCATCGACGCGGTGTTCGGCGCGGACGATCGGATGTCCGCCCGTTTCCTCGAGCATAACGTTGGCCACACCGATACGCCTGAATTCGTCCGCCAGCCACTCCGCACATCGACGCACGTCAGCCCTGAACGATTCGTCCGTGCTGATGGACGGGATCCGGAGAAAGGCCTTTAATTCATCAACAAATTGTTCACTATTACGCGCCGCATATGCCAGAGCCTTTTGCATACGACAAACTGTACGTTTGATCAAAAATCCTGAGCCGCCGATAGGCGCCGAACTCGCGACTTAAAACTCACTTTCATCTCGCCAGCGAAGCAGTTTCCACGCGGCGGACGTATCGGCGCGGACGAGCTGAAAGTTAACGTTTCCGTCCCCGCGGAAGGCCTCACCGCCCTCCAGCGCGATGGTCAGATTGAACGGGCGCACGATCCGAGCGCCCCGTCCGTCGTCGGTCTCCACCTGGGACAGGATCTGATTCCAGCGCAGGCTGATCATCGAGGCGTTGTCGAAGAGGCGGCGGGTGGATTCCAGCTCCTGAGCGAAGGCCCACTCTCGCTCGACCTGAGCGTCGAAATCATAGTAGACAAAGATGAACGACGAATCGAGCAGCGTCTCGTAGAGAGAGACGTCGCGCAGCTCGTACGCGTTGCGGAAGTTGGTAAAAAATCCGTCGATCGTCGTCGGGTCGCCCAGGAGGTCTCCGAACGGGTCGCCTTCTTCGAGAGACGGCGCAAACGGATTGCATCCGAAACCCACAAATACGCACACGAGAAGAAGATGCAATATGTAGGTAGATCCCTTCACATCTTACGCCAGACACTCCGAAGTCTGGTGAGCTCCCGGCGATCGTCCGCGTGGCGGATGGTATGGGCGAATAGGAGGTCGCTGCCGGGCATATGTTCGGCGGCGACGTCGACGGTGTCTCCGGGCCGCGGTTCGGGCGCGATGCCCTCATCGTCCCCGCCCGCCGATTCGGTAGCACCGTCGACGCAATCCCCGCCGACCGACTCGACCGCGACGGTTACCGCGTCGCCGAAGACGGCCTCCGACTTGAATTGCACGTCCAGCCGCCCGATGCGCCGCGATTCCAGAACCTCCGGCCCAACAGGGTCCATCGCCCATTCAATATAGCGCACGTTGTTGACGTGTCCATTTACGTCCATGTCGCCGTAGCGGGCGCAAATCTTGCGCACATCCGCGCCGGGACCGGCCTCCGGGATCTGGACGGCGGGTCCCGTCAGCGCACGTTCGCGGTCGGGGAGCACAAGACCTGTGATAAACTCCG
>CAZMXY010000336.1:0-1756 GCA_964570345.1 uncultured Rhodothermales bacterium | reverse complement strand
CAGGGCGGAACCTGTCACGAGGACGCAGAGGAGGGTGCGCCGGAAAAATGCCTTCTGAAACGATACCACGGTTTTCGTTACGCTTGGACGCGCGGCGTTCCGATCGGTCACGGGGTATGACGCGGCCCGCGTCGTGGTACGGGGCGCCGCAGTTCGCACGGCTCGCCCTCGACCGTCGCGTCACACCTGTTCTACTCGTTGAAACGGCGCCAGCACCGCTTCGACCGACCGCGCCCCGTCAAAAAATCCGACCACTTTGCGGAGCACCTCGTCGAGCAACGCATCGGGGCAGGAAGCGCCGGCCGTCAGCACGACGTCCAGCGGACGCGCCGCCGGCATCCAGCCGGTCGTCTCACGAGGCGATTTCTCTCGAACGTCGAAGTGACGAATCCGATTCGCCGACACGATCTCCGCCGCGTCGCGGATGAAGTAGGTCGGCATGACCTCGCTGCACAGATCCACGAGATGGCTCGTGTTCGACGAATTGTAGCCGCCGACCACGATGCCGACGTCGCCGCCGTCCTCGATCAAGCTGATCGTCGCGTTCTGGTTTTCGTTCGTGGCGTAGCACAGCGTGTCGCTCGTGTCCGCGAAATGCTCCGCAAGCGCAGCGGCTCCGTAGCGATCGATCATCGCCCGGCGAAGCAGCTCGGCGATCGCCTGCGTTTCCGACGCGAGCATGGTCGTCTGATTGACGACGCCGATTCGCTGCAGATCGCGCGCGGGATCGAAGCCGTCCGTATAGCGGTCGTCGAAGCGCTCGAAGAAGTACGACGCATCGCGCTCTTCACGGATTACGCTTGCCAGGCCGGCGGCCTCCTCGAGATCCCTCACCACCACGACCGGCGCGCTGCGCCGCGCATGCGAGAACGTCGCCCGAGTCTCCTCGTGGTAGCGCTTGCCGTGCACCACGATCGTGTACTTCTTCTTGCCGATCTGATCGCTCTTCTTCCAGACCTTCTCCACGAAGGGGCAGGTCGTATCGTACGAAACCGCGTCGACGCCGTGCTTCGCGAGCTCCTCTTCGACCTCCAGCGACGCGCCGAAGGCCGGGATGATGACGACGTCCTCGGCCCGCAGCTCGTCGAAGGGAATGAGTTGCTCGCCGTTCGTCGTTCGCAGGAACCGGATGCCGCGACGCTGCAGATCCCCGTTCACGTGCGGATTGTGGATCATCTCGGACAGGAGGAAGATGCGCTTGCCCTCGTTCTCTTCCAGCGCCCGGTAGGCGATCTCGATCGCATTCTCGACGCCGTAGCAGAACCCGAAATGGCGCGCGACCTTGAATCGAACCGGGCCAAAATCGAGCACCGTCGGCGAGAGCTCCTTCTTCCGCGGATCGCTGACTCGCCGCGCTTCCTTGACGGTCGAGATGATCGAGCTCTGGTAGAACTCGGGGACGTTGAACTGACGGGCCATGATTCGCTAGATCAGCACTCTAGATACAGGCACTCCAGATCCAGGGGCGGTCACGCCAAATTCGGGCACTCCGGATCCGCGCTCGTCTAACGCAGGACGGTAGGCGAGGTTCAGCGGCTCCCCGCCGCCGAAAGCAACGCGCCCAAAACAGCGCGCCAAAAGACCGACCCCCTCGGCCGGCCGCGCGTCACAGCCGGCGGCTTACGCGGGGCCCCGTTTCGGCTCGCCAGGCTGCGAACCGATCCTGCTCGATCGCCGCCCGCGCCTCTCGCATCAGCCACAGGTAGAAGGCCAGATTCTGCAGCGACGCGATCTGGAGGCCGAGGATCTCGCGGGC
>CAZMXY010000335.1:0-3225 GCA_964570345.1 uncultured Rhodothermales bacterium | reverse complement strand
TCAGCGGCACCCTCGCTGCGGGAATGCCCCGGGCCGGGGTGCCGCTGATTTGTTTGGAAAGTTGGCTCCAAGGATCCGATCCGAGGCGGAGATCAGGTCAAGCACAGAAACGACCGCATCCCGGAACTGAGTCATGGGACAGCAACAGCTTCTTCTCCTCGTGATGGGCATTATCATCGTGGGCTTCGCCGTGATCGCCGGCTTCGCAATGGCCCAGTCGACGATGCGACAGACCGCCGTCGACAATCTGGTCGATCGCAATCTGACGATCGCTACGGAGGCCGCCTTCTGGAAGCAGAAACGCGACCCGTTCAACGGGGGCAACGCCAGTTATGAGGGCCTCGCCACGGATGGCATGCAGAAGCTGTTCCTCGGCGAAACCACCATCACCGGGTACTTCAAAATCACCCGTGCCACCACAAATGAGCTGGAAGTTACGGCGGTGAGCATTCGATATCCCGAGCTCGGTGTCAGGACGTTCGTCGAGGGCTACGAGATCGTCAACACGGACATCGCATACGACGGCAGCATTCACGCCGAAGAATAGAGCGCGTCGACACCCTGAAGTAGTAATCACCATCAGTCATGCCGGTCAAGGAATTCAGATTTAGCGGAGTGGGCGGCGCGGGACAGCCCGTACAGGGTACGGTGTTCGCACCGAGCCGCCGCGTGGCCCAGAAGAAGGCCGGCACGCTCTCGGACGAGCATCGCTTTCAGCTCAAGTACGTACGGCAGCGGAATACGTACGTGTACAAGGTGCGGCACCCGAACGGGAAGGTCGTCGACGGGCAGCAGAAGGCGTATTCCGCCGAAGAGATCGAAATCGCGCTCCGCAAGATGGGGCTCGAGGTCGTCTCGGTCAAAAAGAAGATCCTCGACTTTCAGCGCAAGCCGCCGAACACGGACATCATCCTGTTCGTGCGCCTTTCGGCCAACCTGATCAAGGACAAGCTGCCGTTCGACGAGGTGCTCAATCTGCTCGTCAACGACATCTCGTCCAACAGTTTGAAGCAGGTCATCCGTGATCTCAACGCGGACCTGAAAAGCGGAATGGAGGCCCAGCAGGCCTTCATGAAGCACCAGCACATGATGGGCAAGTTCACCGCGTACATGCTGGGCATCGCCTCGCGAAGCGGTAACATGGCCGAGATCTACGAGGCGACCGCTCGATTTCTCGAGCGCAAAGACGAATTCCGGAAGAGCGTGCGGAGCGCCATGATCACGCCGGCCATCACGATGATCGTGCTGGCCGCGGCATTCGTCTGGTACATATGGTACATCTTCCCGCAGACCGCGGGGCTGTTCGAGGGCATGAACGTCGAGCTCCCGCCGATGACGACGGCCACGCTCAATTTCTCGTATTGGATGGACGCCAACTGGTACTGGGTCCTGCTGCTGACCTTCGGCAGCATCGGCGGCTTCATGTATTGGGCCCGGTCGGAAAACGGCAGCTTCATCCTGCACCGAACGCTCATTCGACTCCCCCTCGTCGGCGCGCTGCTCCACAAGCTCAACATCGAAATCTTCTGCCGCGTCTTTGCCGTGCTCTATTCGGGGGCCGGCGAAAACATCGGCGTCATCAGGATCGCGGCCGAGGCCTGCGGCAACAAATACATGGAACATCGGATCAAAACGGTCACGATTCCCATGATGGTGGCCAAGGGCGCCGAGCTCATGCGGTCGATGGAAGCCAGCGGCGTCTTCACGTCGATGGCCCTCGCACGATTCCGAAGCGGCGCCGAGACCGGCAACGTGCGTCAAAGCGCGCAGCAGATGGCCGATTATTATGAGAAGGAAACGACGATGAAGCTGAGGATGGCGGTCGAGACGATCCAGACGGTCGTCGCGATCATCATCACGGTGGCCATCTGTTTCCTCACCATCATCTCCTCCGAGATCGCGCTGATCTCGCCGTCCTCGTCGGGCTTGATGGGACTGGGCGGCGGATGAGGTATCCGCCCCCGGCGCGTCGTGGTGATTACTCCCCGGCGCGGACGACGGCGCAGCCCGCAGAGCACTAAATCAGTAACAAACAGATGGCGAAAAAGGATTTCTTCGGAAAGCTGCTCAGCAATCGACGAAACGACCCTTCGCCGTGGGATTCGAATGATTCCGCGGACGGACGGCCCGACGTCGACGTCGAAGAAGCACCGTCGTCGCACGAAGACGATACGGGATGGGAGGAGTCCGGCTTCGTCGAAGCGGACGAGCCCGCGATTGCGGAGGAACCGTACACGGACTACGAAGACGAATTTGAGGATGACGAGCACTGGGAAGAAGAACCTGAGCCCTTAAACCTGGCCGACGACCCCGATGCCGTCACGGTTCATCTGGGCGGTGACGGGCAGGATTCGGCGCTGCCCGAGGTGAGTCCGTCGTACCTGGACGAAGAAGTGTCCGAGCTTGAATCCCCTGCCGACGAGCTCGACGTCTACCTCGCCGACGCGGATTTCGAGTCCACCGCGCCGCCCGTTTCCAACCCGGACGACGATATGTCCTACGGCGAAGACCGCCACCATGATGAGGTCGGAGAGGTAGCCGACGAGATCGTTTCGGGACCCATTCCACTGGGATCGAACGGCGCGCCGGACGGGCAGGTCCATGAATCGGTCCATGCCTACGAGGAGGATTCGTCCTCGCCGGCGGCGCAGGATGCGTTCGCGGACGCGGCGACGCAGCACCAGGAGCCGCCGACGACGGACGAGCGCCTCTCGCGCGGATACGAGCCGGACGCCGAGGTAGCGCACGCGTCAGACGGGGAGGAGCCGATCGCTCGGACGCACGCGCCTAAAGACGAGCAGGAAGCGGCAGCCGTGGACGCACCCGAACCGCGCAGTGAGGCGCCTTCGAGCGAGGACGAACGTGCTCCACGCAATCCAGCTTCACACACAGACGGGACCCTTTCTCGCCGTGAACGCGACGCAGAGGTGTCCGATGCGCCACCCGCGCCGCGTGTGCGTGAGGCGAGCGCCAATGGGCATGCCCCTGAACCCAAGCCGGCCAAAGAGCGGCCCAAAGCCACTCGACCTGCCGAGCGGCGGGACGGCCAGACCGAACGGCCCCGCGCCAAAACGAGCGCGAAAACGAGCGCACCGGCGAAGCGCGACGCGGAATTACGCGGCCTCAAGGATCGCGTCGTCGTGCGCATGCTGCAGAAGCAGATCGTCACGCCGGAGCAAGTCAAAGGCGCCCTCCGCGATCGAACGAGGGAGAATCTGAAGGCGA
>CAZMXY010000334.1:0-3251 GCA_964570345.1 uncultured Rhodothermales bacterium | reverse complement strand
TCGCGCTCTTCTCGAGGGCACGTTGCATGCCGGAGTATACAACGCAATATACAAGACGTGCGCTAACGAGGCAGAGCCCCCGACTATCGTCGCCTTCACAACCACGGGACGGCGGGCTCCGTTAACCTCGGGCCGACTCGGCCCCGATTGCCCGTCGCTCCGTTTCCTCGTCCAGGATGCGTCGGATCCTGGCGATCAAAGGATCGTCGGACGTATACGCGCGCCCATACTCCAGATTGAATCGATAGTCGAAGTCGTCGGGATTCATCCCCTGGTTGTGCTGGAGGATCGTTTCCAGCTTGTCGAGCGCCTTTGCAATCCTAGCCTCAGGCGTAGCCGCCTTTTCATACTCGTCCCACAAGGAGGTGATTTCGGCCTGCAGGCGTACGGGAAGAGGTTCGAGTAGCAGGAGGAGGTCGCGACGTTCCTGCTCGGCCTTCGCTCCACGTTCCGACTGATTCGGCGCCGGAACGTCACCACTGATGGCTTCACCGAGATCGTGCACGATGCAGATCTTGATGAGCCGTGCAAAATTGACGCCGGTGAAATGGTCCTCAAACAGAAGCGCCATCAGGCACAGTCGCCACGTATGCTCCGCCACGCTCTCGCGCCGACCCTCCGACGTGTAGCCTGAACGAACCGTATTCTTGAGTCGCTCCGCACTGTGCAGGAAGTCGAGGAGGCCTTCAAGTTCGTCCGGAAGGCAACCCTCTCTTGCGTCGTTTCGTTCGTTTTTTTTGGATTGGCGCATGCCGTGACGTCCTTCCATATTCGGGCACTTGTACGCTAGTGGATTCAAACGGGACAAAGGACACGTCTCATTGCGCAATTGGTCCGCTCAGGACGTGCCCGCACGGTACGAAGCCGGCTTTTTGGAGCGTTCGCCGTGACGCGACGTTCTCGGGGTTGCACCGCGCCGCCGGTACGTGGCCGCCTTCATGACAGACGCGCTTCAGTTCTTGCACGAGGAACGAGCCTAAACCCCGTCTCCGGTAGGGCTCGGCCACGTCCATAAAAATGTCGCCATAAGGAGGATTGTAGTGAAAAAGGATGCCTCCCGTTGCCGCGACCTGGTCGTCAACTTCTACGACTCCCCGCCACCGAAGCTGATCGTCGGGAAGGTTGGGGAATTCAACTGCCGTAGCCTCACGAAATATGGCTCTCGGCGGCGCGTGGGCCGTCGTCAACCGGTCGTGGAAGAGGATCGACTGGCTCGTCACGCCGCGAGCAAACGTATGCACCATGACGGTCGCGAGCACGTCGTTGCTCTGAATTTCGATCGCGATCGCGCCGCTGACATCGATCAGTGCTCGAAAAAAATCGAAGACGTGCACTCGATGCTCCGGGACGACGTAGAACTCGTACACCGTGGGCTTTCCCGTCCAGGGTCCGCCGACGGCGATGGAGCCGTACCCGACACCGATACCGTCTAAGCAGAGCACGTACTCCTCAGTCCAATTGGCGCGGCGATGAATAGAATCGTGGATGATCTGGCACGCCATCTCGGAACGATACGTCTCGCGCCAGCGAAGGATAGCTTCGAGATCGGTCGTCCTGGCGCAGATTTCCGTCGTTGTCATGGTCGAGGGTCCCTCAGACTGCGCGGAAAACGGTACGCTCATACGGAACGGCGACCGATTCGCCTCGACCCCGACGTTCACCACTTTTCATCGGCCGTCGGCCCGTAGATCGGCGGCAGCGGTACGTCGATCAGGCGAAGATAGACCGTAAGCTGACCGCGATGATGAATCAAGTGGTTCAAATGCATTCGTACGACCTCGCCGCGCGGGGCCGTGAAGAAGACCTGATCTCCGTTCACGAGCGACCACTGGACGCCTAGATCGTCGCCCGTGACCGAGGCGAGCGCCTCACGGGCCTCATCCACGTTGTGGTCGAACTGCTGCAACAGCGCCTCCGTCGGCTCAAAGCTGTACCCGCCGGACTGGGCCAGATCGATCTCCCTCTCACGGAGGGTCGTGGTGATCCAGCCCGGCATCCAGGAGACCAGTTGGGCGAGGTGGCCGAGGGCGAACGACTTCGTGTGAGGTTTCCACGTACCCTTCTCGCTCGGAACGCGTTCCAGGAGTCTGCGCGTCGACGTCATCTCCTGGTCGAATTCTGGCAACGGAATCGCATGGGCGTCCATAGGCGTGCTCGAGGTATCAACGGTGTGCGGGACGACGCGCCTCGGCCGTCCTTCCTCACCGTATCGTACGTACGAGGGGGCAACGAATGCAAGGCCCGGTACGTATGGAATTTCCTCCCGAAGGGAGGAATGGCTACCTTCCGAACTACTCGAGCGTGCCGAAGGAGACACATCCTGAGAAAACAAGATGCAAATTGTATTCACTAAGTCGAAGTGGGAGATGTGGCATGAACCGCTCGAACGATTCCTCGAGCGTGCAAAGGCGGACGAGTTCGACGCCACGGAGATTTTTCTGCATACGGAAGAGGCGCCCGCCGGCGAGATCGCGGCGTTGCACAGGGAATTCGGACTCGAGCTCGTGGCACAAATACTGACGCAGGGCGACACGCCGGATGCCCATCTCCGAAGCCTTGAGGACCAGTTCGAATTCGCGCTCGCCTGCGACCCGATCCGGGTGAATCACCATGCAGGGCGAGAGACTTTCTCGTTCGACGATAACGTGCGCATCTTCAAGCGGATGGTCACGCTGGGACGAGAGAGCGGCGTTCCGGTCACGGCCGAGACGCACCGAGGCCGACCGACGTTTTCGGCGACGGACACCCGCCGATACCTGGAGGCGCTGCCCGATCTTCGGCTGACGGCCGATTTTTCACACTGGATGGTCGTCCACGAGTCGAATCTCGAGGATCAGGAGGATACGCTCGCCCTTGCAATCGCGCGAAGCGATCACGTGCATGCCCGGGTCGGATACGAAGAGGGGCCGCAGATTACGGATCCGCGTGCACCGGAGTGGAAAGACCACGTGGATCGGCACGTGAGCCTCTGGCGGCGTATCGTCGAACACCATCGGCAGGCCGGCAGCGACGGGCTGACGATCACGCCGGAGTTCGGTCCGCCCAATTACATGCACACTCTTCCGTTCAGCAACGAACCCGTCGGAGATACTTGGGAAATCAACGTCTACATGCGGGACATGCTGAAAGACGCGCTGGCGTGACACGGCGATGCCATGCTCCGTGACCCGCCTCACACATCCAGGCGACTCTCGTACGGAACCGACTCGCCATGCTCGAGGTGGCGCCGCAGTATCCTCAGATACAGGGCC
>CAZMXY010000333.1:0-3297 GCA_964570345.1 uncultured Rhodothermales bacterium | reverse complement strand
CTCAGCGGAAACTGGAGGATTCGGTTCATTGAGGGCGGACCGAGTTTACCGGATGACGTCCACACGGGAACGCTCCGCTCCTGGACGGAATTTTCCGATGACGCACCGAAGGCATTCTCAGGTACGGCAGCGTACACGCTTACGTTTTCCGCCCCGAGCGACACGGCGGAGGCCTACGAGCTCGATCTCGGGAGCGTCCGGGAAAGCGCCGTCGTGTATCTGAACGGCGAAGAGCTCGGTACGCTCATCGGGCCAAGTTATCGGCTCATCATCCCTCGAGACGTGTTCCGGGCCGACAACGACCTCGAGATCCAAGTCACGAACACCATGGCAAACCGCATCGCCGATGTGGACAGGCGAAACGTGGCGTGGAAGAAATTCTACAACGTCAACTTCCCGGCCTGGCTTCCGGAAAACCGAAACGAGCGAGGCCTCTTCGATGCGTCATCCTGGGATCCCGTGGCTTCGGGTCTCCTGGGACCTGTCACGCTCACGCCGGTAGATTCCACGTTTACCGCAAGCGACTAGAGGCCTGTCCGCCCCTCAACCATTTACTTCTTCATCAGCCCTTTAGTGAAGTGCCCGGGCCGTTCTCTGAAATGACGCGCCCCGGCGGGGCTTAGCGGTCCGGATCGTACCGGCACGCGTCCGCGTCTGGATGAACGTAATACGACTTGTAGTTTGAGGCGTCCCGATCCATGCATCCGACCAGATTAAGGAGCTCCACCTTTCGAAACTCAATCGGATGGCTCTCGCTCTGCAGGGCGATATGTCCTTCGGTCAGTCGTTTTCCGTCTTGCTTTTCCGCGGGATCAAAATCGCTGACCACGCCGCCGCCGATTTGCGGACCTCCGTACTCCAGGACCGTTTGCCCATTCACTCGGTGCTGAATGAGGGAATCTCCTAACACCAGCGTTTCCACTCGAACCCACTCGTCGCCATGGTAGGTCTCGGATCCGGAATTGATGCAGTGCTCGGTAACGAGCTCCCCGTTCATCTCCACATGGGTTCCCGGCGTGCATAGATTGGCCGTCGGACGCTCCCCCGATCCCGTTCCTCCGAGGAGCTGCACTTCGATCGAGATGGGGAAGTCCTGATCTTTCCCCATGCTCGCGGCCGATTGCGAGTGGACCATCACCCCGCTGTTTCTGATCGCCCAATCCGGTCCTCCCGGGGCCTGATCACCTACAAATCGGTATTCGACCGCGACGATGTAATGAGAGTACTTTTCGCGAGTGAAAAGATGGCCGAATCGGTCATCGAAACGGTCGTACTGATCGTATGCCACCTTCAACACGCCGTCTTCCACCCGAAAGGTGTCGCCGAAATTATCATCCGGATCATGTCCTCTGATTTTGACGGCCCATCCCTTTAAATCGCGGCCATTGAAGAGCTGAATCCATTCCTCCTCGTCCGGATCACGCGCATCGGATTCGGACGACGAGCTTTGCGTGAGCTCTCCTTCTCGCACGCCGTCGGAATCGGGCCTTTGCTGAGGCGTACGTTCGATCTCTGTGGCGGCCTGCCCCATGCCACTGTGAGTACCCACGTTCGGCGACGGCGATGACGGCATCCAGGAAATCGTCATGAGCGTCGCAAGGAGGATTCCGATTCCGGCGTGCAGGTATCGATCAAGCATAAGACGTGCCGGTGAACAAAGGTGAGGCGTCTTCAGACCGTTAAGATAAGAAAGACTGCATGTCTCTTGCCTTCGTACGAGGTCTTGCGCATCTTGTGCTCCGTCCGCCGCCTGCAGGTGGCATGCGGCGCCTGAGGCGCTACTCCGGGCAACGACGTGCCGGCTTCCCTCGACCATATCCATGCCGGCACTCCGATGGGTGCGAATCTGATTGCGGACGGCGCCACGTTCCGCGTCTGGGCGCCCCATGCTCACTCGGTGCACGTCGTCGGCGAGTTCAACGATCGGGAGCGCAATGACGACAGCCTGCTCCATCGCGACGCGCACGGCCACTGGCGGGGCTTCATTCCCGGCGTTCGTGACCGGCACCGGTACATGTTCTTCGTCGTCGGGGACGGTGGGGAGGGACCAAAACGTGATCCCTACGCCCGAGAATTGCAGACCCCGTTTCCGAGCGAGTGCATCGTTCGGAATGCCGATTTCCCGTGGCACGACACTGGATACGTCACGCCCGCGTTCCATGACTTCGTCATCTATCAGCTCCACGTCGGCACCTTCTTCACGCCGAACCTGCCGGATAAGGCCGGCACGTTTCTCGACGTGACGCGGAAAATTCCGCACCTTGCGGGACTTGGAATCACCGCGATTCAGCTCCTGCCGATCCAGGAGTTTCCGACCCAGTTCAGCCTCGGCTACAATGGAGTCGATTACTTCTCCCCTGAGATGGATTTCGCGGTGGAGGACGAAGATCTCCAGCCGTACGTCGAGCACGTCAACGAGCTGCTGGATGCGCGAGGGCTGGCACGCTACGCCGCCGAGGACCTGCGCGGCGAGATGAATCAGCTCAAGGCCCTCATCGACCTCTCTCACGTCTACGGCCTCGCGGTGCTGTGTGACGTGGTGTACAACCACGCAGGCGGTGATTTCGGCGATCAAAGCATCTACTTCTTTGACCGCCAATCCACGGAGGGCGGCAACAAGAACTCCCTGTATTTTACCGACAAGGGCCATGCCGGCGGGCTCGTCTTCGACTTCGGCAAGCCGGAGGTGCGCGATTTCCTGATCCAGAACGCGAAATTCTTCCTGAACGAGTACCGCATCGACGGCTTTCGCTACGATCAGGTGAGCGTCATCGATCACGACGGCGCACCACACGGCTGGAGTTTTTGCCAGGACCTTACCTCGACGCTGCGATCCCATCATCCCGGCGTGTTGGACAAAGCAGAGTACTGGAACGTGAACCCCTACGTGGTCAAGGCGCCACCCGAAGGAGCCGGCTTCGATACCACGCTCACGGACGGACTTCGGATTGCCGTTCGCGACGTCGTCGGACATGCCTCCCGTCCGGATGAACGGCCGCTCAACATGAGCGGTCTGGCGGCGAGCATGTGGCCCGATGGATTTGATGCGCAGTGGCAGTTCGTCCAGGGACCCGAAAACCACGACATAGTCTACCATGGCCGCGAACCTCGCGTCGCACGTCTCGGCGATCCCTCCGACCCGCGATCCTGGTACGGCCGCAGTCGTGCGCGCGTCGCAATGGGGATCAGCCTGACTGCACCGGGCATTCCGATGCTCTTTATGGGCCAGGAATTCCTGGAGGACAAACCGTGGTCCGACAACTTCGAATTCCACAAAGACCTGTTGCTCCATTGGGC
>CAZMXY010000332.1:0-3301 GCA_964570345.1 uncultured Rhodothermales bacterium | reverse complement strand
CTCTTCGTCACCGACGGCGCCTGCATGACCTCCTCCGCCTGCCAGAACCCCTCCGTCACCTACATGGCCCTAACCGCCCGCGCCGCCGACTACGCCGTTCGCGAAATGAAGCGCGGAAATCTGTGATTGAATGGGCGCGTCGAAGGCGGCCTGCCTGAGGGCCACGTCAGCGACGTCATGCAGGATCGCCGCGGCCATTTGTGGATCGGCACGCAGGCCGGCCTCGTCCGCTTCGTTGCTTTGGATTCATAGCCCAGCGCGTGAGTTGGGCATGTACCCAAGACACTGAGTAATTTTACTCCTTCTATCGAGTAGAACGCGCACACCGTGCCGGACTGCGCGATGAAGACTCCTGCGGTCCCTTTCCCCTTTACTCCGCGTCGCGCCGTGAGTCGGCTCGCTACGCGCCCCTCGTCTCCCTTCCCCTTCCTCTTCCCCTTCCTCTTCCCCTTTCTCCTCCTCCCCGGCCCAGCCGCCGTGCAGCAGCACCCGCCTGCTCCCACGACCGACTTCCCCTCCCCCGCGGATCCGTACCATTTCGTCAGCCGCGATACCGCGACGGTCGTACCGGGCGCCCGCTATGCGGCGGGCTCCTTGAAGAGGTGGCTCCTGGGAAACCGCTATCGGGACGTATGGACGATGTCGCTCGAAGTCGCGGTCATCGATCTCGACCGGACCGCGGGCGGTCTCACGGTGCTTGAGCGGGGCGGCGGCAACCAGACTGCCACGCTGCACCTCCTGGGGGCCGACGGCCGCCTCTACGACCTGCGCTCCGTCGACAAATCGGTCGGGCAAGCCCTGCCCGAGAAATATCGTGGAACGATCATCGAGCGCCTCGTTCAGGATCAGATTTCGTCGCTTAATCCCGTCGGCGCCTTCATCGTGCCGCCCCTCGCGCAAGCGGCCGGCATCCTGCAACCTCACCCCACACTGGTCGTCGTGCCCGACACGCCCCGCCTCGGCGCATTTCGCGACGAGTTCGCCGGGATGCTCGCTCTCTTCGAGCGTGATCCGGACGAGGATCACTCCGATGCCGCACAGTTCGGTTTTGCAGAGAATCTCATCGGTACCGAAAAGCTGTTCGAGAAGCTTCGCGCCGACAGCAACGCTCACGTCGATGTGCGTGCCTACGCGAGAGCGCGCCTCTTCGACATGCTGATCGGCGACTGGGACCGCCACGAAGGTCAGTGGCGGTGGGCGGAATTCGACACGGATCACGGCACCCGCTTCGCTCCCGTCGCGACGGATCGTGATGGCGCATTCGCGAAGTTTGATGGCCTGCTCAACGGAATCGGCCGACTCACCGGCAAGAAGATCTTCCGAAGGGCGACGGATTTCCGCGCCGACATTCCGGACGTGCGCGGATTGAACTGGCAAGCCTTCGACCTCGATCTCCGGATCGCGCCGAATCTGACGCGAGCCGACTGGGTGTCCATCGCCGATAGCCTGCAGATGGCCCTGCCGGACGACGTCATCGACCGGGCCGTTCGCACGTGGCCGAAGCCCGTCTTCGACCTCATCGGCCCGATGACGGCCCACAACCTCAAATCCAGGCGAGACCTCCTACCCTCGGTTGCAGCCCGGTATTGCGAGATGCTGGCCGGCGCGGCAGATATCGTCGACTCCGATGCCGAATTCGCTCGTCGTCGGAGATGACGTGACACCGTCAGGCAAAGAACTCCGGTTCGGGATGAGCCCCGACAGCCCTCCTGCGGCGCACGGTCATACGTCGGCGTCTTCTGCGCCATCCACGCGTTCAGCTCCTCAAGGCTCCCCCAGTCGCGGGACCGCGCCTCGCCCATGATGTCGTCCAAATCCACTCGATCGCTCATAATCCCGCCGTTGTTGGAAAAACGATCGCGGCCCCGCCGTCTCAGGCGGCGCACCCTGCATCGGGCCGGCGCCGGCTCGAGCGGAGCTCTCTCACTTCAGATGCAAAAATCGGATGGGCGGAGGTTATGCGAAACGACGGCAACGTGTCTATAGCATACCGGTGCCTTCTTTTAACGACCTCTTACACGAAACGTCAGAAAGGGATCGGACCGCGCTTGTCCATCGTATAGTCGGAGTCCATCAGGTGAACCACGTATGCCGCTCATGGAAACGTTCTCGGCCTGGAGCCGTGCTCTTCGCGATCCGTCGCTGCGCGATCTGCCCTACAAGATCGAGACCAACGAGTACGGGCAGCTCGTCATGAGTCCGCAAAAACCGAAACACGGGCACGCGCAGTCGCGAATCGACGTGCTGCTCTCCGAACTCGTCACGCGCCCCGGACGTGGCGCCGTTGAGTTTGCGATCGAGACGTCGAAGGGCGTGAAGCTGCCCGACGTCGTATGGATCTCCGAAGAGCGGTGGTCCGGACTCCCTGAGGATGCGGAAGCCAGCCCTGTAGCTCCCGAGATCTGCATCGAGGTCCTTTCAAAATCCAATACCCGCGCAGAAATCGATGAAAAACGCCGCCTCTACTTGGAGCACGGCGCGCTCGAAGTCTGGACCTGCGACGTGAACGGAGACATGCGCTTCTTCGACTCCTCCGGCGAGCAGCCGTCCTCCGGCATCGTACCGGAGTTCCCGAAGCACATCGATTTGTAGGATGTCTGGGCCTGTAGTTTTTCCAACGCTCTGACTCTTCGTATCCGGACTCGCGCGTATCCTCGCCATCACATCCCCGCCGTGGAAGCTTCCGCGTACGGCGAGCGACGCACGCCATAAAGACGCCTTCAACGTCCTTCCCCATTGAAGGGATCGCCCGTGGCGAAAGAGGCGCTCCCCGAAACGCTTCAAGGGTGCCGACCTACACGCCCTAACCACGTGGCGATCCGCTATCCGCGCTGTCCCGAACCCTCGCGGCCTAGTGCCGACTTCCCCGCGGACGTCATCAGCAGGATGCCGACCACGCCCGCCACGCCGATGCCGATCCGGTATATCGGCGTGACGTCCGTCACCGCCATCACCATGTCGGCCAAGAGCATCGCCGCGACGCAAGCAACCTGCGCACCGACGCCGATCTCCCATGCCGCGCGCCGGCGTTCCACGGACGCCGTCGCCGCCCCAACGAGCGCGAGCCCGCAGAGCCCGGCCACGACGGCGACCGGCACGCGTGGCTGCACGTGGCCCGGCACGTCCACCGCCGCTCCGAGATGAGCGGCCGCCACGATGAAGAATCCGACCGCTTCCAGGACGAATATTCCTGCCACGATGATGTGCTTGTTCATTCCCATCGCGCCCGCAGTAGTTCGGGCGTCTCGTCCATCGAAAACACGACGTCCTTCACCTCCACCGGCGCGATCGTGGCGACCTC